>NZ_KV813899.1:0-57903 GCF_001813755.1 Corynebacterium sp. HMSC074H12
CACCACACCGCTACCATTTCAGTCTTCTGAACACCCGTTGCCGTCTGCAAAGGGATGAATCGTTTCAAACTGAGCGTGAGCAATTGCGGCCTGGATGAGAGCACCGTGCGAAGCGCCATCGAGGTAAAGACATAAGTCGTCCACGAGATCATGGACTAGGCCTGGGGGCGCTGGGATGAACTCGGCCCCAATGGGTGTGTGGTTACTTCCACCAATCCAGTTCTGAATAGTGCGAAGACCAGTGGGGATAGAGCCCTTCTCCCCCATCAACTCTCTTTGGAGCTTTTCAAGAAGGCCGATGGAGATGTTGGTTCGGTGGCAAAGCTCTTCTCAATGGAACACAGAACGGTGAGGTTACGCGCAACCTCTTCCGCGCTTTCCTTAAAGCCGCGGACTTCCTCCTTTTGGGCGAGTTCCGCGAGGACAACCTTGTCGACGTTGGGCGCAATACCTTTAATGCGTGAGGAAGAAATGGTCTCAGAACGCATGAGTAAGCGGGCCACAGACTCCAACTGGCCAGAAGCAGCATGACGGTTGCGATCCAAGATCTCTCGCTCGATACGTGCTGCCCGGCTGGTGAGCTCTGGGGAAAACTCCATGCCTTATTTACAAAATGGTCAGGGACATAGACCTAAAAAGGGCCTCCGGCCTTATCGCGCCGGGGAATGCCGGAGCCTGATTCGGGGATCCAGCTCTCGGTAACGTAGTGAGGCTTGTAGAGGCTATCCATTCGTCAGACAGCAAATGAGTGGTTGGATAACTCTTATCCAACCACTCATTGCGGTTTATGCGCTAGATAAAGCTTAAACATACGGGGTTTCAGGGCCATAATTTGGCCTCAATGAGAATATCAATGACACCTCAATGGGAAGATCAATGAGAACTCTTGTCATTGAAGAGGAATGAAGTTAGCATTGAGCCGTCATTGTTAACATTGAGGGCGGGTATTCATCGTGAACAATTGGTCCGAGAATCAGCTGAGAGAGCTATTGGCTGAGCTTGAGTTGCGCGGCGGTGATTCAACAACAGTCGAGGTCAAAACCGCTCAAGGGGGCATTCCGGACTCTCTACCGCAGACATTGTGCGCGTTCGCAAACATGCCGAGTGGCGGCCTTATCATTCTCGGTGTCAATGAGAAGGAAGGATTCATTGTCACTGGCATTGAGAATCCTTCGGAGATGGAGGCTGCTCTGGCCTCGCAGGCGCGTCATGCCATCACTCCTCCAGTCACAGTGCATACCGACAGTGTGGCAATAGATGGCACGCATGTCGTGATTGCGGAGGTTACGGGTCTTCCGATTATTGATAAGCCTGCTATCTACAGGGGAGAAGCGTATCTTCGAATGGCTGATGGGGACTACCGTATGAGTGCCTCGGAGCTGCGCATGATGGACGTGGCAAAGCTGCATGCCGAAGAGGCAGTGTCCTATGACACGACGATTGTGGAAGGCACGAGCCTTGCAGACCTAGATAGCGACGTGGTGCAAGATTTCTTGGTTCAGGCGCGGAAAAAGAATCGGCGACTATCGGGACTTACTCAAGATGAGGACGTCTTACGGGCGCTAGCGGTGACGACCGCGACTGGAGAGCTGACGCTTGCTGGCCTGTATGCGCTGGGTTTCTATCCCCAAGGGCATTTTCCCTCCTTAGCAGTAACGGTGGCGCAAAGGCTACCAAATGGTTCGAAGCACGGGCGAGTGTTGGGGTTGGAGACCTTTGAGGGGCCCGTTCCGGTGCTGTTGAACTCGGTAATGGGATGGGTAAGGCAACGTTTAGCCGCCGTACGGCGATATCGAGAGGATGGATCAATGGTGGAAGTTCCTGAACTTCCCCTTCCGGCCATTCGAGAGGCCGTGGCTAATGCATTGGTGCACCGTGATCTTGGGCCAAATACGTTGGGTGCGGGTAAATCGATTGATGTCCGCCTATTACCGGACAAGATGGTTATCTCCAGTCCAGGAGGCCTACGGGATCTGACGGTTGAACAGCTGAAGTCGAGAGATCTGGCGCGCCAGGAGATTAACCAGCGGCTCTATAGACTGTGCCGATATCTCAAAGCAGACGATGGCTCTTTTGTTATTGAGGGCGAAGGCGGCGGCGTGCAGCTCATGCTGGATGCCGCGCGAGAGCAAGGACTACCGGAGCCTGACCTGATAGATTCTGGCGTGCAATTTACGGTGAAAATGTGGCGGCCGGACACTCGTGGAGAGGCCCGTATCTGGGAGCCACTACGCAAGGAGGAATCAGGCACCGGCCCGGAACGACGAGTGGATGCACCAGTGACCTTGGAACGCCTGGGTGTTAACGCCCCGCGCGTAGCGGAGGCGCTGCGTACGGCGGCACAACCGCTGTCTATCGGCGAAATAGAAACAGCCACAAACCTTACTCGAGCGCAGGTCCGATATGCGCTGAAGTCACTGGTGAAGGCACGATTCGTGCGTATGGATGGCACGCGCGGTTCACAAGCGACAACCTATGAATGGCTAGCTAACCGCGGGGCTGCAGGCGCTTAACCAGCTGATCGTGGTGGACTGCGGCAAGGCAGCCGGCGTCCACGACGCGCCGGGCTAGCTCCTTGTCCCCCATCTTGGCTGCGAAGGCCATGCCCATGGTGATGTCATGGTCGGGGCGGCCGATAAGCGTAATTTCATCGCCAGGAGTGATGCGGCCAGGCTCGATGATGCGCAGGTAGGAACCGCAATCGCCGCGCTCCGTGAAGGACTTGAGCCAACCGGGCTCGTCCATCCAGCCGGAGAAAGTGGCGCAGGGCGTGCGCGGGATAGACACTTCGAGCACGCACTCCCCCACCTGAATGCGCTGGTTGATCAGCATATTCGGCCAGGAAATCCCTTCTGTGGTGAGGTTCTCCCCGAAGTAGCCATCACGCAGCACGCGGTTGAGCGTGCCCTCCCAGTAATCGAGCTCCTCACGGGCCACGGCATACACGGCCTTCTCGGCACCACCGTGGTGGGCGTGGTCACCGATGGAATCCCCCACTACGCCGGAGCCGTCACCGTAGTTGGGCCCGGGTATCTCCAGGTCCAGGAAGGGGCGTGGCTGCTTATCGATGCCCGTGTACTCGTGCCGCCCGTGCGGCTCGGGGCGGCGGACAGCGACGTTCGTGGAGATAACCTTCATGCTCACCCATTGTGGCACACCTCACGGGCTTACAGGTCGCGATCGTGGAAGAGCGCCTCCGCAGTCACGAGGTCGTAGAAGAAGAGGCGGGGGGCGAGCGGGAGGACGTCGGCAAGCATGGGCATGTCCTCCTTGAGCAGGGGGCTTTCCATGATGATGTCATTCGCCGCAGCGCGGGAGGCTAGGGCGAAGGCATAGGAAATATAGGGCATCCAGGCCGCTGCATTGAGCTCGTCGGCGGTGTTTCCGCTGGCAAAGGCGCCCAACGCGATGAGGGTGTGGTTGACGGACATGTCAACGCCCGCGTTTTGCACCAGCGAGGCCAGTGCCGTGGCGTCCTTGCGCAGGTGCTCGATGGTGCCCAGCGCATCGAGGGCGCCGTTGTTGGCAAAGCACTCGCGCAGCGCGGCGACGCGGCCGGCCTCCCCCATCAGGTCATCGACGGGCGGTGTGGGGCTGTGAATGGTCGCAGCATTGAGCAGCATCGGGCGGGTCAGGCCATCGGCGCCGGTCTCGCGCACGGCGGTGAGCTCGGGGTTCTCGCTGGCTGAAGGATCGAGGAGAAGATCCAGGTAGCTATCGGAGCTGGACTCGGCAGTGGGCTCCAGCGGCGAGTGGAACAAGCGCGTGCGCGCAAGCGAGCGGGCCTGCTGGTTCACGCTGACGCCGGTCCGCGCTAGGGCGTGGACCGCAGCCTCCGGTTGGGCGCGCAGGCGGTCGATCGTGCTGTCGAACATCGCTTGCAGCTTCGGATTCGGGCTGCGTTGCGAGAGCACATGAAGCGCGCGGAAGGTGCCCCAGAGCTGCTCCGGGGTCCAGTCCTTCGATGCGAGCGCCGCCGGCGAGCCTTCCGGCGTGACCACGATGGAGGCGCTGGAGGGGCGAGCAGGGGCAGCAAGGTTGGAGGAGGCGCGGAGCTCGCGGACGTCGACAAGCAGCGAGCCATGCTCAGCAAGCTCCGCGGGCAGTTCAAACCCCTCTTCGGTGGGCGTGAGTTGGGTGGGCGCTACGGTGGGCTCGGCCAATGGCCAGGCCCAGCCTACTAAATCTGCCTGCGGTTCTGCGTTCTGCTCAATGATAATCTCATCGCCGTTGAGCAGGCCGCGGCTGACGAACGGGGACTTTCGGACAGTGGCCAGCGCCGCATAGATCAGGCTGGTGGATGCGGAAGCTTCGTACTCGACGATGCGCCGCTCCAAGCTGCGGGCCTGGTGAGCCTCGCGCTCCCCCGCCGGGAGGGAGTCCAGGTAATCTTCGTAGGACAGTGTGGACCACATGAGGAAGAGCTCAGCCGTTGGTTGCTTGCGCACGGCGTTGGCCAGCGCGGCGTTGGGGACGGCGAGGCTGGTGACCGCCTGCGTCGTCTTTGAGGTGCGCGCCAGTTCCTTGATTTTCTGCCGGCCGTCGATGGTGACGAACTTCGCCAGCGGCAGTGGGCGCGGCGAGTGGACGGTGAACATATCGTCCTGATCGAGCTGGCCGGCAAAAATCACCGGCTTATCGGAGTGCTCGGTGGGCTCCAGGCCGATGCGCTTGACGCGGCTGAACAGGGCCTCGGGCCAGACATCGAATTCCAGTTCATAGCCGGCCTCGCTGGCCACGACCTCGCGGCGCGAGACCTCGGTGTCCTCGAAGGTGCGCAGGCCCTTCTCCAACGCGATGGGTTTCTTCGGCGGGGAGGCTAACGTGTAGCTGAAGGCCGAGTGCGCGCCGAGAGCATCGATGATGCGGAAATCCATGCCGCGCGGACCGTCGTTGGTGGCGCGCATGTGGAGGCCCTCGGCGAGGGAGATGAAGCGGACGTCGACAAGCTCCTCGTCGTGCCACAGCGACACCTTGTAGCGGCCCACCCACGGGTCTTCGTAGAGGTCACCCGGGAAAGGCTCGGCGATGCCTGCGTCGAAAGTCTGCTCCGAAATCTCCTCCTGCTCGCCGCCGAGGGGCGCGTAGGTGAGATCGATGCGCCACTCCCCTTCCGCAATGAGGTGCACGCGCGGCGATTTGGTGAACACGGGCTCGTTGTCGAGGCCCCGGGCGTTGGGCAGGATGGCGACGTCAAAGTCCCACTCAAAATCGCCGTGCTTGGCGACGTCCACCGGTTCCCTCTGCGGCACTCGGACCTGCTCCGGCAGCGGGCCCACTTCCCAGCCGGCCCAGATGCCCAGCGGCTCGGCATCCTCGAGCGTGCCCTGCGGCGCGATGAGGGTGGTGCGGTCATAGACGATGAAGGGTGCTTCATCGGTGATGCCGGTGAAGGTGACGGTCTCGATGAGGTCCTCATCGCCATCGCGCAGGGTTACCTCGATGCGGGTAAAAGGCCCGGGGATGCCGACTTCCAGCGGCTCTTCGGTGGCGAATTCACGCACCGAGTGGGGGCGATCGATGAAATGGGACTTAACTACCCATCGTGGGTCCGTCAGGTCCGCTTCGGGGTACGTAGCGGGCAGCTGAAGCATGAGGATGTTGCTTCCCCGGCGCAGTGAAATCCGGGGGCCCTGTTCGATGAAATCAGTGGTGACCAACGGCGTTGTGGGAAGTGAATAGATCTCCGCGCTCATTTTTTTCATCATAGGACACCGTGGGGTGCTGTTGCCATGTCGCTGGTAGAGGGCTTGATTGTCCTAACGGTAGGACAAGTGTCCTAAGCATAGGACAGCTGGCTATAGTGGGGCTATGGACCCATTACAACTCCTCAAGAAAAGCCCGCTGAGCCTTAGCGAAATCTCGCGGCGCTCGGGAGTGTCACGAAATACGCTCAATCTGTGGTTGCGTGGGACAGCTCAACCGAGTTTGGCTGGGTTGGAGAAGGTAATGCGCGTGCTCGGATACGAGGTTTCCGTACAGGTACACCGCATGAGCGATGCCGCCGCCGCGACAGCCGCCCGAGTTCTCCTGGGGGAGCTCAGCAGCGAAGAACCAGACGTTAAAGCCTGGATTGACCGCTTTGTGCAGTGGGGTGACGCTGCGGCCGTCGGTGGCAGCTACCAGGCTCTCATGGAACGGGCCGCGTGGGCCTCCAACCCATATGGCCGCCACGGGGCTCTCCACTTCTTACCGTCAAATCCCATAACGATTGCTTCAGCGGTTGATGCGAGTGGGCAAACTTGGGCGATGTCGGGTGCTTTTGCAGCGCAACGAGTCGCGGGGCAGATCGCAGGTGAAGAAGAACCTCAATCAACATTGATCTGGTGCACAAATCCAGCAGACATCGTGTCTTCATTGCCCACTCGGATCCGTGCCAGTTCTGAGCCCGTATCCGGAGGGATCACCCTCGTGCCAGTGGCTGGTGAAGAGCTAACGGGCGCAACAAAGGAATCAGGAATACACTACGTCTCACCGCATCAGCTTGCCATTGATGTGTGCGCAGAAAACTACATCGGAGGGGCATAGGTGATGAGAAGAGCAACGAGCCGAGTGAGCTGGGAGCACCATGAGCGGCCGCACGTTTCGGAGTTGGGGACTGACCGTGCGTTATTTCGATTAACCAAGCAACTTCCTGACTTGGTGTGGAACGCTGCCGCGCTGGAAGGAAACACGTTCACCCTCCCAGAAGTCCGTACGTTGCTCGATGGCGTCACTGTGGGTGGGAAAGCACTTGCTGAACAGCAACAGATCTTGGACTTGTCGGAGGCTTTCAACTTGCTCCATGAGCTGGTTAGCCAACAAGAATTCGCGGTGGACAAAGGCATCAGTGATGCACTCCATGCCGTGCTTGCAAGGAACGAGGCCCTGGACGCTGGTCTTTTCCGTGGTGAAGGGCACGTGGAGGGAGATGGCGGTGGAGTGCGGCTCATGGATGGCGGGTTCATCCCTTTCGACCCTGCTGATGAATTGGGTGAAGCTCATGCCGATTTGCTGGTGTCCCTCCAAGGGCTTGAAAACCCAGTCGAGCAAGCGTTGGCCTATTTCTGCTCAGCCACGCGTAGCCAGTTCTATTTCGATGGAAACAAGCGAACCGCACGGCTTGTGGCGTCAGGCCTCTTGATGAGCAATGGCTACGCAGCACTTAATATCCCTAATGCGAGAAGGCTGGAATTCAACCTTGCCCTCGATGAACTGTTCCGATCCGATGACGCCACAACGCTGATGGATTTCCTGTACGACTGCCTAATGGAGTCCTCCCAGTAAGCGCAGTCGGCCCTCCGCTTCCGAAGCGGAGGGCCGACGTGGGGGGCTGAATGCTCAGCGCATCCTTTAGTGCATAGTGCTGTAGTGCTTAGCGGAACATCTTCTGCAGAGCGGAGAAGTCAGCCTTGACCACGCCGACAGACTGCAGGAATGCGGCGATGGCGCCGAGCAGGGCAGCCACAACGCCTGCGCCTAAGAAGCCGGCGCCGACGGGGTGGCGTGGCTAAAAGGAACAGAGTTGACGACACCAGCGGACTTGTTGTGGTCAATTGCCTGCTCGGAGATTTCTTCAGGGAGTGGCCGTATGGGGACTTGCCCAGAACACTGTTGACGTCGGCAAGCACTGCGTGGACACCATAAAACGACAAACGGTGAACCCCAGGAGGTGGGATTCACCGTGGTGAGTGAATGGGCAGATTATGCCATCTGCAGCGTGGTCACGCAGGTACCGCCTTCGTCAGAGGTATCCAGGGGAACCTCGCCGGTCTTGCCGTCCTGCTCGATGGTGATGGTGCCCTTCTTGTCGGCCGGCAGCCAGTAGCCAATGAAGCCGTTGTCGAACGTCGTGGTGTCTTCGTTGACTAGCTCATTTCCTTCGGAATCCGTGATGGTGACGTGGATGTCTTCCTGGCTGAGCTCACCGGTGCAGGTGGTCAGGGAGTGGTTGAAGCAGTCGTGCGTACGGGAGAGGTACGGCGCAATAGAGAGGTAGAACTTGTCCTCCGGCAGCGGCAGGGAGGCCTGACCCTGTTCAGTAGCGAGGATGAGCTCGTTCGGGCGCACGGATGCGAGGAGATCGCTATTGCGCTCGTCCTTGGACTGGCGGTCCAGCTTGTCCACGATTTCCTGGCCATCCAACCCTTCGAGATCGAACTCGGCGAGGATCTCCTCGGCAGGCACCTGTTGGATGTCGGTGCTGGAAGCGGCGCTCTTCGAGGCTTCGCTCGGGACGGGGCTCTCCGTGGAGCAGGCGGACAGGGCGATGGCTGCGGCGCAGGCAGTGGTGAGGGCGATGAGGCGTTTCATAAGTCTTCCGAATGGGTCCGATTGTGTTGACCCAAGCCTATACCCCACCCGGGTATCAATCAAAGAAATGAGAGAAGGATCATCTTTTCGTGCTACGCAGGTTAAACTCTCCCCTATGTCTGATACTTCGGCCGCAACTCTGCCGCCCTGCCCCGAATGCTCCTCTGAGTACACCTACGAAATGCCGCCGCTTATCGTCTGCCCGGAGTGTGCGCACGAGTTCTCCGCCGACTCTGCTGATGCTTCGGCCTCGGAAGGAAGCGAACCGACCATCGTCGACTCCGTGGGCAACGCGCTTGCTGACGGCGACACGGTCACCATCACCAAAACCCTTAAGGTCAAGGGCGCGCAGCAGCCGCTGAAGGCCGGCACGAAGGTGCGCGGCATCCGCCTGAACTTCGACGCCGGCACCGGCCAGGAAGACCACAACATTGATTGCCGGATTGATGGTTTTGGCGCGATGAAGCTGAAGCCTGCTGTGGTGAAGAAGGTTTAGTAGTGAAGACGATGTAGGGCTACCCCAGGACTTTTACTGGTCCCGACTTGGGTCATGGGGTGGGTGAGCACCGACTTGCTTGAGACCGCTGCCTTTTGTCAGACGCCTCCTGCAGGTCGATGGAGGCGCGCAGACGTTGCGCGCTGCGAGGGGAGCAAAGAAGGTAATCCGCTTCGCGAAGATGCGTACAGTGTTCTACGGGAACGGTCGTTGTGTCCCGACTTAGGTCATCGGGCAGGTGCCGCAACGTCACTCTTGACGCTGCTACCTTGCATTTTTCGACGGCGGGGTGGAGTTGTTCCGCACCAATTTGGCCTAAGTCGGGTTGGTAGTGAAGACGACGTAGAGGTACCCCCAAGACTTGTATTGGTGGTCGTCACTGTGGCGAGGGAAAGACAGCAAAACCTTGAGACTGGGCAGCGGCGTGGAGCTGTTTGTCGTAGGTGAAAAAGGTCAGGGTGAGGCCAGCGTCGCGGAGAAGACAGGCGCTCGCCAGGTGGATGGCATCCAGGGAGCGAACGCCGGTCAGCGAGCAAGCTCGACGAATGACCTCATCGCTGATGCCAACTTTGGAGACCCCCTCCGTGAACTTCCGGTAACCGGCGCCGGTGAGGCCACTGCGCTGCCACACTTTAGATAACTCGATGTCAATGAGTGCAGAAGAAAACAGTTGCTGGCCTTCAAGGAGTGCAGCGACTTCGGAGCTTTCGCGCTCGGGCAAGGCCAACTTCGCTAGTGCCGAAGTGTCGACGTAGATCATCACAAGCGGTCTTCCCTATCCAGTAGCGATACAACGTCTGTCCCGGAAGGCAGATAGTCTGTGGTGCTTGGCTGTGAGTAAGGCTTCGGGTTGTGGCTCAGGATTCCGGCAGCTACTAACTGCTCCACGGGGCTATCTAGAGATGAAATGGGAACAACGCGAGCAATGGGCCGATTGCGGTCGGTGATGACCACGCTTTGACCTGTAGCGGCAACTTCGCGAACGATGTGGCCAGAACGCTGGTTGAGTTCGCGCAAAGAAATGTTGGTCATTGCTCCAACCGCCTTTCCTTATTGGCTGGTGACTGTAAAAAGTTAAATGTAGAACAGTAGAACAATGGTGATTTTAGTGGCAGAGCTTAGAGGGGACAAGGGGGGCGTCGTCAGTTGCGTGGCCGCGCTGCGGAACGGAATTGCGGCCTAGCTGGGTCTAACTGGGGAGATGTCCGTGCGGTGACTACACTGTCTAACCATGACTAACCCGAGCGATAACACCACCCACCGCTACACGCCGGAGCTCGCCGCGCAGATCGAAAGTGCCTGGCAGCAGTACTGGAAGGATAACGGCACCTTTAATGCGCCGAACCCAGTTGGGCCGCTCGCGGAGGAGGGTAAGGAACTTCCCGCGGAGAAGATGAACATCCAGGACATGTTCCCCTACCCTTCCGGCGCGGGCCTTCACGTGGGCCACCCGCTGGGCTATATCGCTACGGATACCTACGCGCGTTATCAACGCATGCTGGGCAAGAACGTCCTGCACACGCTGGGCTATGACGCTTTCGGTCTGCCGGCAGAACAGTACGCCATCCAGACGGGTACGCACCCGCGCACCACGACGGAGGCGAATATCAAGAATATGCGCCGCCAGCTGGGCCTTCTGGGCCTGGGCCATGATCCGCGCCGCTCGGTGGCCTCGACTGACCCGGAGTTTTATAAGTGGACGCAGTGGATCTTCCTGCAGATTTATAACTCCTGGTTCGATGAGGAGCAGCAGAAGGCGCGCCCGATTTCTGAGCTCATCAAGGAACTTGAGGTGGGCAAGCGCACCACCAAGGATGGTCGCTACTACGCGGATCTGACCAAGGAAGAGCAGCGCCACGCGCTCGACGAATTCCGCCTGGTGTACCTGTCCAACTCCACCGTGAACTGGTGCCCGGGCCTGGGCACGGTGTTGGCCAACGAGGAGGTCACCGCGGAGGGCAAGTCCGAGCGCGGTAATTTCCCGGTCTTCCGCAAGAACCTGCGCCAGTGGATGATGCGCATTACCGCCTACTCCGACCGCCTGCTCGATGACCTGGAGCTTCTGGATTGGCCGGAGAAGGTCAAGTCCATGCAGCGCAACTGGATTGGCCGCTCCCGCGGCGCGGAGGTCACCTTCCACGCTGAGGGCTACAACATCGACGTCTTCACCACCCGCCCGGATACCCTCTTCGGCGCGGAGTACGTGGTGCTGGCCCCGGAGCACGAGCTTGTCGACGCCCTCCTCTCCCCCATCCCCTACGAGGATGATGTCGACGAGCGCTGGACCTTCGGCCACGATGATCCGAAGGAGGCCGTGGAGGCCTACCGTGCTTCCATCGCCGCGAAGTCCGATTTGGAGCGCCAGGAGAACAAGGAAAAGACCGGCGTCTTCCTGGGCACTTATGCCACCAACCCGGTCAACGGCAAGAAGGTCCCGATCTTCATCGCGGACTACGTCCTGACCGGCTACGGCACCGGCGCCATCATGGCGGTCCCGGCGCACGATACCCGTGACTACGAGTTCGCCACCGTCTTTGGCCTGCCCATTACGGAGGTCGTCGCTGGCGGCGACATCACCAAGGAGGCCTATACCGAGTCCGGCAAGGCCGTGAACTCCGCCAACGATTCCCTGGACATCAACGGCATGTCCAAGGACGAGGCCATCGCCGCCATCATCCCGTGGCTGGAGGAACAGGGCGTGGGCCGCGAGAAGATCCAGTACAAGCTGCGTGACTGGCTGTTTGCTCGCCAGCGCTACTGGGGTGAGCCCTTCCCCATCGTCTATGACGAGGCCGGCCAGGCCTACCCGCTGCCGGAGTCGATGCTGCCCATCGAGCTGCCAGAGGTAGAAGACTACAAGCCGGTGTCCTTCGACCCGGATGATGCCGATTCCTCCCCGCAGCCGCCGCTGGCCAAGGCCCGCGAGTGGGTTGAGGTGGAACTGGACCTGGGCCTGGGCGATGGCCCCAAGACCTACTACCGCGATACCAACGTCATGCCGCAGTGGGCAGGTTCTTCCTGGTACCAGCTGCGCTACATCGATCCGACGAATGACGAGATCTTCTGCAATATTGAGAACGAGCGCTACTGGACGGGCCCGCGCCCAGACGAGCACGGTGCCAACGACCCGGGTGGCGTTGACCTCTACGTCGGTGGCGTTGAGCACGCCGTGCTGCACCTGCTCTACTCGCGCTTCTGGCACAAGGTCCTCTTCGATCTGGGCTACGTGAGCTCCAAGGAGCCCTACCGCCGCCTCTACAACCAGGGCTACATCCAGGCCTACGCTTACACCGATTCCCGTGGCGTCTACGTCCCAGCCGCCGAGGTTGAGGAGAAGGATGGCAAGTTCTTCTACAACGGCGAAGAGGTTAACCAGGAGTACGGAAAGATGGGCAAGTCCCTGAAGAACGCCGTGGCCCCGGATGACATCTGCAACGAGTACGGTGCCGATACCCTGCGTGTTTACGAGATGTCGATGGGCCCGCTGGATACCTCCCGCCCGTGGGCAACAAAGGACGTCGTCGGTGCGCAGCGCTTCCTCCAGCGCCTGTGGCGCCTGGCTATCGATGAGAACTCCGGCGAGCTGTGCACGACGGACGCAGAGCTTTCCGAGGATGACCTGAAGCACCTCAACCGCACCATCGCCGGCGTGCGCGATGACTACGAGAACCTGCGCCTGAACACCGTGGTGGCCAAGCTCATCGAGTACGTGAACTACCTGACCAAGGCCTACCCGAAGGGCGCTCCGCGCGCCGCCGTGGAGCCCTTGGCCCAGCTGGTCTCCCCTGTCGCCCCGCACATCGCGGAAGAGCTGTGGAAGCGCTTCGGCCATGAAGAGACCATCACCTACGAGTCCTTCCCGGAGTTCGAAGAAAAGTACCTCGTCGACGACGAGATTGAGGTTCCGGTGCAGATCAACGGCAAGGTCAAGGCACGCGTGATGGTGCCTGCCGACGCTGACCAAGCCACCGTCGTGGGTATTGCCAAGGAAGATGAGCGCATCGCTGAGCTGACGGCGGGCAAGAACGTGGTCAAGGAGATCTACGTGCCGGGCCGCATGGTCAACCTGGTGGTCAAATAAAACCAACGGGCCCCGATAGATCAGGGCCCCAACTGCCCTAGTTGACGAAACCAGCGCCTTCCAGCGAATGATCGTGGGGAAAATCGTCAGTTAGGGCAGTTTTGCGCCTAGGCGTGTACCTTCGTCACTCCCCTCGCAGCGCGACGTCTGCGTGTTTCCATCGACATGCGGGAGGTAACTGACAAAGGGCGTCTGACAAAAGGCATCTGTCATAAGGCGTTTTCGCGGCCAAAAACGCCATTTACTCAGTGCAGATGGCGTTTTTAGACCCAAAGATGCCTTTTGCCAGATGCCTTTTGCAGGACGCCTTCCTGTCCTAGGCGGATTTAGCGTGGAACAACCCCACCCCACCGCCGAACAATACTAGGTAGCAGTGTCATTAGTGGCGTCTACAAGGTCGCGACTTGGAACTAGTCCAGCTCTTGGTTCAGCTCCTTGCGCACCTTGGTGATGATTTCGCCGAGGAAGCCTTGGCACCCATCGGTGATGTCAGGGAACGTGGAGTCATCCTCGAGAATGCCCAGCGTGAACAGCAGGTCGCGGGTGATGGCGTGCGTGTAGTCGTATTCCGGATTGAACTCCCACTCACCGCGCAATAGGTGGACTAGTTCGAAGGAGAGCTGAGGAATGCCCTCCGGTTCGGCGTAGGCATAAGGGATGTTGTTCATGATGACCTGCGTTGCCCAGAGCGGATCGCTCATGGCCTTGCGGCCATATTTGGTGAGCTTGATCTGCGTCGTTGTGGTCTTGAGCCAATCCAAGTCCGTGAGGAATCCGCGCAGGTTCAACAGCGGCTGGTGGTAGTCCTCGCGCTTGACGTCATCAAAATCATTGGGGCTATTCAGCCCTTCCTTGAGGCGCGCGACAGCCGCCTGCTTGAGGTAGCCGGCCCCGGTCAGGCGTGGATATTCCTCGATGACCTCGAGGTATTCGCGTATACGCTGGCCTACGTGGTGAGCGGTGGCGTCGTCAAGCGCCGGCAGCTCATAGTCGGGCCGCAGCTCCGGGTAGGCCTCGTGGATTTCCGCGCGCCATTCCTCCAGCATCTCCGAGGAGGGCACCGGGATGTCCTCGAAGGGTGTGGAGCGGAAAGGATCCAGGGGGAGATCCCCAGGCAGTGCGGGCTTGGTGCCGCCCTCCAGGTTGGCGGCCTCCGTGCCCATGGTGGCGAGGCGCTGCGCCACTGCCGGCGGGAAGAAGGTGGTGAGGCGCTGGTGGATTTGGTCCAGTGTGTAGTTGGGGAAGAGCGCGAAGATGCGCTCCATGCTCTCGGTAGGAACAGCCATGTAGGCCATAGTCGCCTGGACATCGAGGACTACCTTGAACATCGCCTCGGCACTGCCCAGCTCACTCATCAGATCGGGGCCCTCACCGGCGATGAGGGCTGGCAGCCCCATGACGACGCGCGAGGTGTCCGCCACGCTGATGCTGATATTCCATGCGCCGTCCGAGGGGTGGTAGTGCGCTACTTCCCGGAAGGTCTCGAAAAAGTCCTGGTCAATGATGGTGAGGACGTCGATCGGCGTGCCTTCCTCGCCCACGAGGATTCCCGGATGAGAGGGCTCAAGGCCGAGCGCGGCGTGGACAATGATCATCATCTCGCCCACGGTGAGTTCCGCGGGGGCGGCGACGAAGCGGGAGGTGGTGAAGAAGGGATTCTCCACGTCGATGCGGACGTTCCTAGCGAGGTTCATAGTGCCCGACAGTATTAGAAAACAGTGCTAGCCGCGCGCCAACGCTTCGCCCACGCGCTTGCCCGAGTGGATGCACCCGCCCAGGAAGGTGCCTTCCAGCGCATTTTTGCCGTGCATGCCGCCACCGCCGAAACCGGAGGCCTCGCCGCAGGCATAGAGGCCAGGCAGAACCGTACCGTCGGCGTTGAGGCACTGGCCGTCCAGGTTGGTCTCCAGGCCGCCGAGCGTCTTGCGGGTCAGGAACTTCAGGCGCACGGCGATGAGAGGGCCCTTGGAGTTATCGAGGATGCGGTGTGGGGGAGCAACGCGGATGAGCTTGTCGCCTAAGAAGCCGCGGGCCACGCGGAGATAGTTGACTTGGGCGTCCTTGCTGAAGGGATTATCCAGCTGGGAATCGCGATCTTCCAGAACTTTCCTAAGTTGGGTTACATCAATGGTGGGGGAGCCCTCCGGAGAGATTTCGTTCATTCCGGTGACGAGATCCTCCAGGTTGTCTTCCACGACCCAGTCGATACCGTTTTCCATGAAAGCTTTGACTGCCACGTGCGTGCCGGGGCCTAGCTTGCCGGCGAGCTTCTTGAATTCCTTATCCGTCAGATCCGGGTTCTGCTCTGAGCCGGAGAAAATGAACTCCTTATCCACGATGGCCTGGTTGAGCACGAACCAGGAGTAACCGTGCCCGGTCTGGCCAATGTGGGCCAAGGCCGCTAGGTTATCGGTGCCGGGGAAGAGGTTGGTGGGCAGGCGGTTGCCTTCGGCGTCGAGCCACAGTGCCGAGGGGCCGGGGATGATGCGGATGCCGTGGCCGGGCCAGATGGAGTTCCAGTTGGTCATGCCCTCGGTGTAGGCCCACATGCGGTCGGTGTTGACTACTGAGGCGCCGGCCTGCTGGGCGATGTCGATGCCGCGGCCGTCGACATGCGCGGGAACGCCCGTGACCAGTTCCTTCGGGCATTCGCCCCAGCGCTGAGTCGGCCACATGCGGCGGACCTTGTCCAGGTTGCCGCCGATGCCGCCGGTGGCGATGACGACGGCGGAGCCGCGCAGCTCGAAGTGCTTGACCACATCCCTCGAACTAGCCTCGCCGCGCGGCTGGCTGGTGGGGGAGAGGACGCTGCCGCGCACGCCGACGACGCGCGGGCTGCCAGCGTCGTCCTTGTCGACGACGAGCTCGTCCACGCGGTGGCGGAAATGGAATTCGACCTGGCCTTGTTCTTCTGCTTTAAGGAGCGGCTCGCGGAACACGCGCACGACCTCTGGGCCCGTGCCCCAGGTGAGGTGGAAGCGCGGCACGGAGTTACCGTGGCCGGAGGCATCGCCCGAACCGCGCTCGGCCCATCCGATGGTGGGCAGGACGTTGAGGCCCAAGGACTTGAGGTAGCCGCGCTTTTCATTAGCGGCGAAGCGTACGTATTCGCGGCCCCATTTTGCGCCCCAAAAATCGTGCCGGTCTTCCTCGGTCACCGGGTCATAGTCGGCGGAGTTGGCCCAGTCGCGCCAGGCCAATTCTTCGGAATCCTTGACACGCATCATCTTCTGCTCGGGGGAGTCGACATAAAACAGCCCGCCGAGGGACCAGAAGGCCTGGCCGCCTAGGTTGTTGCGGTTCTCTTGTTCGAGGAAGATGACGTGCTTGCCGCCCTTGAGGGCCTCATAGCCGGCGACCATGCCGGCGAGGCCGCTGCCGACGATGATGACGGAGCCAGTGGTTGAGGTAGTTTCTTTCATGACAGTAATGATAAAAGAAACCGGACTCGATTGTGTGACTTGGCTCGCACAGCATCATCTTTATGCCGAGGTTGTGGCCTAGGCGTAGGTCGTGTTGACCTTCTCCACGAGGGTGAGGACATCGTAGGTCGCCACGATCTCGTCCTCCTGGTTGTAGAGCACGGCGTCCCAGCAGACCTCGCCGTAGTCATCGGTCACGCGCGGGGTGATGCGCTTGGCGGTGAGCTCCACGCGGATGGAATCGTCGTAGGTCACCGGCGTGATGAAGCGCAGGTTCTCCAGGCCGTAGTTGGCCAGAACCGGGCCCGGTGCGGGCTCCACGAAGAGGCCGGCTGCCCAGGAGACCAGCAGGTAACCGTGTGCGACGCGGCGCGGGAAGAAGGGGTTGGCGGTGGCGGCTTCCTCATCGGTGTGGGCGTAGAAGGTATCGCCGGTCTTCTCCGCGAACTCGAGGATTTCCTCGAGGGAGACGTGGCGCAGATCGGAGGCGAACTGGTCACCAATCTGCAGAGTGGCCAGGTCCTTGCGGAAGGGGTGGGTACCCTGGCCGTTTTCCACGTCGGCGCGGGTCACGCGCTGCACGGCTGCGCCGCGGTGCCACTGGCCGGTAATGGCGGTGAGGTGGTCCGGGGTTCCCTGAACGGCGGTGCGCTGCATGTAGTGCAGGATGCCGCGCACACCACCCAGTTCTTCGCCGCCGCCGGCGCGGCCCGGGCCACCGTGGACGAGGTGCGGGAGGGGAGAGCCGTGGCCGGTAGACGTCTTCGCATCATCGCGGTCGAGGAAGTGCAGGCGGCCGTGATGGGCGGCGATGCCGAGTGCATACTCGCGTGCCAGCTGCGGGTCATGCGTAATAACGGAGGCAACCAGCGAGCCAGAGCCCAAGGCGGCGAGCTCGATGGCCTCGGCGGGGGAGTCGTAACCCAGGAAGGAGACGACGGGGCCGAAGGCCTCGGTGTCGTGGACAGCTGGGGCGCGGTTATCGGCAAAGCGCAGGATGGTGGGGTTAAAGAAGGCGCCCTCGGCCTCCTCGCCGCCGTAGATAATCTCACCGCCGCCTGCTTTGAGCTTCTCGACGGCTTCCGCGACGTCAGCTTTCTGATCCGCAGAGACCAGCGGGCCCATGGTGGCGGAGGCATCGCGCGGATCGCCCACGACCACCTTGTCGCGCAGGCGTGCGCTGAGGGCTTCAATGGTGGCGTCGACAAGCGCATGCGGGACGATGGCGCGGCGGATGGCGGTACACTTCTGACCCGCCTTCGAGGTCATCTCGCCGAAGACTGCCTTGACGAAGGCGTCGAACTCCGGGGAATCCGCGGTGACATCGGTGCCCAGAATGGCAGCGTTGAGGGAGTCCGCCTCCGCGCTGAACTGGATGCCGCCCTCGATGACGTTGCGGTGTGCGCGCAGGGTATTCGCAGTATCAGCAGAGCCAGTAAAGGCCACGTGATCGCGATAGTCCAGGTGATCCAACAGGTCGCGGGCGGAGCCGGAGATAAGCTGCAGACTGCCTTCCGGCAGAATCCCGGAATCGATCATGAGGCGCACACACGCCGCGGTGATGTAGCCGGTCGGCGTGGCGGGCTTAACAATCGAGGGCACGCCCGCGATGAAGGCTGGGGCAAACTTCTCCAGCATGCCCCAGACGGGGAAATTGAAGGCGTTGATCTGGACCGCAACGCCAGGGATGGAGGTGTAGATATGGCGGCCGATGAAGGAGCCGTCCTTGGAGAAGACCTCCGCCTCGCCGTCCGGCATGACGGTGGAGTTAGGCATCTCGCGGCGGCCCTTCGAGGAGAAGGTGAACATGGTGGAAATACCGCCGTCGATATCGACGAAATTATCGCGCTTGGTGGCGCCGGCCTGGTTGGCCAGTTCGTAGAGTTCCTCGCGGTGATCTTGGAGGTAGATCGCGAGTTCTTTGAGCTTGAGGGCGCGCTCGTGGAAGGTGAGCTTTTGTAGTCCCTCGCGCCCGATGCTACGGGCGTAGTCGATGGCGCCGGCGATGTCGAGGCCTTCGGCGCTTACTAGGGCGACAACGTCCCCAGTTGAGGCATCGTGCACGTCAGCAACGCGCGAGGGATTGTCCGGGGTGAGCCACTGGCCGGAGAGGTAGCTGGGGACGAGGGCTTCAGTCATAGCGAAAAGATTGGCCTTTCCATTAGTTTCCGAACGGTTGGTCAGTAAATACAGGCTAGTATAGTCTGCGTCACATTTCTAGGGTTAAGTAAGGAGTGCAGCATGGCCGCAGAGGTTTGGAAGATTCAGTTGGGTGAGCTGGACAAGAAGATGGGTGTCGAAATCCTGGAAGAGTCGGCTAAACGGGTGGTAGCAACCATGCCGGTGGAGGGCAATACCCAATCCTTCGGTCTGCTCCACGGCGGTGCCATGGCCTGCATCGCCGAGGCCGTCGGCAGCTGGGCGGCGGTGATTCATGCTTCGACGCTGGGCAAGGTCGCCGTGGGCGTGGACATCAATGCGACACACCACGCCTCCGGGCGCACCGGCCTGGTTACGGCGACGGCCACCGCCATCAAGCTGGGCAAGACGCTGTGCTCCCACGAGATCGTCATTACAGATGAGGAGGGGAGGAGGCTGTGCACGGCGCGTATCACGAATGCGTTGATTTCCCCTAAAGCGGAAGGGAAGTAAGGGAGTCCGTAAATAAAGCGTAAAAATCGGGGTCAAGGGGTGTAAAGATGCCGCAAATAACCCGTAGGTCTAGGGGGGAGCGGGCCTAACGTCAATGCTCGGCAGGTGCTCACCAGCACCGGCGCTCGATGCTCTGGGGCACCGGGCACACCTTGTATTGCTTTCACCCAAGGGGGTCTCTCCCACATGTTGGACATTCTGGTCATCGTGATCGTGGTCCTTACATTTAGCGCTCCCTCCGCCATCAACGAGTTTATGGACGGAGACGCGTAAATCATGAACACCATCACAGCGGTTATCGGGCTCATTATTGTTGTCGCGCTCGTGGCCTATCTCATCATTTCTCTTATTGACCCGGAGCGTTTCGCATGATCGCCAGCATTGTGGCGGTAGCACCGCAGTACCTCGCCCTCTTTGCCCTTCTAGCGGCGGCTTATGTGCCGCTTGGTAACTGGATGGCTCGTACCTATACCTCTGAAAAAGACTGGGCTGTCGAGCGCCTCATATACAGAATTTTGCGGGTTGACCCCAACCGGGGCCATAACGCCAAGAACTACACTCGTGCGCTGCTGGGCTTCAGCCTGGCCTCCGTCTTGGTTCTTTACGCAGTGCAGCGGCTCCAAGCAGTGCTGCCAAGCTTTGGCAACGCCCGCGAAGACGCAGTGGAGCCGTGGATGGCCTTCAACACTGCGGCCTCCTTTACTTCCAACACCAACTGGCAGTCCTATTCCGGCGAAGACACCCTGACCAATGCTTCGCAGATGCTGGGCCTGACCGTACAAAACTTTGCCTCGGCTGCTGTGGGCATGTGCGTGGCTGTTGCGTTGATCCGTGGCATCGGCCACCTGGGTTACCAGCGCGACGTGGCGGCAACGCAGGATGGCCAGAAGCTCATAGGTAACTTCTGGGTGGACCTCACCCGTGGTCTGGTTCGCATCCTGCTTCCCCTGTCACTCATTATCTCCACCGTGCTCATCCTTGGCGGAACCATGCAAACCTTTGGATCCAACCTGGTCACTGACTCTGGCGTGGATATCTCCCGTGCTCCTGTGGCCAGCCAAGAAGCTATTAAGCTGCTGGGCACCAACGGTGGTGGCATCTTCGGAGCTAACTCGGCGCACCCGTTTGAGAATCCAACGGGCTTTACCAACCTGGTGGAGATCTTCTCCCTGCTCGTCATCTCTTTCTGCATGATTCGCACGTACGGCGTGATGCTTAAATCGCAGAAGCACGCGTGGACGCTGCTCGGCGTTGCCGGTGGTCTGTGGACCGTGATGGTTGTCCTAGTGACCTGGGCACAGCACACCCTCGTCGGCGGTGCTTCCCAATTGGCAGGCGCCAACATGGAAGGTATCGAACAGCGCCTTGGCATTGACGCTTCGGCATTGTTCGCCGTGTCCACCACGGGTACCTCGACGGGTGCGGTGGACTCCATGCACGATAGCTATTCCCCGCTGGGCGGCGGCTTGCTCATCCTCAACATGCTGCTGGGTGAGATCGCTCCAGGCGGTGTGGGCACTGGCCTCTATGGCCTCTTGATTGTGGCCATCCTAGCAGTGTTCATCGGTGGTCTCCTGGTAGGCCGCACACCGGAGTTTATGGGCAACAAGATTGGACGCAAGGAAATTTCGGCAGTCAGCCTCTACATCCTCACCATGCCGGTTTTAGTCCTCGTGGGCGTCGGAGCCTCCGTGGCGCAGCGCAAGCTTGTCGAGCTATCTGCAACCAACTTCGGCGCGCCGGGCACAGCGGACAATGCGCACGGCCTCTCTGAAGTGCTTTACGCGTTTACCTCCGCGGCCAACAACAATGGCTCGGCTTTTGCAGGTCTCACGGTGACTGAGCCCTGGTGGCAGATCACGTTGGGCTTGGCCATGCTGTTGGGCCGCTTCTTGCCCATCGTCTTCGCCCTATACCTAGCCGGAAGCCTGGCAGGGCAGAAGCGCCAGGCCACCACTGCCGGCAGCTTGCCCACGTCCGGCATCACCTTCTCCCTGTTGACCATCGGCGTCATCCTGCTGGTCGCAGCACTCACCTTCTTCCCCGTCCTCACCCTGGGTCCCATTTCGGAGGCACTATCATGACAACCCCTACCATGACCGCTGAGCAGGTCAAGGCTCCTCGCACAAAGACTGCGGACAAAAACAGCGGTCTTGCCGCTGCGGCGCTGAAGGCGCTGCCGAGCAAAATGTCCCCGCTTGCCCAAGCACGCAACCCCGTGATGTTCGTCGTGTGGGTCGGCGCCGCACTGACTACGGTGTGGTCCATCATCAACCCCAGCTTCTATGGATGGGTCGTGACTATATGGCTGTGGTTCACTATCGCCTTCGCGGCCTTTGCGGAGGCTTATGCCGAAGGCCGCGGAAAGGCCCAGGCCGACAGCCTGCGCTCTGTGCGTGATGATGCCACTGCCAACCTAATAACGGACTCCGGCATTGAGGTGGTCCCTGCGTCTGAGCTCACGAGAGGCTCTATCGTGCGAGTGGAAGCCGGGGAGACCATCCCGGGTGACGGTGACGTCATCGAAGGTGCCGCTACCGTCGACGAGTCTGCTATCACGGGTGAATCGGCTCCCGTCGTCCGCGAGGCCGGCGGTGACCGCTGCGCCGTGACTGGCGGCACCGTGGTGCTCTCTGACTCCATCAAGGTCAAGATCACCTCTGAACCGGGTTCCACTTTTGTGGACACGATGATTGCTCTGGTGGAAGGAGCCGAGCGCCGCAAGACTCCGAATGAGATTGCGCTGAGCATCCTGCTCTCCACGCTTACCATCCTCTTCCTCATCGCCGTGACGGCTTTGGCTCCCATGGGTTTGTTCACCGGCGCTGAGTTGTCCCCGCTGTCCCTCGTCGCGCTGCTGGTATGCCTCATCCCGACGACCATCGCCGCACTGCTATCCGCCGTGGGTATCGCCGGCATGAACCGCCTCGTTCGCCACAACGTCCTGGCCACTTCCGGCCGTGCGGTGGAAGCAGCCGGTGACGTCGCCACGCTTCTTATGGATAAGACCGGCACCATCACGTACGGCAACCGCCAGGCCACGGGCCTGATTGTGGCTTCGGGTGTGAACGAGCGCGACGCTGCAGAAATTGCGCGCATTTCTTCCCTGGCGGATGAAACCCCGGAGGGCCGCTCCATCGTCTCCTGGTTGACGGAGAACTACTCTCTGTCTAGCGAGGGCGACGCGGAAGCTCGGAAGGCTGAAGTCATCCCGTTCAGCGCTTCTACCAGGATGTCTGGTCTCGACCTGGCTAACAGAAAGCTGCGCAAGGGCGCGGGCGACGCCGTGCGAAAGTGGGTAACTGAGGCAGGCGGCGCGTGGCCGCAAGAGATCGAGGATTCAGTAACCCAGATTGCGCAAGACGGCGGTACCCCGCTGCCAGTTGCCGTGGAAGAATCCGATGGCAGCCGCAAGGTGATCGCGGTGGTGCAGCTGAGTGACGTCGTCAAGCCCGGCATGGCCGAGCGTTTCGCCGAGCTGCGCCAGATGGGTATCAAAACCATCATGGTCACCGGCGACAACCCGCTGACCGCCGCGGCCATTGCTAAGGAAGCCGGTGTCGATGACTACATCGCCGAGGCCACCCCGGAAGATAAGCTCGCCCGCATCCGCGAAGAGCAGGCGCAAGGCCGCATGGTGGCCATGACCGGTGACGGCACCAACGACGCCCCGGCCCTGGCGCAGGCGGATGTGGGAGTAGCCATGAACACTGGTACCTCCGCGGCGAAGGAAGCCGCCAACATGGTGGACCTGGACTCTGATCCGACGAAGCTTATCGACGTCGTTCGCATTGGTAAGCAGCTGCTGATCACCCGTGGTGCGTTGACCACCTTCTCCTTGGCCAACGACTTGGCAAAGTACTTCGCCATCCTGCCGGCGCTCTTCTCCGCGCAGTTGCCGCACTTGGAACGCCTCAACATCATGCACCTGCATTCGCCTGAGTCCGCCATCGTGTCTGCGGTGATCTTTAACGCGCTCATCATCGTCGCGCTCATCCCCTTGGCGCTCAAGGGCGTGTCGTATAAGCCAGCCTCCGCGTCCTCCCTGTTGCGCCGCAACCTCGGTATTTGGGGACTAGGCGGCGTGATTACCCCGTTCATTGGCATCTGGCTCATTGACCAGGTCGTCTCCCTCCTCCCAGGCCTCTAAAGAGAACCTGCAAAGAAAAAGGAAGAACAATGCGTGTTTATCTGCGTAACCTCATTGCCGGTTTTGTCGCCGTGCTGCTCTGCGTCGTAGCACTCGGCATGGTCTATCCGGCGGCTGTGTGGGCCATTTCCCGCATCACACCGCAGTCCGCCGACGGCAATCTCATCTACCAAGGAGAGTGCCTCGTGGGCTCTACCCAAATCCAAGACGGGGTGAGCGAGGGCCCCTACTTCTTCCCTCGCGCCGAGGGAATGAGTAACTACGGTACGAGCAGCACGGAGCTGGAGAAGAACATCCAGGAACGCCGCGCCGCTATTGCCCAGCGGGAAGGCGTAAGCGAAGACCGTGTGCCTGCCGACGCCGTCACGGGCTCCGGTTCCGGAGTGGATTCCGGTATCAGCCCCGTGTACGCCGAGCTGCAAGCTCCGCGTGTGGCTCGGGAGCAGGGCATCAGCGTGGAAGAGATGGAAAAGCTCATCGCCGAGAACACGGAGCATGCCAGCCTCGGGTTTCTAGGCGAAGACACGGTCAATGTGACAACTCTCAATATGTCGTTGCCCACGCCTACTCCCTGTTCATAAAGATCAGCTCATAAGATGAAGCAATGTTGACCGAAGCAACTGCGCCGTCCTCGCGCACCAAACGCGGCACCTTGAAGATTTTGTTGGGCGCCGCTCCCGGCGCGGGCAAAACCTGCGCCATGCTTAGTGAGGCGCACACGCTGATTAACCAAGGCCGTGACGTTGTCGTCGGCATTGTGGAAGACCACGGTCGCGCATATACGAAAGCCTTGTGCGAGGGTTTGGAGATCATTCCGCGACGCACCGTTGACGGTCTGTCCGCCGGGGAGTTGGATACCTTTGCGGTCATCACGCGGAAACCTGACATTGTCCTTGTCGATGAGTTTGCCCACTCCAATCCTCGCGACGAAGAGCACGAGAAGCGCTGGGAAGACATCGAAGAGATTCTGGATGCCGGAATCGACGTTATCTCGACTCTCAATATCCAGCATCTGGAGAGCCTCAACGATGTTGTTAAGCAGATTACTGGCATCGCACCGCAGGAAACCGTGCCGGATGAGGTAGTGCGTGCTGCGAATGAAATCGAGTTGGTCGACGTCTCCCCGCAGCTTCTGCGCACCCGGCTTAGCGACGGACACGTGTACCGCGAAGCACGCATCGAACCTGCACTCAACAACTACTTCCGCGTGGGAAACCTCACCGCGTTGCGCGAGTTGGCACTGCTCTGGCTGGCAGATCAGGTTGATGAAGCACTCATTACGTATCGCTCGGATCAAAAAATCACCGATACGTGGGAAGCACGTGAGCGGGTAGTTGTGGCCATCCAAAACGTTGCCCATGCTGAGACCCTGATCCGGCGCGGGCGGCGCATCGCGACGAAATCTTCGGCGGAACTGCATGTGGTCCACGTCGTTTTTGGTGATTCCTTCACGTCGCGTTCCTCTTCGGTGGCGGGATCGGCGCAACAACTTGCCCGGCTGCAGACCCTGGCCCACGATGTGGGTGCGCGGCTGCACCAGGTTACTGGGGACTCCGTGCCGGAAGCTCTGCTCAACTTTGCGCGAAGCGTCAACGCTACCCAGCTTGTTGTTGGGGTGTCGCCGCGGCGGCGTTTCGGCGTGCACTGGCACAGCACGGTAGCAGAGACAGTACTGCGCGAATCCGGCTCGATTGACTGCCACCTTGTCAATCTTCCCCCGGAAAAGCCGCTTCCGCTCACACGTATGCTGCATCCTTTCCGGCCCTTCCCGCAGCGTGCAATCGCGTGGCTTAGTTCAGCGTTGGCCTTCGTCGGACTCACTGCGTTGTTAGTGCAGGCTGACGGCCAGGACTTGGGAACAGGTACCTGTTCTGCGTTCTACTTTGCACTCATTCTGCTTGTCAGTTTGGTGGGTGGCCTGTGGCCGGCCGTGGTGGTGGCGGTGGCTTCCGGTTTGGCGGTCAATTGGTTTTTCACCGAGCCAATCCATACCTTCGACATCGCCGATCCCGCTAACGCTGTCATCGCCGTGGTCATGGTGGCTATCGCTCTGGCAGTTGGCATTCTTGTGCGCCGCGCCAAGATTGAGCGGGCGAATGCAGCTGTGGCTGCGCGTGATGCTGAGCTGCTTACGGTGTTTTCCCGTGCCGCGTTGAATCGCCGTGCAGATTCTTCCCCGAAAGATGCCGTGATGCGCAAGGTGGGGGAGGCATTCAATTGTCGTCGAGCGGAGCTGTTGGATGACAACGGTGACGTCCTTGCCACCTGGCGCGCAGTTAGCCCCGAGCGCACTTCGAAGCACCTTCATATTCCCGAGAAAGTGCGCCATGAACAGACAGTGGACACCGTTGTGGCGAGCGAAGATGGGACGGTTCAGCTTCGTCTTGCGGGCCCGACTCTGTCTGCCCGGGATCGTGGCCTTGTCACCGTGGTCGCGGGCTACCTCGCGGGTATTGTTCGCCGCGAAAAGCTTTCTGCTGAGGCCGCGCGCGCTGATGCGATAGCCGCTGCAGACGAGCTGCGACGAGCACTGCTGTCGAGTGTGAGCCACGATTTGCGTACTCCGTTGGCAACGGCCAAGTTGGCGGTGTCGTCATTGCGTAATGCCGACATTGAATTCACTCCCGAGGACCAAGATATGCTTTTGGCAGAAACTGCGGCGAGCATCGAGGAACTCACCGGGTTGGTCACCAATTTGTTGGATTACTCCCGGCTTACCGCTGGAGCAATCACCGCTCGCCACGACGTCGTCGAGGTGGCAGAGGTGGCTCATCGTGCCATCGCTTCCTGCGCTTTTGGGCATTCCCCGGAGCAAATTGGGCGCATCCATCTGGACCCTAGTGTGCGTGGAGTTACGTGCTGCGCGGATGCAGCCCTCATGGAGCGTGTCTTGGCCAATCTCTTTGATAACGCCCTGCGTTATGCGCCGACTGGCCAGGTGACGATGAGTGCTCAGACTATCGCCGAACAGGTGGAACTGATTGTCGGCGATGAAGGACCGGGTATCCCGCCGGAGAAACAGAAGGAACTGTTCCAGGCGTTTCAGCGTTTGGGTGATACCAGCAACGACAACGGAGTGGGCCTTGGCCTTTCTGTTGTTCAAGGCTTTGTGGAGGCCATGGGCGGTAGCATCGAGGTAGCTGCCACCCCGGGCGCAACCTTTATTTTGCGGTTTCCCGTCGCGGGAGGAGAACAAAAATGACGACGAAGAAAACTAGCATCGCCATCGTGGACGATGACCCGCGTCTGCTCAACACACTGAGCATTAATTTCAAGGCTCGGGGCTACGAGGTTCACCCAGCACGTACAGGTGCTGAGGGACTGCAGGTGGTGTCACAGCAGCAGCCAGACGTAGTCATCTTGGACATGGGGTTACCGGATATGGACGGAACCGTCGTGTTGGAAGGAATCCGCGGGTGGTCTGCGGTACCGGTCATCATCCTGACGGCGCGCTCCGATCCGCTGTTTAGCGCCGCAGCTCTCGACCGCGGCGCGGACGACTACGTCACCAAGCCCTTCTCTATGGAGGAGCTTCTGGCCCGCGTGCGCGTGGCGCTAAGACATGGTAGCCCACAGAGTCCAGTGAGGCGCACTGAGACCGCTGTGGTACGCGCCGGGGACGTTCTGATCGACGTTCCGCGCCATTCCATCACTAAAGACGGTGAGCCGCTGCACCTGACCCCCACCGAGTGGGGCGTGCTCACCACGTTGCTTCGCGCCCACGGCGGCTTGGTACGCAAAGAGGATCTGCTTTCTGAAATCTGGGGTCCAGGCTTTGAGGGGCAGGGGCACTACCTGCGTATTTACACCTCCCAGTTGCGCCGCAAGCTAGAGGATGACCCAGCTAATCCCGCCTTCCTCCTCACGGAGCCCGGCTTGGGGTACCGCTTCGTGGTGCCAGAGCCGGGCGCGGGAGGGAGTGGCTACTCGGAGTAGTTGTAGAAGCCCTTGCCGGACTTGCGGCCCAGCTCGCCGCGCGCGACCATGTCGCGCATGAGCTGCGGCGGGCTAAAGCGCTCACCCAACTGGGACTCGAGGTATTCCGCGATGCCGAGGCGCACGTCCAGACCCACGATATCGGTCAGTTCCAGCGGGCCAATGGGGAACTTGTAGCCCAACACCATGGCGTTGTCGATATCGCGCGGGGAGGCCACGCCTTCCTCCACCATGCGGATGGCCTCAAGCGCGATGGCCACGCCGAGGCGGGAGGACGCGAAGCCGGGGGCATCCTTGACCACCACCGCGGTCTTACCCAGGCCCTCGACCCAGCCCTTGGCGGTGTCCACGAGTGCATCAGGGGTGGACTCGGCGACGACCACCTCCACCAGCTTGGAGGCCGGGACCGGATTGAAGAAGTGCAGGCCGATGACGTCGTTGGGGATGCTCTCTGCCAACTGGGATACCGACAGTGAGGAGGTATTGGTGGCGACGACGGCTTGCGGGGCGGCTTCGGCGATATCCTTAAAGGCGGCCACCTTGAGATCCATCGACTCCGGAACTGCCTCAACCACGAGGTCAAAGCCGGCAAAGGCGGAGGCGGCGGTGGAAAAGCTGAGACGCTCATCCCAGGATTCGAAGGTGCCTTCCGCCCCGCGGTCGAGGGAGCCGCGGATGGCCTTGTGCACGCGCTCGCGGGCGGCGGCCACGGCGTCATCGTTGATATCCACCACGGTCACGGACGCGCCGGCGGCCAGGAAGGCGTGAGCAATGCCGGCGCCCATGCGGCCGCCGCCGAGCACACCAACCTTGGCAGGAACCTGCAGTACTGGGGACATGAGTTGACTCTCCTTGTGGGTGGAAGGTTTATTTCTTGCGGTCCAGGAAGGCCTGCATCCGCTCAAACTTGGCGGGGGACTCAAAGAGCACGGCCTGGGCGATGTTGTCCACCGCCGGGTGCGCCGCATCAGGCATAGAGATGAGCTGCTTGGTCAAACGCACGGCCAGCGGGTCTTGTTTGGCAATGCGCCCGGCTAGTGCCAGGGCACCGTCGACCAGCGCATCCGGCTCGTGCAACTCGCTGACCAGGTGATTGACCAGCGCCTCCTCGCCGTTGAGGATGCGCCCGGCCAGCAGGATTTCTTTCGCCAGGGGCGTGCCGACGCACTCCTTGAGGCGCCACGTGGCACCCGCGGCGGCAGCGATACCCAGGCCGGCTTCGGGCTGCCCAAACTTGGCAAAAGGAGTGGACACGCGGAAGTCCGCGGCTAAGGCCAGCTCCAGACCGCCGCCGAGGGCGTAGCCATCCACCGCCGCGATGACGGGGGCGGGCAGCGAGGCGATGCGGTGGAAGATGCCGGAGTTGATGCCGCGGAGGGCATCCTCGCGGCGGCGCTCACGAAGCTGTGCGATGTCCGCCCCGGAGGCGAAGATGCCGCGCGGGCCCTTCGGGGTATCCACCGTGCAGCCGGTGATGATGAGGATGCGGGGCTCGGACTCGAGCTGCGCGCAGAGTGCGTGGAACTCCGTCACCATCTGCTCATCGATGGCGTTGCGCACCTCGGGGCGGTTGAGCTTGGCGACGACTATCTCGTCCTTCTCACCGCGCGTTGAAATCTCAATGGCAGTAGTCATTTACACCCTCTCAATCGCAATCGCGGTGCCCTGGCCCACGCCCACGCACATGGTGGCGATGCCGCGGCGCAGCCCGTCCGTTTCCAGGCGGTTGAGCAGGGTCAACGTGATGCGGGAACCGGAGGAACCCAACGGGTGGCCCAGCGCGATGGCGCCGCCCCAGGCGTTGACCTTGTCCTCATCCAAGCCCAGTTCGCGGATGCAGGCGATGGACTGTGATGCGAAAGCTTCGTTGAGCTCGACGGCATCCACGCTGTCCAGCTCCCAGCCGGCGCGCTCGAGCACGTCGCGGGTTGCCGGGATGGGGCCCGTGCCCATGATTTCCGGGCGCACACCGCGCGCGGAGTTGGCCACCACGCGGGCGCGGGCGGTCAGGTTGTGCTTCTTGAGCGCCTCGTCGGAGGCGACAATGACGCAGGAGGCGCCGTCGTTCAGCGAGGAGGCGTTGCCCGCCGTGGTGACGTCACCCAGGGAGGTCACCGGGCGCAGCTTGGCCAAGACCTCCATCGTGGTGCCCGGGCGGGGGCCTTCGTCGGTATCGACGACGGTGACGTTGCCCTTGCGGTCGGTGACCTCGATGGGCACGATCTCCCTGGCGAACTTGCCGGCCTCAATCGCGGCGAGCGCGCGCTCCTGGGAACGCACAGCGAAGGCGTCCGCATCCTCGCGGCTAATACCAAAGACGTTGGCCACCTCCTCGGCGGTCTCCGGCATGGAGTAGGTCATCTTCTCCTGCTCCGCGAACTTTGGGTTGGCAAAACGCCAGCCAATGGAGGTATCAAAAACCTGGCCTGGCTTGGCAAAAGGCTTGCTTGGCTTCTCCATGACCCAGGGCGCGCGGGACATGGATTCGACGCCACCGGCGATGACAATATCCGCCTGGCCGGATTCCACGAGGGCGGTGGCCAGGGCAATCGAGGACATGCCCGAAGCACACAGACGGTTGACCGTCATCCCGGGAACGGTGTCCGGGAACCCGGCGAGCAGCCAGGACATGCGGGCGACGTTGCGGTTCTCCTCGCCGGCGCCGTTGGCGTTGCCGATGATGACTTCATCCACCGCGGAGGGATCGAGTCCGGCCTCCTCCACCGTCTTCTTGATGGCGGTGGCCATGAGGTCATCTGGGCGAACCGAGGACAGTGCGCCGCCGTAGCGGCCCACGGGGGTGCGAAAGCCGGATACCAGGTATGCAGTCATATGATTCCTTAACTATTGTGTGTGTACTGCGCTGTGTGAACTGCGCGGTATGCGTTCTAGAAGGTCTGGAGGTTTTAGCGTCCGTGGAAGACCGGCGGGCGCTTCTCATTGAAAGCGGCGAAGCCTTCGTAGTAGTCCTCGGTATCGCAGAGTTTTCCTTGGGCGATGTTCTCGGCATCGACGCTGGCCCACAGCCCAGTGCCGTTGTCACGGATGTCCTGGACCAGGGTGCGGCTGGTGAGAAAAGCTTGGGTGGCGCCGCGGGCTGCGCGCTGGGCGACGCCCCGGGTAAACTCCAGCAGCTCCTCTGCTGGTAGCGCGCGGGAGAAGAGGCCAGCGCGCACCGCTTCCGCACCGGAGATGAGTTCGCCGGTGATGATGAGGTCCATCGCGCGGTGTGTGCCGAGGCGTTCGACGAAGAGGGAGTGCCCTCCCGAATCGAGAGTGGCGCCTAGGTTGGCGAATGGGGAACCGAACTTGGCATCTTCGGCAACGTAGACGACGTCACAGGCCAAAGCGAGACCGAGGCCGACACCCAGGCAGGGGCCGTGCACGGCGGCGAAGGTGGGGGCAGGGAAGTTATCGATCTTTGTGAGCACGGGAGTGACAACGTCCGCGAGGTAGGCGGTGGCGTCGTCTTCGCGCGGGTTGAGCCCCTTGATGTTGCGGCCGGCGCAAAAGCCTTTGCCTTCACCGCGCAAGATGAGTGCGCGGGGGCTAAGCTGCGCGGCCTCATCGAGGCAGCGAGAGAGTTCGGCGAGGTCTTCCTCCGCGAGGGAGTTGAGGGCCTTCGGGTTGTTGAGTACGAGCTCGATAACCCCGGCTTCGGCGTCGTGGTGCAGGTCGATCATGGATGTTTCTCCTAGGCGTCGAAGTCGAGGACGATGGTGGGCGTGGTGGGGCGCGACTGGCAGGTCAGGATGTAGCCAGCCTTGACCTCATCGGCCTCCAGCGCGTAGTTCTCCGCCATGTCGACCTCGCCCTCGACCAGCTTGGCGCGGCAGGTGCCGCACACGCCGCCGGCGCAGGCGAAGGGGACGTCGGAGCGCACGCGCAGGGCGGCGTTGAGCAGGGATTCGTTGGCAGAAACCGGGGACTCCACGGAGCCGGAGAGGCCATCGAGCTGGAAGTTGATGCTGACGTTATCGCCTTCCGGATCCACCTCGACGTGGCGCCCGGCCTGGTTCTGATCCCCAGAGGGCTTACCGGTGGTGAACAGCTCGTAGCGCACGTCCTTCTCACCGACATCGCGGCTGGCCAGCTCATCGCGCACCAGCTGCACCAAATCGAAGGGACCGCAGAGGAACCACTCGTCGACAGCGTCCGTGCGCACGACGTTATCCAGCAGGGTCTGGAGTTTTTCAGCATCGATGCGTCCGGAGAACAGCGGGTTGACGCGCTGCTCGCGGGAGAGGACGTGGTGCACGGCAAAGCGCGTGGGGAATTTGTCCTTGAGGTCACCGATCTCTTCGGCGAACATGACGTCGCCACCACCCTTGTTGGCAAAGATGAGCTCAAAAGTGGTGTCGGGGGAGGTGTGGAGCACGGTCTGGGCGATCGCCATGATCGGCGTGATGCCGGAACCGGCGGCGATGGCCACGAGGTGCGGGTTTTCGAGCTTCTCCAGCTCCGCGCGCACGGCTTCCGGGTTGTTAAGCCCGGTCAGGTGGGTCTTCGAGGTGAACGCGCCCTGCGGGTTCATCACGTCCATGGTGTCGCCGGGCTGCAGGGTGTCATTGGCCCACGTGGAGAACACGCCGCCGCGGTCGCGCTTGATGGCGACGCGCAGCACGCCGTCGCGAGGCACATCGCAGATGGAATAGGAGCGGCGGACTTCCTGGCCGTCGATGGTTGCCCGCAGTGCAACGTACTGGCCGGGGATGTAGTCATAGTCGTCCTGGAGCTCCGGAGGGATAGCGAAGGAAACCTCCACGGAGTCTGAAGTCAGGGCGCGCACCTCGGACACGGTCAGGGTGTTGAACGTGGCCTTCTTCTTTGTGGGGGCAGACGGGGTCGTGGTCATTAGTGCACCTTGAAGTAGTCGAAGGGCTCCAAGCAATCCTGGCAGTTGTAGAGAGCTTTGCAGGAGGTGGAACCGAATTGGGCAAGCTTACGTGTGCGGCGGGAGCCACAGTGGGGGCATTCGATGGCCGGCGGCGGTTCGAGTGTGAGCGGGATAGGACCTTCCGGCGTGGCCCGGGTTTTACCGCTGGGCGGGGCAATGCCGTAGTCCTTGAGGTTTTGCCGGCCGGTCTCCGTCATCCAGTCGGTGGTCCACGCCGGGTGGAGCACGAGATCGACGCGCACCTTCGCGTAGCCGGCATCGGTCAGCGCTGTGGTGATGTCCGCCGTGATGTGTTCCATGGCGGGGCAGCCGGAGTAGGTGGGGGTAATCGTGGCCACCGCGGTATCGCCATCTAGGCGAGCGTCCCGAAGAATTCCAAGGTCGGCGATAGAGATCACGGGGATCTCCGGATCGGGCACCTCGGCGGCGACGTCCCACACGTGGGCGTCGTCAGGCTGCGTGGGGCGCAGCGGGTGGGATTTATCTGTGATGGACACGATGAAACCTTGGTCCTTTCCTTGTCTTTACCAGGTCGCGCCGGGGTGTTGGCGCGCCAAGGACTGCATCTCCGCGAGGATGAAACCGCGGTGCTCGGAGAAACGCCCGGTGCGCTGCCCGGAGCGGGCTTGCTTGACGTCCGGGATGGCCAGACCTGCCTTGTCTAGGACGTAGGCGATGCGCTCATCGAACTGCGCGCGCAGGCTCGAGGGCAGAACTGCGATGCCTTCTGCCGCCAGCTTCTCGTGGATCGGGAGGTCTTCGAAGAGCTCGTCAAGGTAGGGCCACATGTACATCAGGCCCTCCGTGATTCGGCGGTGGGACTCCTCGGTGCCTTGGCCCAGACGAAGAATCCACTGGTTGGCGTGGTCGACGTGGTACTCGACTTCCTTGATGGCCTTCGCCGCGATCGCCGCAATGGTTTCATCCTGCGACTCCAGCAAGGCCGTGTAGAGCCCGTACTGGTAGTAGGAGAAGAGCAGCTGGCGGGCGATGGTGTAGCCGAAGTCCCCGTTCTCCTGCTCGACCAAGCGCGCGGAGCGGAACTCCTCCTCGTTACGGAAGTAAGCCAAGTCATCCTCGGTCTTGCCCCATGCGGTACCGGCGTAGGTCAGTAGGAAGCGGGCGTGCCCGATGAGATCGAGGGCGATGTTGCCCAGTGCGATGTCCTCTTCCATCTCCGGCGCGCGGGAAATCCACCAGCCCAGGCGCTGGGCCAGGATGAGGGCGTCATCGCCCAGCATGAGCGCATAGCGAGCCGTGTCCTCGGGGGCCACTGCGCCGGAGGCGGCGATGTCTTCTGCGGTGATGCCGTTGCCCTGCGATTGCTTGGTCGCAGAATCGGCGGCTGCAAATCCGGTCACAGGTGCGGCACTCCTTCCGACTTGTCGTAGTACGTGGCGTGGCGGTAGCTCTTGCCCTGCGGGGATTCGAAGAATCCGCCCTTGGAGTCCGGGTCGGAGGAGGCAATGGCTTCGCTGGGCACAACCCAGACGGAGGTTCCCTCGTTGCGGCGGGTGTAAAGGTCACGGGCATTGCGCAGGGCCATGGTGGCATCCGGTGCGTGGAGCGAGCCGGCGTGAACGTGGGAAAGGCCGCGGGAGGAGCGTACGAAGACCTCCCACATGGGCCAGGTGGAGCTGGACATGGAATCTTCCTTAAAGTGTCGTGGCTGGTTGGGCAGTGTGCTTGGGCTTAGGCGATAAGCGAGGTGTCAGCCGAGTGGTGCTTCTCGGCGTAGGCTGCGGCAGCCTCACGGACCCACGCGCCGTCGGCATGCGCTTGGCGACGTCGCTGCATCCTCTGCACGTTGCAGGGGCCTTCGCCCTTGATGACGGCCTTGAACTCGGACCAGTCGAGCTCGCCGAAGTCGTAGTGGCCGCGCTCTTCGTTCCATTTCAGGTCCGGGTCCTCGAAGTGCAGGCCAAGGGCTTCGGCCTGCGGGACAATCATGTCCACGAAGCGCTGGCGCAGCTCGTCGTTGGAGAAGCGCTTGATGTTCCATGCCATGGACTGCTTGGAGTTGGGGGAGTCATCATCCGGCGGGCCGAACATCTGCAGTGCTGGGCCGTAGAAACGGTTGATGGCTTCCTGCGCCATCTGCTTCTGCTCGGGGGTTCCGTGGGACAGCTCGTAGAGGATCTCCCAACCTTGACGCTGGTGGAAGGACTCTTCCTTACAGATGCGCACCATGGCGCGACCGTATGGGGCGTAGGAGGCGCGGCAGAGCGGTACCTGGTTGCAGATGGCGGCGCCATCCACCAACCAGCCGATGGCTCCGATGTCGGCCCACGTGCGCGCCGGGTAGTTGAAGATGGAGGAGTACTTGGCGGTGCCGTCGAGCAGCTGCTGAACCAGCTCGTCGCGCGAGGTGCCCAAGGTCTCCGCGGCGGAGTAGAGGTAGAGGCCGTGGCCGGCCTCATCCTGCACCTTGGCCATGAGGATGGCCTTGCGCTTGAGCGAAGGCGCGCGGCTGATCCAGTTGGCCTCCGGCTGCATGCCGATGATTTCGGAGTGCGCGTGCTGGGAAATCTGACGCGTCAAGGTCTTGCGGTAGGCAGCGGGCATCCAGTCGGTGGGCTCGATGCGGGAGTCTTCGGCGATGAGCTCGTCGAAGCGCTGCTGTGCTTGTGCTTCATCCGCGGCCGGGACGGCGGCGAGTGTTTTCTCTGATGGGGTCATGGGAGGAATCGTTCCCTCTCTGCTCAGTGTCGGCTCGGTGATACTTACTGACTGGTTGGTCAGTATATGGGGCATGTGTGAGCTATGTCAACCAAGTTTGTGAGCTGCGCCCTACTTGTTGCGGTTCTGGGGCTTGGCGGGCAGCACGCGGTACGTGCCGCGGAATTCGGCGATGGGCTTTCCCTTGATGCTGAGGGTGACATCGACAACGCCGTTGCGGCCCCAGGCTTGGCGGGTCACCCCAACCCCGTCAACGACATCCCCTTCGAAGGCGGGGGCGATGTAGTGGATTGAATTGTGCGCGGCCACGGCCAAGTCGCCACCGGAGTTGCAAACGCCGGCGAAGATGGAATCGGCAAACATGTATAGATAGCCACCTTGTGCCGTGCCATGTCCATTGCACATCTCCGGGCGGACGGTGAAGTGGCCTTCGCACCTGCCGACGTCTAGCGCGGTAATTTTCGCGCCAATCTCCGCGGTGGCACGGTCATCGTCGAACATGGTGCGCACGTGGGTGAACTCGGGGCCTTCGGCGACGCCGGGGGCGAGGATGGGGTGCTCGGTGCTCATGGGAATTCCTCCTTGAGGTAAGGGGTTTCCGCAGTGCTGCCGAAGGAGCGAAAAGGGGTGTGGTGGCTCACTAGTCTAACGGTGCTCGGGGCTCTCTGCTTGAATGGACTGCGTGAAGAATGAGAAATCCGCTGTCCAGGGCGCGGCACGTGGCCGCCCCGGCTACTCCCGTGAAGATGTCATTCGTGCAGCTGTCCGTGCTTTTACAGCCCGCGGCTACGACGCCACGTCGATGGATAACGTGGCGAGCGAATTGGGGATTTCTAAGTCCGCGCTCTATCACCACATCTCGTCGAAAGAAGAGATTTTGGAGCTCACGGTAGTGCAGGCACTGAGCCGTTTGGAAGCGGTCGCGGAAGAGATGGCCGCGGCCGATGTATCGGCGGGGGAGAGGGTGCGCGGGCTGTTGCGTGGCTCGATTGAGGTGCTGTGCTCCGACCCGAAGTCTGTCGCGCTCTTGCTCCGTTTGCGTGGAAACTCCGAGGTGGAGCGGAGCGCGTTGGAGCGCCGCCGTACGCTGACGCGTTCCGTGGTTCCGCTGGTGGAGGCTGCTCAGGAGGAGGGGGCTATCCGCTCCGACATTGAGGCTCCGCTGTTGACCCGCATGATTTTCGGAATGATTAACTCGACGTCTGATTGGTACGAGCCGGAGGGGCGACTTGGTGCCGAGGAGCTGGCCAGCGCTTTTGAGAGTGTTGTTTTTGGCGGCCTAGCTCCGCAAGCGACGGGCTAGTCGCGATGGGCAAGTAGTCGATCGGCTAGTCGGGGGCGAGCGTTTCGCTCCGCCGTTGGGGCTCCATATGGGGGTGGGGGCTTCTTTTGTCGGTGAAACCGCCGTGGCCTGCGATGATGTGTCGCGCTTCAAAAACTTGGCCTAATTGTGTTGTCTATCACCACAACGGCCTGTAGTGTACGTCACAAGACTTACCCAACCGAACGGTAAGTAATTAACGTACTTTTGTGCGTTGTCCCAGCTAACCAACTTCTTGCAGCACTTTCGAGGGAGCTTAAAGGGTGTGGTATTTCCCTCTCCTCGAAATGAAAGGCAAATGACGTGACCGCAACGTTTGATATCTTCTCTGACCACCACGGCCCCCAGATGGGCATTGAGTACGCCTCCCGCGATGAAATCATTGCGCTGCAGACCGCGCGCGCGAAGAACGAACTTCGCCACGCGTACTACAACGTCCCGCACTACCGCCGTGCGTTCGATGAGAAGGGCGTTCACCCGGATGACTTCAAGGAACTCTCGGACTTTGCGCTGTTCCCGTTCACCGACAAGGAAACCCTTCGCGCGGAGTACCCCTTCGGGATGTTTGCTGTTGGCCAGAACCAAATCTCCCGCATCCACGCTTCTTCCGGCACCACGGGTCGCCCGACCGTCGTGGGATACACCGAGAATGACGTGCGTATTTGGGCCGAGCTCGTAGCCCGTTCGCTGCGGGCAGGCGGCCTGCGCAAGAGCGATAAGGTTCAGATTACGTTCGGCTATGGCCTCTTTACCGGCGGCCTGGGCGCTCACTATGGCGTTGAGGCCCTAGGAGCCACGGCGATTCCGACCTCCGGTGGTCAGACGGAGCGCCAGATCCAGATCATGCAGGACTTCCAGCCGGACGCAATTCTGGGTACGCCGTCTTACGTGCTCAACCTCCTTGACCGCATGCGCAAGGAAGGCCTGGATCCGCGCGAATCCTCCCTGCGCGCCGGCGTCTTTGGCGCCGAGCCGTGGAGCGAGGGAATGCGCCGCGAACTCGAAGAAGGCTTCGGCATTACGGCCACCGATATCTACGGCCTCTCCGAGGTAATGGGCCCTGGCGTGGCCCAAGAATGTGTCGAGACCAAGGATGGCCTGACCGTCTGGGAGGACCACTTCTACCCAGAGATCATCGATCCGGAGACCATGCAGCCGGTTCCAGACGGCGAGTACGGCGAGTTGGTCATCTCCTCCCTCACCAAGGAGGCCTTCCCGATCATTCGTTACCGCACCCACGACATCACCCGCCTGCTCCCGGGCACTGCGCGTTCGATGCGCCGCATCGACCGCATCTCCGCTCGCAACGATGACATGATCATCCTGCGTGGCGTGAACTGCTTCCCGTCGCAGTTCGAGGAGATCATCACCGAGGACCGCCTGCTTCGCCCGCGCTACCAGTGCGTGCTGAGCAAGCGTGGCCGTATGGACCACCTCACCCTGGTGGTTGAGCACTCCTCGGAGGCTACTCCTGATCAGATCGATGCCTCCGCCGCGTGGCTGAAGAAACAGATTAAGGAGCGCATCGGCGTCACCGTTGGCGTCGAGATTACTGACCACGTCGATTGCGGTGAGGGCAAGGCCAAGAGGATCGTCGACAACCGCGATCAGTAAAACACTGCAGCGTTCTCGGCTTCTTCGGCACGCCCCGCCTCACTCATTGCCCCTTTCGTTCACTGGCTTTAACTGTATCCACCGTGCTTCTGCACCCATAGAGAAAAGACTCCCACTATGTCTGCACCAGTCACCCAACAGCCTGCCCAAGGGCCGGGAATCACTACAGAGCACAAGCGCGTGCTCGCCGGTTCGATGGTCGGCACCACCATTGAGTGGTTCGACTTCTTCATCTACGCTCAGGCCGCCGGCCTGATCTTCGCTACCCAGTACTTCGATCCGGTCTCCAACGAAAGCGCCTCCCTCGCACAGATCATTGCCTGGGCGTCGCTGGGTATTTCCTTCCTTTTCCGTCCTCTCGGGGCAATTTTGGCCGGCCACTTGGGTGACCGGCTCGGACGCAAGCCGGTCCTCGTGGTCACGTTGGTCGGCATGGGCCTGGCCACCATGTTGATGGGTGTGCTGCCGACGTACGCCTCTATCGGCATGGCAGCGCCTATCCTGCTAGTGATCTTGCGCATCCTTCAGGGCCTCTCCGCCGGCGGCGAATGGGGCGGCGCGGCGATGCTGGCCGTTGAGCACGCGCCGCAGGGCAAGCGTGGACTGTTCGGCGCGTTCCCGCAGGTTGGTGTGCCTCTTGGTATGTTTCTTGCCACCATCTTCATGCTGGTTCTCTCCTCCGTCCTCACTCCGGAGCAGTTCCTTGCCTGGGGCTGGCGCATCCCGTTCCTGTCCTCCGTGGTGCTCATTCTCCTGGGCTACCTGATTCGCCGGGCAGTAGAAGAGTCCCCGGCCTTCGCGGAGATGGAGGAACTAAAGGAAAAGTCCACGGCACCGCTTGCGGTCCTGTTCAAGGGCCACCTCGGAACCGTCATCAAGTGCGCGGTCATCTTCGCCGCCAACAACGCGATTGGCTACTTCGTCATCGCCTACTTCACCGCCTATGGCACGAAGGTCGTGGGCTATACCCGCCCCCAGGCCCTTGGGGTAGCCCTGATCGCGTCGATTGGTTGGTTTATCGGCACGCTGTACTTCGGCCACCTGTCTGACCGTTTGGGGCGCCGCACGACGTTCATTGGCGGCTACATCGTTTTGGCGCTGTATATCACCCCGGTGTTCTGGGCGGTTGACTCGGGCAACGTCATGTTCTTCGGCGTGGCCGTGTTCCTCTTGGGCGTCATCCTGGGTGCGACCTATGGCCCGCAGTCAGCGATGTACGCGGAGATGTTCCCGGTGAAGGTGCGCCTGTCGGGCGTGTCCATCGGTTACGCCTTCGGCTCCATCATCGGTGGTGCCTTTGCCCCGATGATTGCAGAGATGCTGTACACGCGGTACGAGACCTCGATGGCCATCGCCGCCTACGGCATCGCGATTTCGGTCGTTTCCCTCATCGGTGTGCTCACCGTCCCGAAGGGTATTCAGGACCGCGATCTGCACGTTTAATCGCCCCGAGTTTGTTCACTCGCCACCCCCTTTAGCGCTTAACCCTTTCTCCGCTGGCTTTTGTTCCGGCTGGAGGGTCAGGCCCTAAAGGGGGTGTGGCGTTGTGGGGGTAAATAATTATTCAAAACGGTACCTATAGGTTGGCAGGTAGGCTAAGCTTCTCGCTAATACTCGTCGTACGCGGCCCGTATAAACAATTCCTACGGTCTTGTGGTGCGCGATATTTGCTCAAGAAGAAAGTTCTCTCATGACCACATCAACCCCGCATAAGACTCGCTCTACACGCGATACTTTTAATACGCGCTTCGTCTTCCTCATGGCCGCCATCGGCTCCGCCGTCGGCCTGGGTAACATCTGGCGCTTCCCCTATGTTGCCTATGAGAACGGTGGCGGCGCCTTCCTCATACCGTACATGGTCGCCTTGCTCACCGCCGGTATTCCCATCCTGTGGTTCGATCTCGCCATTGGTCACCGCTTCCGCGGTTCTGCACCGCTGGCATTCCGCCGCATCAGCAGCCGCTGGGAAGGAATCGGCTGGTTCAAGGTCGGCGTGAACTTCTTCATCGCCATCTACTACGCTGCCATCATTGCGTGGGCGGCGCTCTACACCATCAAGTCCGTGCAGCAGACGTGGGGCGAGGATCCCTCGACGTACTTCATAGTTGACTTCCTCCAAGCAGACGCGGAGGCAACCTATTCCGGGCACGTTGTCCCATCCATTCTGGGCGTCATGATCCTCGTATGGGTTGTCTGCATCGCTACGCTGGCCACGAGCATCAACAAGGGCATCGGCAAGCTGACCTCCATCTTCCTGCCGGTCCTGGCCGTCATGTTCATCATTCTGGTGATCCGCGCCTTCTTCCTCGACGGCGCCGCCGAGGGCCTCAACGCCTTCTTCACTCCGGACTGGTCCGTGCTGAGCAACCCGTCGGTGTGGATCGCCGCCTACGGACAGATCTTCTTCTCCCTGTCCATCGGTTTCGGCATCATGATCACCTACGCGTCCTACCTCAAGCCGCGCACCAACCTCACCAACACGGGCCTGGTTACCGCCTTTGCGAACTCCTCCTTCGAGGTTCTCGCCGGCATCGGCGTCTTCGCCACTCTGGGCTACATGGCCGCCCAGCAGGGCGTGTCTGTCGATGAGGTGGCTGAGTCTGGTATCGGTCTGGCCTTCATCGCTTTCCCGACGATCATTAACCTCATGCCGCTCGGCTGGCTGTTCGGTGTCCTCTTCTTTGGCTCCCTGTTCCTGGCCGGTGTGACCTCGCTGATCTCCATCATGGAGGTCGTTGTCTCCGCCGTGGCAGATAAGTTCAACATTTCCCGCCGCGTTTCTGCCATCAGCGTTGGCAGCGCGATGGGAGTACTGTCCTGCTTCCTGTTCGCCACCTCCTCGGGCCTGGTCACTCTGGACATCATGGATAAGTTCACCAACAACTTGGGCATCGTCTTCGGCGCCATCTGCGCCCTCGTAGTCGTCGGCTGGGTGACCGGCCGCCGCCGCGAGATCCAGCAGCACATCAACGCCGTGTCGCAGTTCAAGGTGGGTGGCTTCTGGCAGTTCCTGACTTTCGTCGCGACCCCGCTGCTGCTCGTCTACTTCCTGGTCAACGAGATCATCACGATTGTCCGCGAAGGTTATGAGGGCTACTCCTCCACACAGATTGGGCTCTTTGGCTGGGCGGTTCTGGGCGTCATTCTGCTCGTTAGCTTCGTCATGCCGCTAGTGGACTTCCGCGGAAACAAGTACCTAGACGGCATAGAGACGTCTGATTACGGCGTCCCAGTGGGCGGCCGCCCGGCCGGCACACCGAACCCGCTTGCCACAGGCAACGCCGCCGCACCGAACACGGACGACAAGTAGCGGCTAGTAGGAAAGGAGAATAACAATGACTACAAGCGCAATCCTGCTCTTCATCCTCTTCGTCGTCGTCATCTGGGGCGGACTGGTTGTGTCCTCCATCTGGTTGGCGCGCAGCGACGATGAATTCACCGGTGAGCTGGGTAATGCCCCCGGCACCGACGACGAGTCCCTATCGCACCGCGTGCACCACTAAAGGGGCCGGGCAGTAAACGGCTGCCCGCTCACACCTGCCCCTTCCTATATCTCGACTACCGTGCGCCCATGGCGGGAGCCGGCGCGCAGCTCTTGAGCGGCAGTGGCGACATCGGCCAGCGGCACCGTTTCAGTAATAGAGTTCAGCATGGTGAGGTCGAGGTGTTCGTCGAGAAGCTGCCAGGCCGCCTCGCGCACCTCGCGGGGCGCATCGACGGAGTTACCGCCGGCCAGCACGATGCCGCGCAGGATGAATGGCAGCACCGAGGCAGGAAGGTCCGGACCAGCCGCCATACCGGTGGCCGCCACCACGCCGCCCCAGCGCACCTGCGCCAGCACGTTGGCCAAGACGGTGGAACCGGCGGTGTCAATGGCGCCGTCGTACAGCGCCTTCTGCAGCGGGCGGCCGGTCTCAGACAGCGCTGCACGGTCAAGCACGTGATCCGCGCCGAGTGAGGTGAGGTACTCCGACTGGGATTCCACGCGGCCGGTGACGGCGGTAACCTCGTAGCCGGAAGACTTGAGCAGCTGGACCGCGATGGATCCCACGCCGCCGGTGGCCCCGGTGACGAGGATATGGCCCTTCGTCGTGCCGTGCGTGCGCAGCTGGTTCACGCAGATAGCGGCGGTGTATCCGGCCGTACCAATTGCGGCGGCATCGTGCGCGCTGAAACGCTGGGGTACAGGGATGGTGGCTTCACCGTTGACGCGCTGGCGGGTGGTATAGCCGCCATGGCGGAACTCGCCCAGGCCATCGCCGCAGGAGACGACAAGCTGGCCGGGGTCCAGGCGAGAATCAGAAGTCTCCACCACGGTGCCCACCACATCGATGCCCGGGACGAGCGGATCGATGCGCATGACACCTTTATCGCCCTCCAGGGCCATGGCGTCTTTGTAATTGAGGGAGGAAAACTGCACATCCACGACCGTGTCACCTTCCCCGAGCAGGGGCTGCTCTTGGAACGAGTGCGTTACTCCGGAATCGGTGCGAGTGACAATCAGTGTGTTCATGGACACTATCGTACAGAGGATGTGAAGCAGTGTTTTCTGGCTACTGCTTCAGCCGATTGTCAGCGAAAACCACTAGGGTGAGGCGCATGACTGGGATAGAAGCTCAACGCCCGCGCAATCGGCTGAGGCCCGCGCCGGATCCGTATCGGCACCTGCTTCGTGATTCCCTCCTTGTCGCAGCCCTGTCCCTGGTGGTCGTGGTGTTGGCGACGGTGGGCAAGCCCTTCATGGACATCCCCGGCGTGGTGGACGGCTCCGCGCATGCGGTGCGAAGGGTCAATCTGCAGCTCTTTGGCGGATTTGAGAACGCCTCCGTGTGGTACGGCGGGTGGACCGATCTCCTGGGGAATATTGCTCTCTTCATGCCGCTGGGAGCGGCGATTTACGTGGCCGGGCGCAACCGCGTCAGGATTCGCTGGGGCTTGGGCGGGACGATGCTCCTTGGGCTCGTGATCAGCTTGTGCATCGAAAGCGCCCAGTACATCTTTGCGCTGGGCTTTAGCGATATCGACGACCTCTTATACAACACGGTGGGTGCTGTCCTCGGCGCCGCACTCATGGCGCGCGTGGGACGCGAAGAGCAGATGAAGATTCTGCGCCGCCTCGGATTCCTGCTTGCGCTGGCAGCGGTGGTGCTCCTCGCCATGGCGACGCTGTAGTGCCTAGCTGGGCGTACGCACGAGCTTGGCGACGTCCCCCGCCACCCGCCGCGCATAGGGGGAGACACCGGTAATCGTGGCCGAGCCCGGGCCCGTCCACGAGCCATAGCCCACGGGGAAGAAGCCTTCCACCGTGGGCTTTCCTTTTGCCAGCAGCCCAGGGAAGGGGCGCAGCGCTGGGCGGAAGCCGGTGGCCCAGATGAGATCGCTGAAGCCTTCGCGGTTCAACTGGTCCAGCGAGGAGAACATGCCGGTGGCGCGCAGCAGCCCATTATCACGGGCCTTGAGCACCGGCGGGACCATGACGATGTCTCCTAGCTCACTTTCCGGCCCCGGGTCCGGCTCGCCCCGAAGTTTTGCCAGCATGCGCTGTCTGTTGCGGCTAAAGAGCACGCGCCCGTCGACATCATCCGGCATCCAGCGCGGCGGGTGCGTGGTAAACCACGTGGTGTCCACGCCCGCGAGAGCTAGCTCGGCGGCGATTTGGGCACCGGAGTTGCCCGCGCCGACAACGGCTACAGGATTGTTGTGGCCGCGCTCTAAGAAAGGACCGCACCCCGGGTAGCTCGCCGTGTGCCATTGGCGCCCCTGGAATTCACCGGGGTAGAAGGGGATGAACGGCGCGGACCAGGTGCCCGTCGCAGCCACGACGGTGCGGGAGCGGAACTCACCGTGGGTGGTGAAGAGGTGGAAGAGGGGGACGTCGTCAAGCACGCGCTCCACCGTCACCCCGTGCCGGACCGGCAGGTCATAGCGTTGCTCATAGCGGGTGAGGTAATCCACCACGTGGGAAGCCGGCGGGAAACCGGGATGGGCGGGCATGGGCCAGCCGGGCAGGGTGGAGGACTGGGCATCGCTAAAGAGCGTGAGTGAATCCCACACGTGCTGCCAGGCCCCGCCGGGGGAGGAGTTGGCGTCGAGGATGAGGAAATCGAGCTTCTGACGGCGCAAGTAATAGCTGGTGGCCAGGCCGGATTGGCCGCCACCCACCACGATGCAATCGTAGGTATGCATCTATTGGATGAGCTTTCGCTCACGGGCCGCGGAGACGGCCGCCGTGCGGGTTTCCACGCCGAGCTTTTGATAGACGTGGATGAGGTGGGTCTTGACCGTGGCTTCGGAGATGAAGAGCCGCTGGGCAATCTGCTTGTTGGAATCTCCCGTGGACAGCGCCTGCAGGATCTCCAGCTCGCGTGGTGAAAGGGCGGTTTCCGGCTGTGCCAAGCGCTCCGCCAGGAGGTTGGTGACTTCAGGCGCCAAGGTCCGCTTGCCCGCGGCCGTGTCGAGCACCGCGGCGTGCAGGGTGTCCTCGGGGGCGTCCTTGAGCAGGTAACCCAGCGCGCCCGCCTCCACGGCGGCCAGGATATCCGCCTGCGTGTCATAGGTGGTCAGTATGAGCACCGGTGGACCGTCGAGCTCGCGCACGCGCCGGGTGGCGGCGATGCCGTCGACGTCCGGCATCTGGATATCGCAGACGACCACATCGATATGGGGAACATCAGCATCCGTCAGCTGCTCGACGGCCGAGCCATCGGAGCCTTCCAACACCACCTCGATGTCGGGGAAGGCGTTAAGAATCGCGCGCAGCCCGGCGCGGACCACGGGGTGATCGTCGATGAGCATCACGTTGACCATTGCTGCTGCTTCCTGTTGGGATTCGCACCGCGAGTGCGGTGCCGGCGGGTGAAGATTCTACCTGGACGCTGCCGCCAACGCTGCGAACACGCTGCTCCAGGCCGGTCAGCCCGAAGCCCCGTGGTCCCTCGATGCCGCGGCCATCATCGACGACATCGAGGATGATTCCATCCTCGAAAGAGCCCAGAGTGACCACGGCGCGGTCGGCGTCGGCGTGTTTCATGACGTTGGTGAGTCCTTCGCGCGCGGCGCGCAGGATGACGTGGGAAAACTCGGTGGGAACCTCGGCGCTTCCGGTGAGCTTGAGCCTGAAACCGGTACGCAGCCCGAGGCCTTTGGCTTGGGCTTGGAGCTCGTCCACGAGTGCGCGCAGTTCCTTATCGATGGAGGAGACAGGGGCCGCGAGCTCCTTGACGAAGCGCCGGGCCTCGGCCAGGTTGTCCTGGGCGACCTTTTCAATGAGCGCGAGCTGTTCAGCGACGTCCTGTTGAGTAGACGTCTTCTTGGCGGCGCGGCTGAGCAGGACGATGGAGGACAGCCCCTGCGCCACTGTGTCGTGGATTTCGCGGGAGAGCCGCTCCCGTTCCTCGAGGCGCCCGGCTTGGTGCTCGCTGGCCGCCAGCTCCTCCTGGGTCTCACGCAGCTGCTTGGCGACGGCCTCGTGGTGCGCCGCCTCCGCCTGAACCCGGCGGGCGGCGTGGTAGACGGCCACGGCAAAGCAGGTGCCGATGAACGGGCCGATGGCCGCGGCCGCAGTCCACCCCTGTGGGTGGAGCCACGCGGGGACGAAGGCGGCGACGGCCCACAGCACCACGCTGGCGACGATTCCCGGCCAGAAGGGAAGCGCATGGATAAAGACGAAGACCAGCGGGAACTCGAGCCACATGAAGTCTTGGGCGTGCACCATAAGCCCGATCCACAGCAGGCACAGGGCGGCGAGCCACAGCGTGGTGGGGACGGGGCGGGTGATGGTGCGGGAGCCGAAGATGGCAAACCCCGTGTAGACCACTGCGAGTGCGATGGAGAGGCCGAGGGCGCGGGCGTCGAGGCGGTCATCGGCCCATGCGCGGAGTACTCCGAATACGAGGAGGAAACCGAACATGGTGTGCAGTCCCACGGTCCACAGTCTGTTGCTCATCATCACGGCAGTCCAGCTTATCGCCTGGTTGGAGGAGGGGGAATCAACCAACTGGTTGAGTGGAGGTTCAACTGGCTACTCGATTACTTTCTGCGCTGGCCACAGCAGGATTAAAAGTATGTTCCTGGCATTGAGAGAGATAGTCACCGCCCGCGGTCGGTTTTTCCTGATCGGCGGCGTCGTGGCTCTAATTACGTTGTTGCTCGTTATGTTGTCCGGCCTGACCCAAGGCCTGTCCAAGCAAAATACCTCCGCGCTTGAGGCACTCGGGGAGCAGAATCCTTATGTGACCTTCTCGACGGAAGACCCGTCCTTCACCGAGTCGGAGATCTTCGCCGAGGACGTCCCCGCTTCTGGCATTCCGCTGGGCACCTCCCAAACCAAGCTGGAGGGCCACGGCGGCGTGGCGGTCTTCGGCCTGCCCGAAGGTACCCAGATCCCTGGCTCCAGCACCGTGATTCCGGAGGAAGGCATGGTCTTGAGCCAATCCATCGATGAAGACATGAATGCGCCCTCCCGGGGCACCCTCGGCGGCGTGGACCTGGACGTCAACGGGGTGGTCGAGGATGAGTATTACTCCCACTCCCCGGTGGTGTGGGTCTCCACCGCAACTTGGCAGAAGGTCTCCCATTCCCCCGAAGACATGGTGGGTGTGGCCGTGCTGTCCCACGAGCCGACCGACACCTCCGTGTCCATGGGCAAGGCCCTGTCCGGCCTGCCGGCTTATAGCTCGGAGCGCGGCTCCCTGCTGACCATGCAGGCCTTCCTCTACGGAATCTCCGCGCTGGTCACCATCGCTTTCCTGAGCATCTGGACCATCCAGCGCACCCGTGACCTGTCCATCCTGCGTGCCCTTGGCGCCAGCGTGAAGTACCTGCTCAAGGACGCCATCGCGCAGGCTGCCATCATCCTCGCGATTGGCGTAGGGGTCGGCGCGCTCGTCGGCTGGTTGCTGGGCCTTGCCGCCCAAGGTGCCGTGCCCTTCGAGGTCTCCGCCATGACCGTCATCGTCCCCGCGCTCGGTATCTGGCTGCTCGGCATCGCTGGTGCTTTCCTGGCCACCCGCCGCGTTTCCAAGATCAACCCGCTCGACGCCCTAGGAGGCAACGCCTAATGACTACCACTGCTTCTTCCCCTTCACTGTCCCTCCGCGACATCGTGGTGACCTACCCCGACGGCGACTCCCGCGTCACGGCGCTGGATAACGTCAGCCTGGCCGTCAAGCCGGGCGAGCTCACCGCCGTCATCGGTGAGTCCGGGTCCGGCAAGTCCACGCTGCTCTCCGTAGCTGCCGGCCTCATCGAGCCGGACTCCGGCACCGTGGAGCGAACCGGCTCTCGCGGCCTCATCTTCCAGCAGGCCAACCTGCTGGCCGCCCTGACGGCGCGCGAACAGCTGCTCATTATTGATCACATGGAGGGTCGCAAGCCGCGCCAGGATCGTGCCGATGAGCTGCTCAGCTTCGTGGGCTTGGAGGGCTTTGGCAACCGCCGCATGAACCAGCTCTCCGGTGGTCAGCGCCAGCGCGTCAACATTGCCCGCGCTCTCATGGGCCAGCCTTCCGTGCTGCTTGCCGACGAACCCACCTCCGCCCTCGACTCCAAGCTCTCCCGCGAGATTGCCAAGCTCCTGCGCGGTGTCACCGATGACTTTGATACCGCAACGCTGTTCATTACCCACGACCGCAGCCTGCTCGATTATGCCGATACCGTGGTTGAGGTCAAGGATGGAAAGCTCTCCGAATATTCCGAGTTAGCAGCGTAGGAACCCTCTCATCTCTCACGTGTTCATACAAAGGGGTAGATTAAAGCCCCGTTATGATTCGACCCCGCAAGCCCCGAGTAAGCCCAACTGACTACCCGCGCATGCAGCAGTGGACCGCGCTGCATGCGCTTATGTTGAGCATCACTGTGGTGGCCTGCGGGGTCTTTATCGTCGCCGCCCGCAGAATCAAGGGAACTTCCCGCGAGGCGTTCATCCGCCGGATGGTGGGCTGGGCCTTGCTGGTGGCGGGCACTGCGTGGACGGTCATCTCCCTGGACCCGAAGCAATTCGATATCCGCGAGTCTTTGCCTTTGCACCTGTGCGATGTGCTGCGCCCGATTCTGGCGCTGGGCCTCATTACCGGCAATGAGCATGCCCTGACCTTGACCTACTTCTGGGGCATCATCCTCAACCCGCAGGCCATTATCACCCCGGATGTCATCTACTACTTCTCCCCGCGGTGGCTGCGGTTTGGTACCTATTGGTTCTTCCACATTGTTGCACTCGCCGTGCCGCTGGCGCTGACTTTCGGCTTGGGCTACCGCCCGACGTGGAAGGGCTACCGCTTCGCCGTGAAGGTCACGCCGGTGTGGATGGCTATCGCGATGGCAGTCAACGCGAAGACCGACGGCAACTATGGCTTCCTGAACCACGCGCCGGGCAGCTCCTCCATCATCAACCTATTCGGCCCATGGCCTGGTTACATCGTGGTGGAGACCCTTGCCGTCGCGGCAGCATGGGCGGGGATGACGTGGCCGTGGGAAAGCACCTCGCTGCGCCGCGGCACGGTGGCGGTGGGTCCGCGCGGGCTCATGCGCAAGTCCGTCGGTACCGCGTCCGGGATCCTGCGCCGGGCCACGGTACGTTTTCGTAAATAGTGGCCCGGAAACCGCGAAATTCTAGGGCTTCGTTGCGAAAACGTACCTAGACGGCGGCGGCCAGGTACGGATCGATCAAATAAGGCCCCAGATCCGCGTATTTTTGGGGTGCAATTTGATCGAAACGTACTTAGTAGCGGAGCTAGCGCCCGGCGTTGAGGAGCCGCGCGATGGCCCGCGGGATGGCCGCCGCAATCTGGGAGGCTGAACAGGGCGCGAAGCCCTCGGGAGTCTCGGCCGCGATGGCCGCCGCGTGCGCGTGGATGGCCCCGGCGTGGAGAACTTCGGTGATGATTTCGGTGGGGGACGCGGCGGGCGCGTTGACGTAAAGCTGAGCCATGACCGCGCCCAGAATGCCGGAAAGCACGTCCCCAGAGCCGGGGGTCGCGGCAAAGGAGTGACCGGCGTTGAAGGAATACAAAGGCTGGCCCGGCGCGGTGATGCGGGTCAGGCGGCCCTTGAGCAGGATGATGCTGTTTAGCTCCTTGGCTAGCTCGTGGAGGGCACGGCTCCAGCCGGTAGCCGCATCGGGAGCAGAGCCGAAAGCAGCCTCGTAGAGGCGGCGGAACTCGCCTTCATGCGGGGTGAGGATGGTCATCGGGTGCTTGGTAACTTGCTGGCGCAGGGAGGTATTGCGCGCTAGAAGCGTCAGGGCGTCGGCGTCGAGAACGGTGGGCAGGTCCTGCGCTAGCACCTTGCGTAGTTCGGTGGCCGCCGTTGCATCGGTACCGCGGCCGGGGCCCACGACCCAGGCTTGGGCTTGCCCGGCGGAGGACACATCGGGATGGCAGACCAGCTCGGGGAGAAGGGAAGTAATCGAGTTATCGCCGATGAAGCGCACCATCGAGGGCGTGGCGCGCACCGCCGCGGTGGCGCAGAGGAGCCCCGCACCCGGGTAGGTATCGCTTCCGGCAACCAGGGCGACGACCCCGCCGGAGTACTTATCGGAGCGCGCGCCTGGTGTGGGATCGGTGATGGGGCCCGTGCAGCCAACCGGCCAGGGGCGGGAAGCGCGCCCGCCCGGCAGATCGAGTTCGCCCGATTGCCACGCAAAGGGCGTCGGAACGGAGGGCTCGTGAGCGATGAATGCCGCTGGTTCATCGAGTTCGGCGAGGGTCTCAGCGAAAGAAGGCGCGCCGGGCAAGAAGAGATCGGAGACCACAACCTGCCCGCATTCGGCGGCCAGCGCGTGGCCGAGGCGTGGCGAGCCGAAGGTGACGGTGACATCGGCGTTAACGGCATCCGCGGCGCAGACTCCCGTGTCGGCGTCGACGCCGGTGGGCATGTCGACGGCTAAAACCGCGGCCCCGGCAGCGGTGGTATCGCGGTAGAGGGACAGGGATGCATCGGAGAGGCCGCGAGCGGATCCGAGGCCAGCGATGGCGTCAATAAGCAGCGCGGTATCAGTAGGGACCTCGCCGGGAGAGAGGACCGTGCCGCCAGCACTGCGGAACGCAGCGAGGGCCTCCTCGTGGCAGCGCTCTGGAACCAAAGCATGGACCGTAACCCCGCGTGAAGCCAGCTCCGCCCCGGCAAAGAGCCCGTCCCCGCCGTTGCCGCCGGAGCCAGCGAGAATGAGCACCGCGCCGGGGCGTGCCTCCAGCATCACTGATGCGGTTTCTGCCACCGCCGCGGCGGCCAGCTTCATGAGCTGATCCTCATGAGACTGTTGTTCCAGCAGGCGCTTCTCAGCGGCACGGACAGTGGCGACGGTATAAGCAGGGCGCATAACCCACACCCTAGCGCGCGGGTTGGCAGGTGGGGCACCAGAAGAGGTTGCGGCCCTGCATGACCTGCTCCCGGATCTCGGTGCCGCACACGTAGCAGGGTTGCCCGGCGCGACGGTAGACATAGACCTCGCCGCCATGGTCATCTTTGCGGGGCTCGCGGCCCATGGCCTCCGGCGTATGGGCGGGGCGGACCGTGTCGATGCGGCCGCGTTCGACGCCGTAGTCCATGAGATCGACCAGATCAGACCAGATGGCATCGAACTCCTCTCGGTCGAGCTGGTTGCCGGGGATGAAGGGGGAGAGTTCTTGGCGGAATAGGGCTTCTGCGCGGTAGATATTGCCCACGCCAGCAAAGAGGCCTTGGTCCATGAGCATCGCGCCGATGCTGCGCCGCGAGGCATGCACGCGGGCCCATAGGGCATCCGGGTCGGCATCCTTGCGCAGCGGATCCTGGCCCACTTTCGCCACCTTGGCCTGGTATTCCTCCTCCGTAATGAGCGTGCAGAACTGCGGGCCGCGCAGATTCGCGGCTGTGGTGCCGTTATCGATGCGCAGCCGGATTTGGCCCCACACATCGGCAGACGGCTCAAAGCGCAGGGACCCAATGAGGCCTAAATGGATGTAGATAACGTGGCGCGGGTTATCCGCATCGAAGTGGAGAAAGAGGTGCTTGCCAAAGGTTTCGGCGAGGGAGAGGCGAGAGTCGTCGACAAGCGCGGCCTCCGTAGCGAACCGGCCTTGGGGGCTGCTCACGGCCAGCGGCTTGTTACGGAAATCCGCATTGAGTGTGCGGGCAAGACGGTGAATAACGTGTCCCTCAGGCATGTCAGGAAGTCTACGCGGGGGCAGTGCTGCTGTAGACTTTCCGGGTACTACCCGTTGAACGGAAGGGCCTAAATACTATGGGGCGCGCAATCGGTTTTGACCGTGAAAAATACATTGAGCTGCAGTCGGAGCACATCAACGCTCGGCGCAAAGAAATCGGCGGGAAGCTTTACCTCGAGATGGGCGGCAAGCTTTTCGACGATATGCACGCCTCCCGCGTGCTGCCCGGTTTCACGCCGGATAACAAGATTGCGATGCTCGAGCGCATCAAGGATGACGTAGAAATCCTCGTCTGCATCAACGCCAAGGACATCGAGCGCCAAAAGATGCGCGGTGACCTGGGGATCCTCTACGAAGACGATGTGCTGCGGCTTGTCGACGTCTTCCGGGGCCGCGGATTCCTTGTCAATAACATCGTCATGACGCAGCTCGAGGACGGCAACAGCCAGGCGGAGGCCTTCATCGAGCGCCTCGAGCGCCTGGGGCTGACGGTGGCGCGCCACCGCGTCATCCCGGGCTACCCCGCCAACATCGACCTCATTGTCTCCGAGGACGGCCTGGGCAAGAACGACTACGTGGAGACCACCCGTGACCTCGTCGTGGTCACCGCGCCGGGGCCGGGCTCCGGCAAGCTGGCGACCGCGCTCTCGCAGGTCTACCACGAGAATCTGCGCGGCGTGCAGGCAGGCTACGCCAAGTTTGAAACCTTCCCCATCTGGAACCTGCCGCTTAATCACCCGGTGAACCTGGCCTATGAGGCGGCCACGGTGGATCTCAACGACGCCAACGTCATCGACCACTTCCACCTCTCCGCGCACGGCGAATCCACGGTGAACTATAACCGTGATGTCGAGGCTTTCCCGCTGCTGAAGTCCCTGCTGGAGCGGCTGACCGGCACCGTGCCCTACCAGTCCCCGACGGACATGGGCGTGAACATGGTGGGCTTCTGCATCACCGATGACGAAGTCTGCCGCGAGGCCTCCCAGCAGGAGATCATCCGCCGCTACTTCAAGACTTTGGTGGAGGAAGCCCGCAACGGCCTCGACACCACGCAGTCCGAGCGCGCCGCCGTGGTCATGGCGAAGGCCGGCATCAAGTCCACCGACCGTCCGGTTGTGCTCCCAGCACGTCAGAAGGCGGAAGAGACGCAAGGCCCGGCAGCCGCGCTGCAGCTTCACGACGGCACCATCATCACCGGCCGCACCTCCCCGTTGCTGGGCTGCTCCGCAGCCGCGCTGCTCAATGCGCTCAAGCACCTCGCTGGCATCGATGATGAGCTGCACTTGTTGTCCCCGGAATCCATCGAGCCCATCCAAACGTTGAAGACAAAGCACCTGGGCTCGCAGAACCCGCGCCTGCACACCGACGAGGTGCTTATCGCGCTGTCGGTATCGGCAGCGAAGGACGAGAATGCCCGCCGCGCGCTTGAGGCGCTCAAGGAGCTTCAGGGCTGTGACGTGCACACCACCACCATCTTGGGTTCGGTGGATGAGGGCATCTTCCGCAACCTGGGCGTCCTGGTAACTTCTGATCCGGTCTTTGCCCGCAAGAGCGCGCTGTACCAGAAGCGCTAAGATTCTCCCGAACACTGGACGGAAGCGTTATCTCCGTAGGCATTCCCCCAGACCTGGAACCCGAAAGGTGCAGGTGAGCGGCGCCCAGCGCTTGCCGACGTCCCACCGCCCACCAGGGAGTTTCGGGATCGAGGTCTGGGGGTTTGGCCTGGGCCAACCCACGCGAGTGGACAAAGTGCAGGGGAGGGATCATGCTCCCATCCCGTATTCCAGCCAGGGTTTCTACCAGGTCGCCTAGTCAACCACTGAAGTCCCGGGAAAGAGGCACGCAGAAAAAGACGAAACTCAATCAGTCGTTCGCAATCGAAGAACGAAGCCACCAATACCCCGGGCTAACTAGCTCAAGAAGTCATCCTGGTATTGCTGCACCATTGAATCGAAATCACGATCACGTTCAAAACCTAAGGCTTCCACTCTTGACACATCGAAATTTCCCGGCCAGCTTGTAACTATCGCAGCAATACTCTCATCAGGCTTGTCACTAACAAGCTTTCTCGTTTCAGAGCCAGCCACACGCTCAAGCGAATCCAGCATTTCGCCAACCGTGACACAAATTCCTGGAAGATTCATAACTCTCCACGAGCCGAGTTTTGAGCCTTCAACTAAGAGTGCCCTTCCAAGATTACGAACTGCTACTTGCGGCGATGCAAGCCACATTCTCGTATCGTGCGGCACGGGGACCTCCGACGGCACACCGTTAAGAGGCTCACGAATGATCCCGCTAGCAAATGAGCTCGCGGCAGAATTCGGTTTACCAGGTCGCACCGAGATCGTAGGGAGTCGGCAAATGCGAGCATCTACGAAGCCTTTTCGTCCATACTCATTGACAAGCAGCTCTCCAATGGACTTGGTTGCCCCATAGGTAGAGTCAGGCTGAGTGGCCCAGTATTCAGGCATTACTTGCGGAAGACTGCCCCCAAACACGGCAAGAGAGCTCGTGAAGACGAACCGTGCAGGATGAGCCCCCTTAGCGCTACGAGTATGACGCACGGCCTCGAGAAGACAACGAGTGCCATCTATGTTGACACTCAATGCCGAATCAAAATCCGCCTCCGAACCACCCGAAAGCACGGCTGCTAAATGGATAACTGCATCAGTTTCTCCAGTGATTGCTTGTAGGACAGTCTCTCGATCGGTGATCTCTCCAACCACGGAGCGCACGCGCGGATCTGACACCCGGGCAGCAGCAAGGTCAAATGAAACAATCTCGTTCAAATCAAGCTTGCCGTGGTCTGCCTCGGAAAGAAAATGCTGAATAAGCAGGGTCCCGAGAAAACCCGCACCTCCAGTGATAACGATGTTCATACTTGCTCCTTATGAAGAATGTAGTGGCCGCCAGCGCCCCGCCCCTCTCGTATTGAGGATGGGCTTCGCCAGTCACTAACAGCCAAGAAAAGGTTCTGAAGACCATGGCATAGAAAATGGGGTGAATTCCTTCCGATAGGGAGGAATAAGAAAGTCATAAACCACTTTCGTGAACCAATGCACTGCGGAAGTGATGAGGCTTTTCTATAGCAATAAGCGTTCGAAAAACAAAGCAGAATTTATATTTAGCGCACGCGCATCAATCATAGGTAGACTCCCCTCAATGCAAGTGATGTGAGATACTTTTAACATCCTACCGTAAGACACATCACATTGAGTCTTTTATTCTTGTCAAGGACTGAATGGGCGGCACCCTTGCGGGCTTATTGCCTTTCACCAAGTTTCTGGAACCGAGGAGGATTTCTAATGTCCCCAACAACGCTCGTGCTGCTCGGCATTGCTGCGGTAGCTCTCATTCTCTTTTTGATCATTAGAGCAAAGACCCATCCATTTATCGCGATGCTACTTGTGTCGATCGCTTTGGCACTTGCAGCGCGCGTACCGCTTTCGGAAGTTGTACCACTACTCAAAGATGGTATGGGAGGAACACTCGGAGGTGTCGCTCTCATTGTCACGCTTGGTGCAATGCTCGGTCGAATAGTGGAAGTCTCAGGTGGCGCTGAAGTACTAGCTCGTTCTCTTGAGAAAAACTTCGGCGAGAAGCGCGCACCATGGGCACTAGGCGCTGCCTCATTTATTTTTGGTATTCCGGTCTTTGTTGATGTAGCGACAATCGTGCTCGTTCCAATCACACTTGCCGTGGCCCGTCGAATGGGTGGAAAAACAAATATGCTTGCCTACGCCTTGCCTGTAGTTGCTGCTTTGCTAACAGTGCATGTAGTTCTCCCACCGCACCCTGGAATCGTTGGCGCCTCAGAGCTGATGCAAGCTGATGTAGGCATGGTTCTTTTACTTGGTCTGATTCCTGCCGTCGTTATGTGGCTGGTAGGCCAAGTGTTCTCAGGTTTCATAGTCAAGAAGGTTTTTTCTCCGGTGCCAGCTGTTGGTAGTCAAGCCGCCGGAACTACCGCAAACCAAGACGTCGAAGTTGATGATGGAGGGGCACCGTCAGTGGGGCTCGTTCTTGCCACGATTCTCCTCCCTCTTGTGCTCATTATGGGTGGCACCGTATCTACACTCATGCTTGATGAAGGTACCGCAGTACGGGATTTCCTGGGCTTCGTTGGTGACTCTCCCATCGCTCTTTTCATTGGCGTCATATTCGCGACTGGGGTCTTAGGTTTTGCACGTGGCTGGGGCAAGGAACAGGTAGAGGACGTTGTAGCCTCGGCACTTCCTGCTACGGCCGCAGTCATCTTGATCACTGGCGCAGGGGGGACCTTCGGCAAAGTCTTGACTGAAACCGGTGTTGCCGATGCTGTAGCTGATTTGCTGGTGTCCACGGGGCTACCAGTGCTCGTGCTGGCATGGTTGCTTGCAGCTTTTATTCGCGCAGCCCAAGGGTCCGCAACCGTTGCGGCACTTACAACTGCCCCATTAGTGGCACCAATGATTGCCTCCCTGGAGCTTAATGGATTGCAAGTAGCACTGGTGACTGTGACTGTCGGCATCGGCTCGATGGCATTTAGCCATGTAAATGATTCTTTGTTCTGGGTGTGGAGCCGCTACTTCCAAGTAGATACCGCATCAGCGTTGAAGTCTTACACAGTGACGACAACGATCATGTCAATAGTTGGATTCGTTGTAGTTGGAATCTTGTGGCTAGTACTAGGAGCAATGGCGTAATGGAAAGGCATGAAAAAATGAATCTTTTTGAGGCACCATCGAGGCGTCTTCTGGTGCTTGACGACGACCCTACTGGCTCACAGTGCGTTTCGAACGTCGAAGTGGCCCTCGATACTGATCCATCTATTCCGGCCGAGGTGCTACAGAACCGAGGTTCAGCGTGTTTTGTCCTCACGAATTCGCGCGCCCTCGATGAAGACGCTGCCGTAGAAATCAACCGCAAAATGGTTGGGTCCGTAGTCGAACGCTTGGAAGACTGCCGCGGCCTACATGTTGTTTCTCGCTCGGATTCAACGCTTCGCGGCCACGTAATCGCAGAGCCAAATGCAATTGCTGATGCGCTTGCGGAGCACAACATCGAAGTAGATGGCTTTTTGTTCTGCCCGGCGATGATTGAAGCAGGCCGATTCACTAAAAATGATGTTCACTTCGCCATAGTGGACGGAAAAGCGCAACAGGTGGAGGACACTGACTTTGCGAACGACGCAACATTTGGGTATTCCCACTCGAACCTTGCGGACTTTCTTGAAGAGAGGTCTGGTGGGATAGTCCGCGCGGAGGAGTGTGTCTCAATAAGTCTCACCGATATCCGCGACGGTGGCGTAGAAACGGTCAAGGCAAAGCTCGTCGAGGCGAAGAATCGACGCTGGATAATAGTTAATGCCACCGAATATTCCGACATGGATATCGTGTCAGAAGCAGTGGCAGAACTCGAAGAACAGGGCAAAGTGTTTGTGACTCGTTGCGGCCCTTCCTTCGTTCGCTCCCTAGCTGGGCAGCGAAACGCTCAACTGATTACTTCTGATTCCTTAGAAATTGATCCATCACGCACAGCTCATGGGCTCGTCGTCGTTGGCTCACACGTAGGGCTCACGAGCCAACAGCTTGCAGTACTTCAGCAGCGAAGCAATCTCCATGAGTTTGAGCTGCAGGTTCCTAAGCTGCTCGATTCAGGATCCCGTGAGCAGCATATCGATGAGGTTTCAATGCGTGTGAGAGAAGCGCTAGCGAGTTCCGATTGCGTCCTGTACACGAGTCGAGAACTGATTAGGACAGAGTCAAAGGCTGAATCTCTCGCGATCGCACGACAAGTCTCTGATGCAGTCGTTGCAGTGGTGCAAGCAGCAAGGGAAGCACGTCCAGCCTGGGTCGTCGCCAAGGGAGGTATTACATCCCACGAGGTAGCGGCTTCGGGCCTCGGGATTCAGCGTGCCAAGGTCCAAGGTCAGTTTTATGAGGGGCAGATTAGCTTGTTTACTGCTACCGAAGCTCCTGAAGACGTGATCGGAGTACCGTACGTAGTTTTCCCGGGAAATGTAGGCGGTAAGGAGGCTTTGGCAGAGGTCGTTGAAAGGCTACGAGCTGCCACGACAGATGCTTAGGCTTATCCTTTTCTCACTAAAGAATAGGGCCAACCTTAATCCGCATATCAAAAACTGCGAATCTACCCGATGACTACATACACCGAGAGTAGATTAGCTGGAAAATTTCACAGTACCTACCAATTTATTTTTACACTCAAGGGAGTTTTAAGTGCGCACCACTCCAAAAGTTGCCTGGATCGGGCTCGGCGCCATGGGAGGGCCAATGGCCCTCGCAACCGCATCAGCTGGAATGAGCGTCACGGCATTTGACGTCCAGCCCTCTTCACTCGAATCAGTAGCACCTCAAGTGAGCGCTGCCTCTAACGCTCGTGAGGCTGTTTCTGGTGCCGACGTCACCGCGATTATGGTGGCAACTGGAGACCAGTTGCAATCCGTCCTATTCGGAGAAGAAGGAATTTCCCCTCACCTTTCTCAAGGTTCAGTAATTCTCATTATGGCGACCGTCGGCCCGAAGGCCATTGAACAAGCTGTTGATGGCCTTGCGGGTACAGGCGTACATGTCGTTGACGCACCAGTGTCTGGCGGCGTCGCACGAGCAAAAACAGGGGATCTACTCATGATGGTGTCTGGCGACAGTTCCGCTGTGGCCGTCGTTCAGCCACTTCTGGATGCAATGGCGTCAAACGCCCCCGTAGTCGGCGAACGTCCTGGCGACGGCCAGCGTTTCAAGATCGTAAATCAGCTGTTGTGCGGCGTCCATATCGCAGCTGCTGGCGAAGCACTAGCTCTAGCGGATTCGATGGGGCTGGAAGTCTCCCGGGTGCACAAGGTGCTTGGAACAGGAGCTGCAGCTAGCTTTATGTTTGGTGATCGCGGGCAGAGGATGGTTGATGAGGCCTTTGATGAGGTGCGTAGTGCACTCGATATCTTTGTGAAGGATATGGGACTAGTCGGGGAAGCTGCACGAGAAGTACACCAAGAAGTACCACTTGCAGTTACGGCGGAGCAACTTTATATCAGAGGACATCGCGAGGGAGTGGGGCGTAAGGACGATTCAATCGTCTTCAAACTGCTACGCGGCGAGCATTGATGAGTATTGACTTAGGCGACCGACTTCGACGCCTCCAGCGCACACCGCATTTCCCCAGACCTAAAACCCGCAACCTGCAGGTGAGCGGTGTCAGATGCGGGTTTTTGGTACCGGTGTTCCG
>NZ_KV813900.1:0-329 GCF_001813755.1 Corynebacterium sp. HMSC074H12
CCCCGTCGGGTTGGGGGTTGGTTGGATTTTTTCTTTATGTAATTTTTGGATAGCCAGTCCGTGCTGTGCACGGTTTGGTTTGTCTGTTTGTTAGGTTTGGGCTTTTCACGGCCTTTTTTGTGGAGAGTTTGATCCTGGCTCAGGACGAACGCTGGCGGCGTGCTTAACACATGCAAGTCGAACGGAAAGGCCAGTGCTTGCACTGGTACTCGAGTGGCGAACGGGTGAGTAACACGTGGGTGATCTGCCTTGCACTCTGGGATAAGCTTGGGAAACTGGGTCTAATACCGGATATGAGCCGCTTTTAGTGTGGTGGTTGGAAAGTTTTT
>NZ_KV813901.1:0-105869 GCF_001813755.1 Corynebacterium sp. HMSC074H12
ACACTATTGAGTTCTCAAACATCATCCGCACACCCGTCACATCGAATTCATCTATCCTCTGCTCTGAGCGGCTGGAGTTCATACTCTAGCTAACAAGTTTGCCCCTTGTCAACTAGGAGTTAATCTCCGTGTCACCAGCGTCTCGCGGCGACTTCGATAAATATACGCACAGCCCCAAGCTTCAACAAATCGCCAGGTTAACAGCACTTTCCTTAACCTTCGGCGCCGGTGTAGATGCACTGTCCCAGAAAACGACGAATCCCGCCGCACAAGGCGACGGGATTCGCATGCAGTCATCTAGCGAAGTCGAGAGCTCTAATTAGTTCAGCTTGGCACCGGCAAAGTTCTTCTTACCGCGACGAAGCACCAGCCACTTACCGTGAAGCAAGTCTTCGTCCGCCGGCTCCCAGTCATCGGCTTCAATACGCTGGTTATTGACATAGGCGCCACCTTCCTTGATGGTGCGACGAGCCGCACCCTTAGAATCTGCCAGACCAGAAGCAACCAACAGATCAACGATGGAGCGCGGTTCACCGGCAGCCACCTCGGCCACGGTGGTTTCAGAAAGCGCACCCGCCAGCGTTTGCTCATCAAGGTCAGCAAGCTCTGCTTTACCGAACAGCGCTTGAGCAGCAAGTTCGACAGCCTTGGTGGCTTCCGCGCCGTGGACCAGCGTGGTCATCTCCTGGGCGAGACGGCGTTGTGCCTCGCGACGGAAAGGTTCATTAGCAACCTTCTCCTCGTATTCAGCGATCTCTTCCTTCGACAGGAAGCTAAACCACCGGAGGTAGTCAATAACCACGGAGTCACCGGCATTGAGGAAGTACTGGTACCACGAGTAAGGCGACGTCTTTTCCGGATCGAGCCAGAGCTTTCCGCCGCCGGTAGACTTGCCAAACTTTTGCCCCTGGGCATCCGTCACCAACGGGACGGTGAGTCCGTGAACCTTGACGCCCTTAACGCGGCGATTGAGGTCGACGCCAGACACGATGTTGCCCCACTGATCGCCACCGCCAATCTGCAGGACGCAGTCGTACTCCTCGTTGAGGTGAACGTAGTCATTGGACTGGAGGAGCATGTAGGAGAACTCGGTGTAGGAAATACCGTCGGACTCCAAGCGGCGCTTGACGGTATCACGGTCCAACATGGTATTCAGCGAGAAGTTCTTGCCGACATCACGCAGGAAATCAATGACGGTCATCTGCGAGGTCCAGTCAGCATTGTTGACCATGGTGGCTGCGTTCTCGCCCTCAAAGTCAACAAACTGGCGTAGCTGTTTCTTGATAGCCACCATGTTCTCGTTGATGGTCTCCTGCGACAGCATGGTGCGCTCCCCTACGTCGCGTGGGTCACCGATTTGGCCCGTCGCGCCACCGGCCAAAGCAATCGGGTGGTGGCCAGCTTTTTGGAAGCGGCGCAGCATAATCATCGGAACGAGGTGACCAGCATGGAGGGAGTCACCGGTTGGATCAAAACCGCAGTACAAGGTAATGGGCTCTTCGCAAGCCTCGCGCAGTGCGTCAAGGTCGGTGGACTGGTTAATGAGGCCGCGCCACTGCAGCTCATCGATGATGTTCATGAATGCTCCTTGGAAAGTCGATTCGGTGCTGTCAGAATTAGTTCTGGGGTGGCCACGGTACTGCGTGGTCTACCAGCATGACGGGAATGTCGTTCTCAATGGGATAGGCCACGCCGAGGCGTTCGTTGACCAAAACCTGTTCTTCGGCCAGATAGTTCAGCGGACCTTTATCCTGCGGACATACCAAGATGTCGAGCAGCTTCGAATCGAGACTCATAACCGCTAACCCTACACCTCCTTGGATTCGATGGATGGAAGGGTCCCGCCGTATTCGAGTTTGAGAGCCATGGAATGGTTGCGCAGGTTGCGTACTGAGTTTTGGGCAATGGCGTCTCGAATCTCGCCCATCTCTCGGCCTAGGATCCCCAGCGATTCGCTCATTTCCTCGACAGCCACTGGATTCTTCAAGTCCGTGACGTCGAGGTAAGAATTCACCAGCTCCTTAGAGTGTTCTTCAATCATGTCCCGCACGAGGGCTTGCTGGTGTGGGGCATCGTCGAGGCGGTGCCAATTGTCTAGGACCCACACGGCCGAGTCATCGAACGAGTCCCACGCTTTCTTAACAGGTCCGGGCACTTTGGACTGCTTCAGGTTGTATCGGACGCCCTCCAATGAGCTAATCAGTTGACCTGCACCCGAGGTGGGGGCCTCAATAGCTTTCTCCTGCTTTGGCGGCGTCACGAATCCCGCAGCCGCACCTGTGCAGACCGCGACCAGTGGCCACAAGAAACCTAAACCGCCACCAGTCAACACGTGAAGGACGATAACGAGCGCCGTTACCGCAACGCCGACGACGATCTTCCGCGAGTTCAGTGTGTTCATAAGGTGTAGGTCCTCCTGGGGATAGGTGGAGATTTTTACTGGTAAGCGCGGATTTCCTCGAAGGCCGCGGCGAGGTCACCGTTGAGCGCATCGAATGTCTTGCCGCCCGTGAGCTGAGCAAGCTCCTCCATCTCTTGAATGTTGGCTTCACCATACAAGATGACAAAGACCGGGATCTCCTTTTTCTCTGGGGGAAGCTGCTCATAGGCCTCCTTAAATTGTGCAAAAGTACGCCCACGCGTCACTTCGCCATCAGTCATGAGCACCACGGTCCCAATCTCGCCGCTGCTGGTGTCTACCTCGTTGAAGGCATTGAGCACAGCCTCGAACGTCGCCGTATCGCCATCCGCCACGAGTCGATCTACGCGATCAGCAAGCTCTTTTGTGGTTGCCGGGTTCTGCAAATCGACTCGCGCGCGAGTCGGCTGCTGCGGCTCAGAAGAATATGGGATGAGCTTGATCTGCTCACGGTTACGGAAGGCTACCTGGCCTTCGCCGTCTGGAGAGCCGTCAGCTGAGCCGTCGATCAGCGGGCGCAGACTATTCTTGAGCAAATCAATGCGCTCGCCCTCCATGGAGCCCGAGGTATCCAAGACCAGCGCCGTGTTGCCAGGGTTACGCAGCTCGTGAGCAAAGGCATCCTCCAGTGCGCTTACGGTTTGTTCATTGGCCGGGTACGGCAGCTCGAAGATGGTCCCGGGCATGTCAGAATCGTCCACACGCAGGTGGTAGCTCCTCAGCTTCTCTGGGTGTTCAGCAAACCATTCGGCAAGTGCCTGCACCTTACCTTCAGCCTCCTGGTCCGGGGAGCTGGCGAGAGCCGACAAAGGGTAGTCCGCCGAAATCACGCCGTCGGAGGGGATGACCACCTCAAGATCGACGCCCTCATCCTTGAGCTGGTACAGCACTGATTCATAGTTAAGGATGGCGTCGGCCTGCTCCGGATGCTCGCGGAACCTATCAGCCAGCCAACCCGACGATCCCGACGTTAAAGTCTGGTTACTGAAGAGTTTCTGGACCTTGCCCGTGGCCTGGCGGATATCCTTCTCCGTAAGCGCGCGCCCGGTGTCCGCGAAAGCAGTGGTCGCAGCCGATAGCGCGGAGAAGCCCGAGTTTGAGGTCGAAGGATCGGTCATACCGAAGGTAATCCCCGAGTCAGCAATCTCCTGCCACGTTGGTTGCTTCGTGGTCCAGCCCTTTTCCTTAGCCACGGAAGGCTGCACACCGAGTACCACGGGGGATCGCGCCACACTGTGTTCTTTGCGCAGCTTCTCATCGGCACCAATGATGCGCGCATAACGATTGGTGGCAAACCACGTGGCATCATAGGATCCGTCGAAACCGCCTTGTTTCAGGCTGCGGGAATTCGCCAGCGTCCCATCCTCGGTGGTCATGGTGATATCGAAGCCGAGGTCCTGGGAGGCGTCGTCAAGCACCGGCTCCAGAGGCTTAAGCTCCGTGGCCGCCACAATGTTGAGGCCACCGCTGAAGGACGAGCCGGAACCCGGCATATCCACATCATCGAACAAGTCACCTGCCGAACAAGCCGTCAGCGCCATGGCGCTCAGCATGACGAGCAGGACTTTTAAAGACCGAAACATTCCCTTGTACCTTCCTGATGCTTTCCTTGCGGGGCCTTAGCCAACCACTCGCAAAATCTCTTCATAATCCGCCCACCGCAGTGGGGTGGTATCGCCACCATCCACCGGGATCTGGTAGTTATCTGAAGGCTCAATATCGGCAATGAAGTCCGAATTCTCCGAGCCCAAGCCAAGGTTCTCCGCGACTGCTGGGATTGCGTCATTCATTGCTGTGACGAACAATGCGCCCTCCTCAGTGAGTGGAAGAACGATGCTGCTTAGTTTCGTCGCCGGTTTCAACGCCAACAGCGTATAGCCGGATAGGTCCTTGCCCGCACGTTCTAGGTACACGTACTGCTCCGCGGTGGTCAATACCATAGGCATTTCGCCCTTATCCACACGGAGGAAAGCATCGAGGATGCCCTGATCAGTGGTTTCGCCATACCCCTGATCAGCAACGAGGCGGCGCATGATGTCATCCGCCTGCGCGTTGATCTTCTCCTTGTTATCGCTGCCCAGGTCCTTATCCGCATAGTTCGCGGCCGCGGTGTGTACGACCCGGGCATAGCGCAGTGCGGCAAAGGACTGGTCCACCTGTGGCACGGCCACATCCACCACGCGCGGCGAGCCGAAGGACGGACTGATGTCCCGCCAGCGAGTGTCTTTCTGGGACATCTCCACCAGCGTCTCCATGTCCAAAGCCGCCTGGTTGTCGTATCCCGCAACCAAGCCGTGGTCCCTCATGTCCTCGACAAGCTCGCTATGTACCAGCACCAACAGCGGCTTACCAAAAAACATCGGGGATAGGTCATCCCTTCCGGCTAGTTCCGGATGGGCATCGCGCACATCGGAGGTCCATGTAGCGCCGTTAGGATCCGCGAGCACAAAGTCATAATCTTTGTCCAAGCTACTGCTTCCTTCAACGAAGTTCCGTGCCGGCAGGATATCGAGCTCGAGTTCGATATTGTGCTTTTCCATCGCCTTCGTTGTGGCCGGGTCCTTAAAAACAGCCTCCAGCTCCGGGCTAATGGCGCCCTTAACGTGGTGCGTAGTTGTGGAAAAGCCAAAGCTCGGAAGGGAACTACCTCCGCGCCCTATCACGACGGATACCACAGCGAGCGCAAGGAAAACCGCGGCGATCACGAAGGACTTGGTGCGCTTCTTCGATGATGAGCTGCTCATGTTCTAAATCATAAAGTGATTTTCTTCTCACCGCTGGATTCGCGGCGGGGTAAGGGGAGAAACAGGCTCCCCCCTTTCCGTGCGCTCTGGTTAAAGAAGAGAAGGTACGTTCGCGACCAACGAGAAAAGGTCCTTCGGGTCGTCGGGGTTCGCGATGATGTCGATTTCGGATTCCAAATCTGTACCCTTGACGGAATCACGCAGGTAGCGCAGTGCAGAAAAATCATTGATGGCAAATCCGACATCATCGAAGAGCGTAATCTGCTCATCATTATCGCGCCCGGTGGCCTGGCCGGTGAGTACCTGATAGAACTCGACAACCGGGAAGTCCTCCGGCTTCTGCTGAATCTCTCCTTCGATGCGTGTCTGCTCTGGGAATTCAACAAAGACCTTGGATTTATCCAGGATGGAGCTTTCGAGCTCGGTCTTGCCCGGGCAATCACCACCGACGGCATTGAGGTGCACGCCCGGTGCAACGTGGCGCTCGGCCAGAATCTGGTTTTGAGCCTTGTCCGCAGTGCAGGTGGTAATGATATCCGCGCCCACAACGACCTCGTCAACGCTCGAAACGGCCGTAATGTTGAAGCCCAGCGGTTCCAGATTGCGTCGGAATTTCTCTACGGCCTCAGGGTCAATATCGTAGATGGCAATGTCATCGATTCCCATCACTCCGCGGAAGGCAAGGGCCTGGAACTCGGACTGGGAGCCGGCACCCACCATGGCCATGCGCTTAGAATCCTTGCGGGCTAGGTACTTGGCCACCATGGCGGAGGTCGCGGCCGTGCGTAGTGCAGTAAGAAGCGTCATTTCAGCTTCGAAGGTGGGGTATCCATTGTCGACGTCTGCCAACACGCCGAAGGCAGTAACCGTTTGAAAGCCGCGGGCGGGGTTGGACGGGTGACCGTTAACGTATTTGAAGGAGTACTCCTTGCCATTGGAGGTCGGCATGAGCTCGATAACACCAAAGGGGGTGTGGGAGGCAACGCGCGCAACCTTGTCGAAGCGCTCCCATTCGCGGTAGTCGGCTTCAAGGTAGTCCACCATCCCGGTGATGATGTTCTCGACGCCTTCGCGCTGAATCCAGCGCGCCATATTCTCTACATCAACAAACTTAACTACAGGCTTCATCAAAGTCTCCATTCTTAGTTCTTGTCTTGGTTCTTGCTGTTCTGTGCGTTTCGGTTCCTGGGGTGAAGGTCCGTTTGCGGTGCGGCCGGGAAGCGCGAGGTCGGCAGGTGCTTGGCCTTCCTCTCCGCCGCAATCGCGTAGATCCGCTCACGCCAGGCAAACCACATTGCCGCAAACACTGGGATGAGAAGTAGCGTTGAGGCCAAAGCGAAGGTTCCGATGGGGTAATCGAAAGCCATGAGGATGATGACCACGCCGATGAAAGCGAGAACGGACCAGTCACCAGCTTGGCCGAATGGCGAGCGGTAGTTCGGGCGGGTATAGCGCCCCTTCTTGGCCAGCTGCACGAACTTGATGTGTGACAAGGCCACTGCAGCCCACGACGCCAGTGTGCCCAGCGCCGCCAAGTTCAGCACGATTTCGAAGGCCATTTCAGGCACAACATAGTTGAGGAACACACCGGCAAGGCCGACGAAGGCGGCCATCACGATGCCACCATAGGGCACACCGGACTTGGACATACGCGCGCCGAACTTCGGCCCGGAGCCGGCAGTAGACATGTTGTACATGATGCGGCCCGTCGAATACAGTCCAGCGTTTAGCGAGGAAATTGCCGCGGTGATGACAACCAGCTGGAAGATCGGTGCGGCATAACCAGCGCCGAGGGATTCGAAGAAGGTCACGAACGGCGATACTTCCGCAACGTAGCTGGTGTACGGCAGCACCAGAGTCAGCAGCAGCACACTACCGAAGTAGAAGACCACGATGCGGAACAGGACGCTGTTGACCGCGCGTGGGATGTGCTTCTCCACGTCCTTGGTCTCACCGGAGGTGGTGCCCACCAGCTCGATACCGGCGTAGGCGAAGACCACACCCTGGATGACGATGACGGCGGGAAGCAGGCCATTGGGAAGCCAGCCACCGGCATCGGAAATCAGGCTAAAGCCCGTGGGGTCACCATTCGGGTGCCCCATAATCACCACGCCGATAGCCACAACCATGAAAACCAACAGCGCGATGATCTTGATCATGGAGAACCAATACTCCAGTTCACCGAAGATCTTCACCGACAACATGTTGAACAACAGGATGCTGCACACTACGCCGAGAGCAAGTAACCATTGCGGGACAGCGTCGAGCCAGGAGGTGTACTGACCAAACCACTTGATGTAGATGGCCACGGCTGTGCCGTCGGCCACCAGGGTCGCAGCCCAGTTGCCCCAGTAGAGCCATCCGGTAACGAAGGCAGTCTTTTCGCCGTAAAACTCACGCGCATAGGACACGAAAGAACCCGAACTTGGGCGGTAGACGATGAGTTCGCCGAGCGAGCGCAAGATAATGTAACCGAAGAAACCGCAGACCAAATACAAAACTGCGAGAAATGGTCCAGCGGTTTGCAAACGGCTGCCGGTACCGAGCAACAAACCGGTACCGATCGCAGAGCCGATGGCAATCATCTGGAGCTGGCGATTGCCCATCCCCTTCTGAAGTCCGTGGTCTTCCGAAGCATAGACCGCTTTCTCCTTCTCGTGAGACTCCGTGTTGGGCGGGCGAAGTGTATCAGCCATTAGGAAGGTAGTCCTTTCAAAGTTGCGAACGTGCCTTTCTTCACATTCCCTAAGAAAACGTTATAACAACCTAATGAGACTTCCGTCACTTCAATACCCCCACAGTGCAACCCAGCACATCGATGCCCAGTAGTAATAGATTTGTTTTCTACCCCCACACACACAAAAGAACCGCATGGTCTGAAAAGACCATGCGGTTATTCATTCTCTGTGCGGACTAGCGCAGGGAAGTTTTGGCCCACTCCCGCGCGGCGCCAGCGCGCTCGCGAACCTTGTCACGCTGCTCCACCACGCGAACGCCAGCGGTTCCGCCCTTGGTGGAGCGGGATGCCACTGCCCCATCGATGGTCAGCACCTCACGAACTTCCGGAAGCAGGCGCTTGTCGACGCCCGCCAGTTCCTCATCCGTAAGATCCACCAGATCCACACCGCGAGACTCCGCGATCTGCACACAGGCACCGGAAGCCTCATGCGCCTCACGGAACGGCACACCCTGGCGCACCATCCATTCGGCCAGGTCGGTGGCCAAAGTAAAGCCACGCGGGGCCAGCTCACGCATGCGGTCTTCATGGAAGGTCAGGGTTTCCACCAGCCCAGTCATGGCAGGCAGCAAGAGGTTCAGCTGCGCCACCGAGTCCACGATGGGCTCCTTATCCTCCTGCAGGTCTCGGTTATAGGCCAAAGGCTGCGCCTTGAGCGTTGCCAACAGGCCGGTGAGGTTACCGATGAGTCGGCCGGTCTTACCGCGGGTCAGCTCCGGAACGTCCGGGTTCTTCTTCTGCGGCATGATCGAGGAACCAGTCGACCAGGCATCATCCAGGGTGACGTAGCCGTACTCCGGGGTGCACCAGTAGATGATCTCTTCCGACAGCCGGGACATGTCCACCGCGATCTGGGTGAGCACGAAGGCCGTCTCGGAGGCGAAGTCACGTGCCGCCGTACCGTCCAGCGAGTTCTCCGCGGAAGAATCGAAGCCCAGCTCCTCGGCAATCGCCTCCGGATCCAGGTGCAGCGAGGAACCCGCAAGCGCACCAGAACCATAAGGGGACACCGCCAAGCGCTTATCGAGATCTTGCAGGCGCTCGATATCGCGCAGCAGCGGCTGGGCATGAGCGAGCAGCTCGTGTGCCAGCAGCACCGGCTGCGCCGCCTGGGAGTGGGTCTTGCCCGGCATAATGGCATCCGGGTGGGCCTCAGCCTGGCTGGCCAGAGCCTCCACCAAATCCGTGACCTGAAGTGCGATATCGCGAATGGCATCGCGAATCCACATCCGGAACAGCGTCGCCACCTGGTCATTGCGGGAGCGCCCAGCGCGCAGGCGGCCGCCAACCTCAGGGCCTACGATGTCGATGAGGCCGCGCTCCATCGCACCGTGGACATCCTCGTCCGTCGGAAGCGGGGTGAATTCACCAGAAGCGACCTTCTCCCCTAGTTCACTCAGGCCGTTAAGCATGGTGTCCAAGTCAGCGTCGGATAGCAATCCGGCCTTGTGCAGTACCTTGGCGTGAGCCTTGGAGGCCAGCACGTCATAGGGGGCGAGGACCCAGTCGAAGTGGGTGGATACGGACAGGGCAAACATCGCCTCGGAGGGGCCGCCCGAAAAGCGGCCACCCCACAGCGCACCCTCGTTAGTCTTGTGCATCGATTCCTTACCTTGACCTTGGCTGTGCTGGTTTACTTACCGGTGGGGAAACCGCCGTCGCGGTCACGCTGGTTGGAGATCTGCGTCGACAGGCCGTGCAGCTGGACAAAGCCCTTGGCCGCGGTCTGATCGAAGGTATCACCGGTGTCGTAGGTAGCCAGGTCGAAGGAGTACAGCGACTGGCCAGAGCGACGGCCGTTGACGGTGGCGGTGCCAGCATGCAGAACCATGCGGATATCGCCGGTGACGTTCTCCTGGGTGGACTCGGTGAAAGCATCCAGGGAGCGCTTCAGCGGCGAGAACCAGAGGCCATCGTAGACCTCCTCGGACCAGCGAGCGTCCGTGAGGCGCTTGTAACGGGCCAGCTCGCGTTCCACGGTGACGTCTTCCAGCGCCTCGTGAGCCTTGATGAGCACCATGGCACCAGGGGCCTCGTAGACCTCGCGAGACTTGATGCCTACCAAGCGGTCCTCCACCATGTCGAGGCGGCCAATGCCCTGGGCACCAGCGCGGCGGTTAAGCTCCTCGATAGCCTGGAGGACGGTCACCGGCTTGCCGTCAATAGCAGTGGGAACACCCTTGTCAAAAGTGATGGTCACCTCGTCCGGGGCATTGCCCAGGTCCGGCTGCTCGGTGTAGGCGTACAGGTCCTTTGTCGGCGGGTTCCACAGGTCCTCTAGGAAGCCGGTCTCTACCGCGCGGCCCCAGACGTTCTGGTCAATGGAGAACGGGGATGCTGCGGACTGCTCGATGGGAAGGTTAATTTCCTCGGCGAAGGCGATAGCCTTATCTCGGGTCCAGGCGTAGTCACGCGCCGGGGCGATGATCTCCAGAGCCGGATCCAACGCGCGGAAAGAGACCTCAAAGCGCACCTGATCGTTACCCTTGCCGGTGCAACCGTGGGAGACGTGGGTGCCGCCGTGTGTCTGAGCAGCCTCAACGAGGTGCTTGACAATGAGCGGGCGGGAGATGGCCGATACCAGCGGGTACTGCTTCATGTACATGCCGTTTGCCTTGATGGTGGGCAGGCAGTACTCTTCTGCGAACTCATCCTTGGCATCAACGACGATGGACTCGACCGCACCGCAGTCGAGGGCGCGCTGGCGCACGGACTCCATGTCCTCGCCACCCTGGCCGAGGTCAAGAGAGACGGCGATGACTTCGCCGCCGGTCATCTTGGCCAGGTAAGGAATGGCGACAGAGGTATCGAGACCGCCAGAGTAGGCAAGCACAACGCGTGCAGTCATAGTAATTTGCTCCTTTAAGACAAACAGGTGCTAAAAAATCGAACTTATTTATATTATACAGACTTACGTATAAATGTTAAATGCTGCGGTTGGTGAGTTTCTCACCAAGCTCGCGGCCGGTCAACCCTTCGCGCGCGAGGACGAAGATCGTGTCATCGCCCGCGATACAGCCGACCACGTCTGGAAGTCCCACGCGGTCGATGAAGGAGGCCAAGTACTGCGCAGCGCCCGCCGGGGTGCGCAGCATGGCGATGTTGCCAGAGAAGTCATGGGACACCACCAGTTCATCAAGCATGCGCCGGAGCTTCTCTCGCGGGCCGTTGAGCTGATCTTCGAATTGCTCCAACTCACCGCCCACCACGTAGAAGGACCGCCCGCCATCGCGCTTGACCTTCTTGGCTCCCAGCTCATCGAGATCACGCGACAACGTAGCCTGCGTGATATCAATCCCCTCATCGAGCAGGAGCTCTGAGAGCTGAACTTGGCTGGTGACCCGGGTGCGATCCAAGATCTCCAAGATCTTGGCTTGGCGGGCGTTGCGTGTAGTTGGGGTCGTAGTCATTCGTTTAGTTCTCCTTTTGAGCCGCAAGGAGCCAGACCAGCAGCGCCTTCTGCGCATGGAGGCGGTTTTCTGCCTCGTCGAAAACGCGCGACTGGGGCCCATCAATTACCTCAGCAGTTACTTCGTTACCGCGGTAGGCCGGCAAACAGTGCAGGAAGATTGCCTCGTCCTTAGCGCGGGACATCACATCCGCGGTCACCTGATAGGGCAAGAACGGTGTGCGGCGGTCCTTGCCGTCATTCTCCTGGCCCATGGACACCCACGTGTCTGTAATGACAACATCAGCGCCGTCCACGCCGTCAAGGGAATCGGTCACCGTCACCGTACCGCGCTTTCGGGCACGCTCAACAAACTCCGCCTGCGGCTGGAAACCCTCCGGGGCAACAATGGTCATCTCCACGCCAGCGGTAGCAAACCCCAGCATGTAGGAATTTGCCATGTTGTTGTTGCCATCCCCTAGGTAGACGGCCTTCAGTCCAGTAAGGCCCCCGAAGTTCTCATGGCAGGTCACCAAGTCCGCCAAGATCTGGCAGGGATGGAGGTCATCGGACAAGGCGTTGACAATTGGTACCGTCGCAGTCTCCGCCATGTCCAGAAGGTTTTGATGCGCATATGTGCGCCACACGATCGCCTCAACGAAACGGGAGAGCACCGCTGCGGTGTCCTGGTAGGTCTCCCCTTTGCCCATCTGCGTCGACTTAGTTTCCGTCACGATGGCGTGGCCGCCCAGGTGAGCAATTCCCGCCTCGAAGGAGAAACGCGTGCGCGTCGACGTCTTATCAAAGAGCACAGCCACCGACTTCGGCCCCTCTAACGGGCGCTCGGAGAAGGGATTCTTCTTGAGCCTTAGAGCCAGGTCGAGAACCTCGGCTTGCTCCTGCGGCGTGAGGTCATCATCGGCCAAGAAATGGCGCACACTCATGCAACTTCCTCCAGTACCTTATGCAGGCGTTCCACCGCCTGGGTGAGTTCTTCATCGGTGATCACCAGCGGCGGGGTCAAGCGTACGACCTCGCTACTTGGGGCGTTGAGGATTAGTCCATGCTGCAAACCTGCAGCCACGACTTCCTTGGCCACCGACTTATTTAATACAACACCTAGCATAAGCCCTCGGCCCCTCACCGACTGCACCGCAGGGGATTTACCAATCTCCTGCCGCAACCACTCGCCCTTGCGGGTGACTTCGGCGAGGAAGGGGACGTCGACAAGCTCCAGCACCGTTGACGCCGCCGCACACGAGACAGGATTGCCGCCAAACGTCGTGCCGTGGGAGCCCGGAGTGAAAAGGTCTGCGGCCTGACCACGCGCAATGGTGGCACCGATAGGCATGCCAGCACCCAGCCCCTTCGCCATGGTGATGACATCCGGGAGGATGCCTTCATGCTGGAAGGCGAAGAAGTCACCGGTACGCCCCACACCCGTTTGCACCTCATCCACGACCATGAGGATGCCGTGCTTGGTGCAGAGCTCACGCACCGCCGTCAGGAAACCTTCAGGTGCCGGGATGACACCCGTCTCCCCCTGGATGGGCTCCAAGATAATGGAGGCGGTGTCCTCCGGATCTTGCTCCACCAAAGCGGTCAGGTAGTCGATGTCGCCATAGGTATAAAACTCCACTCCGCCCGGGAAAGGTTCAAAGGCTTTGCGTTTGCTGGGCTGCCCAGTCATGGCCAAAGAACCCATTGTCCGGCCATGGAAACCATGGTGCGCTGCAAGGACGCGGCGACGGCCGGTCAGACGAGCCAGTTTAAAGGCCGCCTCATTAGCTTCCGCGCCAGAGTTAGAGAAGAAGACGCGGGCCTCGCTATCCCCCACCTTGTCCAGGAGTTTCCCGGCGGTCTCAACCACGGGCTTACTGGCAAAAAGGTTTGACACGTGACCCACGGTAGCGACCTGGGTGCTCACCGCTTCGACGATTGTCGGGTGGGCATAGCCTAAAGAATTCACCGCGATACCAGCGAGCATGTCGATATAGTTTTTTCCGTCTTCATCGGTGACGGTGGCTCCCCTGCCGGCCACGATGGCCACGGGTGGGGTTCCATAGGTGTTGCTGAGCACCTGACCCCAACGCTCTGTCAACTTGGTCTGCGCGGTCACTTGTTATCGTCCTTCCTGAAGACCGTTCCCTCAGGGTAGTCCTCGCGGTTATAGTCATTGGGCAGCACCATCGTGCCGATTCCTCCCATAGTCAGCAGCTCCAGCAGCACGGCGTGGGCGATGCGCCCGTCGATGACGTGCGCGGCGCTAACCCCGCCCTCGACGGCCATGAGGCAGGACTCCATCTTCGGGATCATTCCGGAATCCAGGCCTGGGAGGAGCGCGCTGAGCTTGTCAATCTCGATCTTCGACACCAAGGAGTCGCGGTTCGGCCAATCGGTGTACAGGCCCTCCACATTCGTGAGAATCACCAAGCGCTCGGCGCCCAACGCTCGCGCTAGGGCCCCGGCCGCGATATCCGCGTTGATGTTGTACACCTCGCCATCGTTACCAGGCGCGATGGTGGATACCACCGGGATGCGCCCGGCCTCGATGATGTCCATGACCGCTGTGGGATCCACGCTGACAATCTCTCCCACCATGCCGATATCTGTCGGCTCACCATTGACCTGGACAAGCCGCTTGCGCGCCTTGAACAACCCAGCATCCTCGCCTGAGGTCCCAACAGCATATGGCCCATGAGAGTTAATGAGGTTGACCAGGCCGCGCCCCACTTGGCCAAAGAGAACCATGCGAACCACATCCATGATCTCCGGAGTAGTCACGCGGAAACCGCCCTTGAATTCCCCCTCGATTCCCAGCCTGCCCAGCATCTCGTTGATCTGCGGGCCACCGCCGTGGACAACGACGGGCTTGGCACCCACGGTGCGCAGAAAAACCATGTCAGCAGCGAAGGCGGCCTTGAGGGAATCATCCACCATCGCGTTGCCGCCATACTTTACGACGACAATCTTGTCGCGGTAGTGCTGCAGCCACGGCAAGGCCTCTGCGAGCACAGTGGCGCGGTCCGCATTGCTAAGTCCCTGAAGCATTTTTCCTCCTTGTTCCTTTAGGAGCTGTACGCGGAGTTGATCTCCACGTAGTCATGGGACAGGTCGGTGGTGCGGACAAAAGCGGTACCGGCTCCCCCTGTACCCAAGTCAACGCGCACATCAATATCGGCCCCGGAGAGATCCACGTCGCGCGCGCCGGGCGCGCCAGTGGAACCGACGCATACGGCTTGGTCATTGAAAAACACGGAGATGTTGTCCGGATCCATCTCGGCATCCGCCATTCCTACGGCGGCGAGCACGCGGCCCCAGTTCGGGTCCGATCCGAACATGGCGCACTTGAAGAGGTTGTCGCGGCCCAGAGTGCGCGCGGCGTTGAGCGCCTGCTCATCAGTAGCGGTGCCTTCCACGATGATCTTCACGCGCTTGGTCACGCCCTCGGCGTCTGCTTGGAGCTGATCCGCGATATCGGCGCACACCGCGAGAACCGCAGCGTCCAGCTCCTCCTGGCTAGGCTCCACCCCGGAAGCGCCGGAAGCCATGATGATGACCGTGTCATTCGTCGATGTAGAGCCGTCCACATCGAGCGTATTGAAAGTTTGATCGCTCGCTGCCTGCAGCGCCGAGTGCAAGGCCTCAGAGGAGGCAACAGCGTCGGTGGTGATGCACACCAGCATGGTGGCCAGTGACGGCGCCATCATGCCTACGCCCTTGCCCATCGCACCCATGCTCCAGCCCTCGGCCTCAATGAGTGCTTCTTTAGCGACGGTATCGGTGGTCATGATGGCCTCGGCCGCGGCCTTACCGTGAGCTGCATCCGCGCCAAGATCTCCGACAACCACTTCGACGCCAGCCAATGCCTTATCCATGGGAAGGAGCTCTCCAATCAGTCCCGTCGAGCACGCCGCGATGTTGGCGGCAGGGATACCCGTGTGCTCAGCGGTGGCTTCCACAATCGCCGCGGCATCCTTGTCTCCTTGTTCGCCGTTGCAGGCATTCGCGTTGCCGGAGTTATAAATGACGGCCTGAACAGTGCCGTCCGCAACTGCTTCGCGGGAAAGCTTTACGGGTGCGGCCACCACGCGGTTGCGCGTGAAGACCGCAGCGGCGTCGAAATTAGGACCCTGGTTAACCACGAGGGCCATGTCGGGTTTTCCGGAGGGCTTGATTCCGGCTGTCGTGGCGCCAGCCAGGAATCCTGCAGGGGCGGTAATCATGTCGAGTTTCTCCTAGTTCGTGTGGAAGTGAGTTGAGGAAGGCGGCGCGGAACGCTTGGGAAAGTAGGGGTGCCCCTTAAGGGGCAACTGCTGCCTGTGGAAGGCCCAGGGTTTCTTCCCATCCCAAAGTCAGGTTCATGCACTGGACAGCAGCGCCGGCGGTGCCCTTGCACAGGTTGTCCAGAGCCGCGGTAATCACGAGACGGCGGGCGCGCTCATCCACGTGTGCTTGGATATGGACCATGTTGCTGCCCACCACGTTTTGCGTTTCTGGCTGTTGGCCCTCAGGCAGGACGAGGCAGAATGGTTCATCAGCATAAAAGTCACGGAAGGCCTCGGCGACTGTGCGCTTGTCGACGCCCCCCTTCAACGGCGCCGTAATCGTCGCCAGAATGCCACGAGGCAGCGGCGCCAGCACCGGAGTGAAACTCACAGACACCGGTTGCTGCGTAAAAGGCTGTAGGTTTTGCAGGACCTCCGGGGTATGCCGGTGTGTCCCGCCTGGCTTATAGGCTTTGAGGTTGCCCATAGTTTCCGCACCTAGCTGCGCCACGGAGGCCTTCTTGCCTGCCCCGGACACCCCGGTGATTGCTATCACCGACAGATCTGGCTCAATCAGATCCTGCGCTACGGCCGGCAGCGCACCCAGGGTAATCGTGGTGGGAAAGCACCCCGGTACGGCAACGCGGTTGCTACCTTTAAGCTCCTCACGATTGCCGGGAACCTCCGGGATTCCATAAGGCCAAGCACCGGCGTACTCACCACCATAAAACGCGTCCCAGTCTTCCTTGCTACGCAAGCGGAAGTCAGCTGCGCAGTCAATCACCGTGACGGACTCCCCCAGCTGGCGGCCGATCTCCGCGGAGTGCCCGTGCGGCAAACCGAGGAAAACGATGTCATGGCCAGCTAGAATCTCCGGCGTGGTGTCCTCGATGACGCGGTCCGCCAGTTGCGGCAGGTGCGGCATGAGCTCAGATACTCGCTGACCTGCGTTGGAGTGCCCGGTGAGCGCGCCGATGCGCAACTCCCCGGAGAGGTACGCTGGGTGCGACAGCAAGAGACGGAGGATTTCGCCACCTGCATAGCCCGTAGCTCCGGCGATTGCTACTGAAATAGTCATGCAGCTACTCTAGCAAATAATGCATTCCGCCGTATGTTATTCAGAAAAAATGCGCCGAAGAGCTCGGCGCACAGGTGAGGAAAAGTAGGGTTCAGGAAGGTTTACATGACGCGGGACGAGACGTTCCCCAGTCCCTCCGCACCCGATACGGCGGTCTTTCCTGCATAGCCTAGGTAGCCATGCGGGCCGACGAAGTGGATACCGCCCTGGGCATCCGCGATGGCTACAACCTCATTGAACTGGTGAACCTGGCCGGGCTGCAGGCGCTTGAAGCTCGTGGTTGTCAGCCCCTGGTTGAAGCAGTCAGCCTTGGAGCGACCTGCGTGGTAGAAAAAGCGCGGCGCCAACCGGCCCGGCGGGTTGCACTGCGGGCTAGAGGCCCGTGCCCCTTCGGACAGGCACGCGACGTAGGTTCCTTCGATGTTCGAAGCTTCACAGTTGACGGTGCCATCGGCGTTGGAGAAACCTTGGGACAAGTCAGCGGAGGCGTGTGGGGCGATGGTCAGTGCGCCGACAACGGCGGCGGTGGCTGTGAGACGAGAAATAAGACGCATGGTGTGAACAATCCTTTCGGTGTGGCTTGGTCTGGAAACTCAGCACCTTTGCTGCACCCTTGAGGTTATGAGGCAGAGCACACCCCTTCCAGCGCTAGGGGATCTCTCCCCACATCAGCACCTGCCCCAACGCGCGCAAACCCGGCTAAACAAAAGCCCGGCTAACCTCCCACAGGGCTAACCGGGCTTAAAGCACTAGCGAAGCAACAGAGTCTTAGGCGCGCATCTGTGCGCCAAGGCGCTGCTTGGCCAACTCCGCAGCAGCGAGGCGGTGCTCGTTGGCCTCTTCATCAGTCAGAGTGCGGTCACCAGCACGGAAGAGAAGCTGGAAGGCTAGGGACTTCTTTCCTTCGCCGAGCTGCTCGCCACGGAAGACATCGAAAAGCTCCACGGACTCGAGGAGATCACCAGCACCCTCCTCGACCACACGGCGAACCGTCTCCGCCGGGGTTTCCTCGTCCACCACCAAGGCGATGTCCTGGTGCAAAGCCGGGAAGGAGGACAGCACGGGGGCGGGGAACTTCTCATCCAGCGGCAGGGCTGACACATCGAGCTCCATCGCACACGTGCGTGCTGGCAGCTCCAAGGCCTCAAGGACCTGCGGGTGCAACTCACCCGCGTAGCCGACGACCGTCTCCTCATCGCTTGCGAGGACGATTGCAGCACAGCGACCCGGGTGCCACGGTAGCTGCTCAGCTGCCTTCACTGCGATGTCCACGCCAGCGGAGCGAGCAACCTGGCGCGCAGACTCAATAGCATCCGCGTAGCTGTAGGCGCGGCCCGCTCCCCACGGCCCTTCGTGTTCAATGTTTCCGGTAGCAACCGTGGCTACGTGCAGCGGCTGGAGCGGCAGGGACTCGAGGAGGTCAGTGACTATGGCATCCTCCGGACGGGACTCCACCGATGGCATGGGGGAAGCATCAGCGCGCTTGAAGGCCACCTGCTGGAGACCGAACAGGGCTAGATCACTACGGCCACGGGCAACGTTGCGGGCGATAGCCTCAAGGAGATTGGGCAGCAACGTCGTGGACAGGATCGCCTTGTCTGACTCGAGCGGATTCTGCACGGCCACGGTCTGGCGGCGCGCATCCTCCTTGTCCAAGCCCCAGGTATCAAAGGTGTCGTTCGCGATGAATGGCGACGGGAGAACCTCGGCGTAGCCCGCATAGGCCAACCCATGTCCGATCGCACGGCGACGCTTCTGCGCCGGAGTTAGGCCGCGACCGCCCACCGGGGTGGGCAGGATGGTCGGAATGTCTTCCAGCCCTTCCAGACGCAGGATCTCCTCGATGAGATCAACGTCCATTTCGATGTCCGTGCGCCAAGAGGCGGGGATGACGGAGAGCTCCTCCTCCCCGCCAGACACCTCGCAGCCGACCTCCGTGAGGCGCTTCACCACGGTCTCCTGGGAGTAGTCCACGCCGGCGTACTCGCTGGGCTTGGCAGCGCGAAGGGAGATGGGTTCGCGCTTAGCGACGTCGCCCACAAGCGTCCGCCCAGCCTCGATAGTGCCGCCGGCGATCTGCTGAAGCAGCACGCACGCCACGTCCAGCGCTACCTCAACGATGGCCGGATCTACTCCGCGCTCGAAACGGCGAGAAGCCTCCGAGGAGAGCTTGTGGCGGCGGGATGTGCGGGCCACGGTGATCGGATCCCAAATGGCCGACTCGAAGTAGACATCAGTCGTCTCGTCAGAAATCTCGGAGGTGGTGCCACCCATGACGCCCGCCAAGGATTGGATACCGTTGTCATCGCAGATGACCACGTCGCCCTCCGAAAGCTCCCGCTTGACATGGTCGAGGGTCTCGAACTTCTCGCCCTCGTTGGCATTGCGCACAACGAGGTTGCCCTTGATCACGTCGGCGTCAAAGGCGTGCATCGGCGCGCCCAGAAGCAGCATGACGTAGTTCGTGACGTCGGTAGCCACGTTGACGGCGCGCTGACCGGAGAGCATGAGCTCGCGCTCCATCCAGAACGGGGTACGCGCTGCCGGGTCAATACCGGTCACCTTGCGCAGACCAAATCGCTGCGCCTTGGTTTCCTCCCTCAGGTCAACGTCGATAAGCGTGCCCTCCGGAGCCGGCACGACGGAGGTGTCGATGCCAGCCACGCTCGGATCCTGCGCCACGTCGGGGAAAGTGAGATCAAATGCGGAGGCAATTTCACGCGTCAGGCCACGCGCAGACAAGGCATAGCCACGATCCGGGGTGATGTTGACGTCGAAGACGGTATCGGACAGCCCAATAAGGGGGCGGGCATCCTCACCAATCTTGTCGGCAACCTCCTCCCCTAGCACGATGATGCCGTCTGCCTTGGGGCCGAAGCACAGCTCAGCTGCGGAGCACATCATTCCGTTGGAGATATGGTCGTAGGTCTCGCGGGCGGCAATCTTGAATCCTCCCGGCAGCTCAGCACCCGGAAGGGAGACCACGACGTAGTCGTTGAGGCGGAAGTTGCGGGCGCCGCAGATAATGCCCTGCAGCTCCCCCGTCCCATTGGCCTGGCCAACGTTGACCTGGCAATAGCGAATTGGTTTCTTGAACTGGGTGAGCTCTTCGATCTCTACAACCTGACCGATAACCAGCGGGCCCGTGGTTTCCGGAAGGGCCTCGTAGCCCTCGGTTTCAAAACCTACGCGGACAAAGCCAGAGTCCAGTTCCTCAGGGGACACGGTCCAGCCGGAATTCGCAGTGCCCAGGATGCGGGTAACCCAGTCTTGGGAAATAAGCATTGTTTTCTTTCTATCCTTTCTCTGGGTTCCTATGCCTGCACGCCAAAAGGCAGGGTGAAGCGGACATCGCCTTCGACCATGTCGCGCATATCGGTCAGGCCATTGCGGAACTGCAGGGTGCGCTCGAGGCCCATGCCGAAAGCGAAACCGGTGTATTCCTCGGGGTCAATGCCCACCGCACGCAGGACGTTGGGGTTGACCATGCCGCAGCCGCCCCACTCGATCCAGCCGGCGCCGCCCTTCTTGTTGGGGAACCAGACATCAACCTCGGCGGAGGGCTCGGTGAACGGGAAGTAGTTCACGCGCATGCGGGTGGTAGTCTCCGGGCCGAAGAGCACCTTGGCCAAGTGCTCCAAGGTGCCGCGCAGGTGGGCCATGGTCAGCCCCTTGTCCACGGCAAGGCCTTCCACTTGGTGGAAGACCGGAGTGTGGGTGGCATCGAGCTCATCGGTACGGAAAACACGGCCCGGGCAGGCAATGTAGAGCGGGACATCGCGGTCAAGCATCGTGCGCACCTGCACCGGAGATGTATGGGTACGCAGAACCTGCTTGGAGCCTTCCTTGCCCACGTGGAACGTGTCCTGCAAGGTGCGGGCCGGATGGTCGGGCTTGAAGTTCAGAGCGTCGAAGTTAAAGTACTCCGCCTCTACCTCTGGTCCTTCGGCGATTTCCCAACCCATGCCCACGAAGATGTCCGCAATCCGCTCCGACAGCGCTGTGATGGGGTGCAGGGCACCGGTCTGCGCGCGGGTGGTAGGGACGGTGACATCGACCTTCTCCGCCTTCAGCTGCGCGGCGCGGGCCTCCTGCTCCAGCACTTCACGAATCTGGGCAAAGCGCTTTTCCACCTTGCCGCGGGCCATGTTCACTGCGCGTCCAGCATCCTTGCGCTGGTCCTTCGGCAGCTGTCCGAGCGATTGGCGGGCCTGCGGGATATAGCCGCTATCACCAAGGTGCTCGCGACGGGCGGAGGTGAGCTCGTCGAGGCTGGTTGCAGCTTCGAAGGCGGCGATGGCCTTCTGCGCGGCGGCCTCGAGGGCCTCTTCGGTCAATTCGATCTGAGGTGTATCGGACACGTGCCTTGATTACCTTCTTCTCGCACAAAAACTAACGCGGGCTATCTTACCGTGCCGCCTGACTTCTGTGGCCACCAACCCTGGCACATCGGAGGCGCTAGCTGCTCTGCTGCTTCGCAGACTCATAGAGGCAAATGCTGGCGGCCGTAGCAAGGTTCAGAGATTCCGCTCGGCCAAGAATCGGGATACGCACACGCATGTCCGCCTCATCCTGCAAATCACCCAGGCCGTGCGCCTCATTGCCAAAAAGCCACGCGGTGGGCTGGGACAGGTCCGCATCGGCAAGGTCCACCTCGCCGTCGGCTGCAGTGGCCAACACTTGCAGACCAGAGGAACGCAGCTTGCCCAGTACATCCTTGATGTTGGGGTCTCGGGCTACGGGCACATGGAAAAGTGATCCGGCCGACGCGCGCGCTACCTTACAGCCCAAGGGATCCACGGTTTCCCCGGCAAAGATGACGCCATCGGCGCCCATGGCATCCGAGGTCCTGATCAGCGTTCCCGCGTTGCCCGGCTCCGCCGTTAAGACAGGAACTGACACCAGCTTCGGCTTACCGGCCAAAATCTTCCCGGCGGTCCACAGCACTGGGCGGCACACGGCAAAGAGCCCGGTGCTCGTGGCGGTGTCAGACAGGTGCTTTGCCGCCTTATCCGTAATGGGATGCACATACACGTCCATGTAGCCGCAGGCTTGAACAATGTGTGCAAAGCGCTCGGCGGCCTTCTCCGTCACGAAAACATCCGTAGCGGCACCGGTGGACACGGCCGCGTCCACGGCGTTTTCGCCCTCAATGATGAAACGCTCCGCCTTTCGGCGGCTGGCCGCCCGGTGCAATTTGGCGGCATTAACCACGCGCGGCGTGCGTTCAGTAAAGGCAGAGGAAAAACCCAGATTCATGCATTTGACGGTACCCACCGAACCAGACATTGAAAAGTCCCGCTCCCCCAGCAAGTTTGAGTGGGTAGCGGGACGGTTGGTCTCCACGTCATCTCCGTGGACACGGGTGGGCTTTATTTCTTTAGCGGAACTCCGTCGGCGTCCTTATCAAAGCCGGAGAAGCCACCGGCGATGAATACGAGCTCGACCCACTTCCAGATCACCAAGGCACCGATGAGGATAAAGCCAATGAGGATAAAAGAGGTAACGAATCCTACGATTGCAAGGCCCAACTGCCACATGCCGCGCTGCGTGCGACCAATATAGAAGTTATGAACCCCCAATTCGCCCAAGAAGAAGCACAGGAGCAGCGCTACCAACCATGACTTCTGCTCGCCGCCCGGGTGTGGCTGCTGGCCATAGTTTGACTGGTATGCATCCTGCTGTGCGGGCAGATTCTGGGACTGCTGCGAACCGCCATACGGAGCCGAGCTGTAACCGTACTGATCACTGGATGATCCGAAGGGGTTCGACTGCTGCGACTGTCCGCCATAAGAGCCACCGCCATAAGCATCGCCATTGGGCTGATACGCGCTATTCGGGTTGGTCATAACTATCTCTCCTTCGCACCATGTGCCCCTAGGGCAGGCCCAGAAGCCAACGGCTACCTTGATTTACACAACAACGAGCAATGTAACACAAACCACAAAGAGGAGCAGTACGCCCGCCGACCTAGCGGGTGCTACTCCCCACAACAAGAAACCCACCGGTCCTCCATAAGAGGGCGGTGGGTTCGTGACGTTTCTACGCTCGACGCTTACGCAGCCTTCGGTGCGTTAACGTCCTCCGGCAGTGCGGCCTTGGCGGCCTCGCACAGTGCGGAGAAAGCCTCGAAGTCGTTGACGGCAAGTTCAGCGAGAATCTTGCGGTCGACCTCGATCTCAGCCAGGCGCAGGCCGTGGATGAGGCGGTTGTAGGTGATGTCGTTCATACGAGCGGCAGCATTGATGCGCTGGATCCACAACTTGCGGAATTCAGACTTACGGGCGCGACGGTCGCGGTAAGCGTAAGTCATGGAGTGCAGCCACTGCTCCTTGGCCTTACGGTAGAGGCGGGAGCGCTGGCCGCGGTAGCCCTTAGCGGACTTCAGGATCGCGCGACGCTTCTTCTTGGCGTTAACTGAGCGCTTTACTCGTGCCACAGTAATACTTCCTTATCTTGATTGTGAGTGTGTGGGGATGGGAGTTTCGGCGCTGACTATGCGCGGCCGAGAAGGCGTTTGACGCGCTTGGTGTCTGCCTTGGCGACGTCCTCGGTGCCCTTCAGGCGACGGGTGCGCTTGGAAGGCTTGCCTTCCAGGAGGTGGCGGCGGTTAGCCTGCTCGCGACGCAGCTTGCCGGAGCCGGTCACCTTGATGCGCTTGGCGGTGCCCTTGTGAGTCTTCTGCTTCATGAGAATTAAATCCTTAAATCCTAAGTGGAGCGTGGTCTACTTCTTGCCTTTGCGGACGGGCCCAAGGACCATGGTCATATTGCGACCATCCTGCTTGGGGCGCGACTCCACGACGCCGACCTCTGCGACATCGTCAGCCAAACGCTCCAGCAGGCGGAAACCCAGCTCCGGACGCGATTGCTCGCGGCCACGGAACATGATGGTCACCTTGACCTTGGAGCCCTTCTCCAGGAAGCGCACCACGTTGCCCTTTTTGGTCTCGTAATCGTGATCATCAATCTTCGGACGGAGCTTCTGCTCCTTCACCACGGTTTGCTGCTGGTTCTTACGGGACTCGCGGGCCTTCTGAGCCTGTTCGTACTTAAACTTGCCGTAATCCATGATCTTGGCTACGGGCGGCTTAGCGTTCGGGGCAACCTCGACCAGGTCAAGATCGGCTTCGTACGCAAGCTTGCGAGCATCGTCTGTACGGACAATGCCCACCTGTTCACCACCGGGGCCAACAAGACGGACCTCGGGTACTCGGATGCGCTCATTAATGCGAGCTTCAGCGCTGATTGTGGTTCTCCTCGATTGTGGGGGCTAGTAGTGTGCCTACCGTGACCACAAACGAATAAATCCCGGTGCCAAAGGCATCCGGGAGTTTCTTTTCAAGCACGCGCCAACGTATGGCGCCTACTCTTAACCTTTATCCTGCGGCGGAACTAGTGTCCGGCGCGGCTTCGGGTGGGAGAAACTCCGCTTGCGGCCCAAGTACCTCCTGGAGGAGGCGCTACGGGCGGTAGTGCGCACTACTTTAACACCTGATTTTTCAGGAACCAAATCGGCGTGCCGATGTCGTTCCTGCAGTCTGCGTTGCCGTGGGCGGTGCGCAGGCCTCCACCGGTTTAAGCGCGCCAGCCTCCAAGGCCTCAGTTACGACTCGGTCCACTCCAGCAGCAAGAACGTTGAGCGCAGGAATTGCTTCTTCGGCATACTCACCCGGCATGGTGACTTCAATGGCCAATCCCACCGTGGACTCTTTACTCGAGCCCGATGGGGTGGTTTCCCGCACACCAATTTGGCGGTGGGTATAACCGTCGTCGTACTCGGATAGTCCCCACCCGCCCTTGGCGCGGGTGTTCGGGAGCTTGTCCAATCCGTTGTCTTGCCACTCCACAATGTCATCCATTGCGTCATAGACCTGTTCTGCTTCCGGAATACACGGTAAGTGTGCGCCAAACTCTGCCTGGTCTTCCAGCAGCCACGTGGAGTAGCCAAAAGGTTCCTCGAACTCGCCGGTCGAACCATACTCTTCCAAGAGCGCCGTTACTGCGCTCCCAGCATCGCCCTCAGTCCATCGCACGTGGGACCACAACGCGTAGGCAGCATCATTGTCGGATTCCTTAATCGCAAGGTCGACGAGCTCCGGGCTAGCGCCGTCGCGCAGCGCGGCAATCGCGATAGGAACCTTCACCGTCGACCACGCAGGCTCTTCACCGCGTAATCCGGCGTTGACAGTCCCTTCCCTATCCGCCACCGCCACGCCGGCGCGGACATTGAACTCCTTCTCAACTTCAGAGACGACATCGCGTAATTCGGCGCGCACGTCATAGCTGGCGGGTGCTTCCACGCCTGGTGATTCTTCGGGAGCCGGCGGCGATGTGTCTTCCGCTGGGCCGGAACACCCCGTCATGGTGGCTGTCGCAGCAATGCTGATGGCTAGTGCTGCCGTGCGGGTACTTCTGTGGCCCAACATCACACCAGCTCCTTGAGGAACCCTCCCGTATAGGAGCCTTCCACCTGCGCCACGTCTTCTGGCGTGCCTTGGGCCACGACGGTGCCGCCGCCCGAGCCGCCTTCCGGGCCCATGTCCACGATCCAATCGGCGGCCTTAATGACGTCGAGGTTGTGCTCGATGATGATCACCGAGTTGCCCTTATCAACCAGGCCTTGAATGACGAGCATGAGCTTTCGGATGTCCTCGAAATGCAGTCCGGTCGTCGGCTCATCCAAGATGTAGACCGTGCGCCCATTCGTGCGCTTTTGGAGTTCGGAGGCCAGCTTCACGCGCTGCGCCTCACCACCGGAAAGCGTCGTGGCGGCCTGACCCAAGCGGACATATCCCAGGCCCACCTCCACCAAGGTGTTGAGGTAGCGGTGGATCGACGTGATGGGTTCGAAGAACTCGGCTGCCTCCGAGATCGGCATGTCGAGAACCTCGGCAATGTTCTTTCCCTTATAGAGGACCTCCAGGGTCTCGCGGTTATAACGGGCACCGTCGCAGACCTCGCACGGCACGTAAACATCGGGCAGGAAGTTCATCTCGATCTTGATGGTGCCGTCACCCTGGCACGCCTCACAGCGTCCGCCCTTGACGTTGAAGGAGAACCGGCCCGGCTTGTAGCCGCGAACCTTGGCCTCCTGGGTTTCAGCGAAGAGGTTGCGGATTTTGTCGAAGACCCCTGTGTAGGTTGCCGGATTCGAGCGCGGGGTGCGCCCGATGGGGCTCTGATCGACCTGCACCAGCTTGTCCAGGTGTTCCACGCCCTCCACGCGCTTGGCGCGACCGGGTACTTGACGGGCTCGGTTGAGTTTGTTGGCCAAGGTCTTGGCCAGGATTTGGTTGACCACGGTGGACTTACCGGAGCCGGACACACCAGTGACGCAGACGAGGACGCCCAGCGGAATCTCCACGTCAATGCCCTTGAGATTATTCTCGCGCGCGCCGACCACCTTGAGCATGCGCTCAGGGTCAATCTCACGGCGCGTATCCGGGACCGCAAGCTTCTTCTTTCCTGACAGATACTGCCCCGTCAGGGACTCCTCCACAGATTCGATGCCGGCGGGCTCGCCCTGATAGACCACCGTTCCTCCGAATTCGCCGGCGCGCGGTCCAACGTCGACAAGCCAGTCCGCCTCCCGGATGGTGTCCTCATCATGTTCCACCACAATCAAGGTGTTTCCGATATCGCGCAGGCGCTTCAACGTGGCGATGAGGCGCTGGTTATCGCGCTGGTGCAGACCAATGGAGGGCTCATCCAGCACGTAGAGGACTCCCGCCAGGCCGGAGCCAATCTGGGTGGCGAGGCGAATACGCTGTGCTTCGCCGCCAGACAACGTGGAGGCGCCGCGGTCAAGGGTGAGGTAGTTCAGGCCGACGTCGAGAAGGAAGCGCAGGCGGGCCTGGATCTCCTTGAGCACAGCACCAGCAATGATCTCCTCGCGGTGGCCCAACACGAGAGAGTCGAGGAACTCCGCCGCCTCCTCGATGGACAGTGCCGTCAAGCCGGCGATGGACTGCTCGCCATGCGCGGTGGAGGCCAAACGCACCGCCAAGATTTCCGGCTTCAGGCGGGTACCGCCACAAGCGTTACACGGCACACGGCGGGTGTACTGAAGGAGACGGTCCTTCTGCGACTCGGAATCCGCCTGATCGAGCTTGCGCTCCAAAAAGCCGATAGCTCCCTCGAACGGCGCTGACCAGTTGCGCTGGCGGCCATAGCGGTTCTTGTAGCGCACACTGACTTCCACATCTGTGCCATGGATCAAGGCGTGGCGCTGCTCCTCGGTGAGCTCGGAAACCGGGGTGTGGGGATCAAAGCCCAGAGCTTTCGCTAGGCCTTCGACCAACTTGACAAAGTACCGCGCATTGGGGCTCGAGGTCCACGGTTGGATGGCCTCAACGGCTGGGGCATCCGGGTCCGGGATCAACAGATCCACATCCACCTCAAGGCGCGTACCCAAGCCATCACACACCGGGCAGGAACCGAAAGGCGCGTTGAACGAGAACGCGCGGGGCTCGTATTCCTCAATGGTCAGCGTGTGGCCGTTGGGGCAGGCAGCCTTTTCCGAGTAGGTGTGCGTGAGCTCTTCGCGGTCTACGAAATCCAGGGTGACTAGGCCGTCTGCCAAGCGCAGCGCTGTCTCGACAGAATCCGTCAGCCGCTGCTTTTGGGAAGCTTTCACCTGCAGGCGGTCCACGACGACATCGATGTCGTGCTTGATCTGCTTCTTCAGCTTCGGCGGGTCACTGAGCTGGTAAAGCTCCCCATCTACCCGAACACGGGAGTAACCCTGGGCCGCGAGGTCAGCAAAGAGGTCAACGAACTCGCCCTTACGTCGGCGAACGACCGGTGCGAGGACCTGGAATTTCAGCTTTTCCTCGTGGCTTAAGACTTCATCAACAATCTGCTGCGGGGTTTGGCGCTCAATGACGGCGTCACACTCAGGACAGTGCGCAGTGCCCGCGCGGGAGAAAAGCAAACGCAGGTAGTCGTAGATTTCGGTGATGGTTCCCACCGTCGAGCGCGGGTTGTGGTTGGTGGACTTTTGGTCAATGGACACCGCTGGGGATAGACCGTCGATGAACTCAACGTCCGGCTTATCCATTTGGCCAAGGAACATGCGCGCGTAGGAGCTCAAAGACTCCACGTAGCGCCGCTGGCCCTCGGCGAAGATGGTGTCAAAGGCGAGTGAGGACTTGCCTGAGCCCGATAGGCCGGTAAACACCACCAGGTTATCGCGCGGGATATCGATGTCCACGCCCTTGAGGTTGTGCTCACGCGCACCACGTACGACCAAACGATCAGCCACTAGTTGTTGCCTTCCTACACAAAAGAATGTGTGTTCAGAGAGTTCTCATTCAGAATGTACCCGTATGGTTGGACTTATGAACAACGCGCTTGAGCTTCATAAAATTTCCGTGTCCGAGATGGACAACAATTGCTACCTGCTGTGCGCGGGTGACGAGGCGCTGCTTATCGACGCCTCCGCTGACGCCCCCGCGCTGCTCGCTTTAGCCGCCGACCACGGAGTAAAGATCACCGCGGTGCTGACCACACACCGCCACTGGGATCACGTACGTGCACTCAAGGAAGTCTTGAATGAAACCGGTGCCGTTCACTATTCCTCTTTCCTGGACGCCCCTGCTTTGCCCGCGCCCGTCGACGTGGAGCTGGAGCACGGCGATACGCTGTCTTTCGCTGGCCACGACTTCCCGGTCATCATCCTGCGCGGGCACACCCCGGGCGGTGCAGCCATTGCAGCAGACATCGACGGGGTGACCAACCTTTTCGTCGGCGATTCCCTCTTCCCCGGTGGTGTGGGCAAGACCACCTCAGAGGGTGATTTCGTACGCCTCTACAAGGATGTCACACAGCGGCTCTTTGATGTCTATCCGGACGAAGCCATTGTCCGCCCCGGGCACGGTGCCCCCACCACGCTCGGCGCAGAACGCCCACACATGGACGAATGGTGGGAGCGCCGCTGGTAGCTACGTGTTAACTGCTGCCCTCACGGCAGCAGTTATTTAACGCGCGTACTATGGTGTGACGAACGTCTTTACAGATCTATCGAATGGAGCACGTCATGATTCGTAAATTTGCCCGTCCTATGCTGGCCTCCGTGTTTGTCTGGGATGGTGTGGATACGCTCCGCAACACCTCGGAGCACGTCGCGGACACCGAGTCCGTGCTTAAGCGCCTGCGCAAGGTGCTGCCCCGCGAATATGCAGGCTACATCCCCAATGACCCAGAGCTCGTTACCCGCGCGCTCGGCGGCGCGAAGACCGCTGCGGGCACGAGCCTCGCGCTGGGCAAGGCTCCGCGCACCTCGGCTGCAGTGCTCGCGCTGACGCACGTCCCTAACCTGGTCGGCAATGCTTTCTGGACCGCGGATTCCCAAAAGGACAAGGAAGCTCAGCGCAACAGCTTCATCACCAACACTGCCCTACTTGGTGCCCTGGCCATTGTTACGCAGGACACCGAAGGAAAGCCCTCCGTACGCTGGCGCGCCGCCAAGGCGTCGGAGCGTGCCAACAAGAAGATCCAGCAGGCACTGCCAGGTAAGTCCGAGCAGCAGAAGTTTGCGGAGGACTTCTCCAGCCGCGCAAACGAGATTTCTTCCGACGTCACGGCCAAGGCCAATGACTGGTTCGAGACTGCCAAGGACTACGTAGAGGATAACCGCGATGACTGGGAGTCCACCGGCCGGGACTTCATCGACTCCGCTCGCTCCTTCGTCGAGGATACCGCTGAGACTGCACGCGAGTTCTTTGAGGACAACAAGGATGACTGGCTCGACGCTGCCCGTGACAACACCGAGACCGCCCGCAAGAGCCTCGTCAAGGCAGCCGGCAAGGCACAGGACCGCGCTGACGAGGCCCTAGCCAAGGCAGACTCGCTCGACGGAAAGCGCGCCCAGAAGAAGGCTCGCAAGCGCGCCGAGAAGCTGCAGAAGGAAGCGACTAAGAAGCTGGATAAGGCTTTCAAGAAGTTCGGTGACCGCTTCTAAGCTCTCCGTCTTACGCTGCGGATAACTCCGCAACGCACCGCGATAATCACCGCGGTGGAGAGAACAACGGCTCAGCTAGTATGCTGGGCCGTTGTTCTTTTTCCTGTCCACTCTTCCCCATCTCCCTTACTTCCCGTCTGTCCACGAGAAGCCTTCATACGCACCCAAGGAGCCTTGTGTCTGAATCTTCACCCGCGACTCATACCGGGAAACCCGGCGCCCACGCGAACGAGCAGAGCGCGGAAATAGCTAGCGAGCAAGCATATGTCGATGGCCTCTTCGAGCGTCTGGACAACGAGGTTCAAGCGGCCAACGAGCGCTTGAACGAAGTGCAAGCTGCCGTCGATCCACATACCCCGGACGCCGATGCACTCGTTCGGCGAGAGACCGAGTACCACGGCCTGCAGGCTAAATTGGATCGCCTCAACGTCGCCCAACTCGGCTTAGTTTTTGGGCGCATCGACATCGATGCACCCGGTGATAACCCCACCCCGGAAGGCCTGGACCGGCGCTACATCGGCCGCATGGGACTCGACGCCAGGGAGGAGAACTACCGGACACTCCTTCTGGATTGGCGTGCGCCGATGGCGCGCCCCTTCTACCTCGCCACTACAGCGCACCCTGAAGGCGTCCATGTCCGTCGGCATATCCGGACCACTGGGCGCACGGTTATTGGAATCAGCGACGAGGTCTTGGAGGGAGAATCCTCTGCTGACAGCAGCGATGTCGCAAGCGAGTCCGCCCTCCACCACGTGATGCAGCGCGCCCGCACCGGGCACATGCCCTCCATCGTGGAGACCATTCAGCGCGAACAGGACGAAATCATCCGTGACAGCACGCGGGGCGTCATGGTGGTCGAAGGTGGCCCGGGAACCGGCAAGACCGCTGTTGCACTGCACCGCGTGGCCTACTTGCTCTACACCTACCGCGAACAATTAGCCGCTACGGGCGTGCTCATCGTCGGACCCAATTCCACCTTCCTGGAATACATTTCCCGAGTACTCCCGGAACTTGGTGAAACCGGCGTCGTGCTTTCCACCATCTCTTCCCTCTTCCCCGGCATCGAGGCTACTCACTCGGAGTCCTTGCTCGCCCGCGAGATCAAGGGCTCCGCTGCCATGGTGGAAATCCTCGGCAACGCGGTCAAGGATTATCAGCGCCTACCGGAGCAGCCGCGCACGGTGGAGATCGATCGGCTCGAGCTCACCGTCACCCCAGCTATGGTCAAAGCGGCGCGTACCCGCGCGCGGCGCTCACGCAAGCCGCACAACGACGCTCAAGCGGCATTTGCGGAACACCTCATCGAGTCTCTGGCCCAGCAGATGGCCGAACGCATCGGTTCTGACCCGCTGGGAGGTGCCAACCTGCTCTCCCGCGCGGACGTGGATCAGCTCCACGATGACCTCGCCGAAGAACCACAGGTCACAGAACTCATCGACGAGTTCTGGCCCCATCTCACGCCTACCGAGGTACTCGCCAATCTCCTGAGTAGCGCCGAACGAATCGATACGGCAGCCTACGCTTATGATGACGAAACCCGCGGTGCCCTCTACCGCGAAGACGGTACGTCATGGGCGGCCTCCGACGCCGCGCTTCTCGACGAGCTCGCGGTCCTCATCGGCATGCCCGACCCCGAAGCAGAGCGCGCCGCCGAGGAGAAAGAATGGCGCGAACAGGTCGCGGAGGCAGAAGACGCCCTCGATATTCTGAGCTCCTCTGATTCCACTGACAACGATGATGACATGTTCGAAGCCGAGATCCTCTCTGCGCACGATGTCATCGACGCCGAGCACCTCGCTCGCCGTCACGAGGTTCGGGATTCTCGCACCACCGCCCAGCGGGCCCGGGAAGACTACACGTGGGCCTACGGGCACGTCATCGTTGACGAAGCCCAAGAACTTACCCCCATGGAATGGCGCATGATTTTCCGGCGTAGCCCCTCGCGATGGATGACGCTCGTGGGCGATACGTCCCAGACTGGAGCGCCCGCCGGTGTGGATGACTGGGGCGAGACGCTCGAGCCTTTTGTTGGAGAGCGCTTCCGACTGCACGGGTTGACGGTCAACTACCGCACCCCACGCCCGGTTACGGAATTAGCCAATCGGCTGTTGGAAGAAATCAACCCTGAGGCCACGCCGAGCATCGCGGTGCGCGATGGTGTTGACGTTGTCTGGCACGACGACGCCACCGATGCGGAGCCGAGGACATTTGAGGATGAGGACGGGCGCCTGCGCGCCGTGATCACGGCTGCCAACGTCGAGGAGATCAAAGGCCTCGAGTTTGATCACGTCACGGTGGTCAACCCCGATGACATCGTGGCAGCCTCCCCACAGGGTTTGCACAACCTCTATGTTGCGCTCACGCGTGCGACGCAGTCCTTGACCATCACCGGCCGTTATGCGGAGGTTTTCGGATAGTCTGGTGCCCATGGCTCTTTCCGATATCGCCCGCAAAGTCGAATTCACTGTAAATTCCCTCTCGCTCAAGCGCTCGGCGCGCAAAGGGTGGCAACCCAGCATCACTGGCTATGCCGGTTACGGCAATGAAGAATTCGTCCGTGTTCTGGGCCGTGTCCTCATGCATGACCCGACGGCTGAAGAAACGGATACCTGGGCGCAGCGTGGCTACCGCCAGTTCTTCACCATTCAGGTCACAGACCACGAGGTCGAAGTCACGGTTGGTGGGAAGACGGTATCGGGAACCACGAACGACAACGGCTACATCGATATCCTCGTCTACAACCACGGCCTAGAGCCCGGCTGGCACGAGGTCACCATCCGTGCCAAAGGCGCGGACGCGGTGACCTCGGAAGTGCTCATCGTGGACAAGGACACCACGTTCGGCGTGGTCAGCGACATAGATGACACCATCATGGTGACGTGGCTCCCGCGCGCAATGATTGCAGCATGGAACTCGTGGGTTAAACGCACCAATACCCGCACCCCCGTCGAAGGTATGGCACGGTTCTACCGGGAAATCGCCCAACATCACCCCGATATCCCCTTCATTTACCTCTCCACCGGCGCCTGGAACACCTACGACACCTTGGTTAACTTCATGGCGGAGAAGGGCTTCCCGCGTGGTCCCCTGCTGCTGACAGACTGGGGTCCTACCCCCACCGGCCTCTTCCGCAATGGTCAGGAGCACAAGCGCGTGCAGCTCCGCAACCTCTTCATTGCTTTCCCGAAGCTCCGCTGGCTGCTCATCGGCGACGACGGTCAGCACGATCCTCTTACCTATGCAGACGCGGCGGCGGAGCACCCCAACCACGTAGCGGCCGTGGCGATCCGCAACCTCAGCCCACAGGAGCAGCTGCTCGCACACGGTTCGCTCGCGCCTTTGGTGAAGGTCAACGAGCAGACCTCCTTCGATATCCCACTCATTCAGGGGACGGATGGCAACGTTCTTGCCCGCGCTTACCGCGAGCTGCGATTGAGCGACTAAAGCTCGTTAGAAACAAAACGGCGCGCAGGCCCAGAGACTTCCTCAATGCTAAGGACTTCTCCGGAGCATGCGCGCCGTGACGACTAGCGTCCTAGCTCACAGTGTGAACAATCATAACGTCACAGTCAGACTGACGTGCGACATCCGCCGGAACCGAACCGAGGAGGCGGCCGGTCAGGGAGTTAATTCCGCGGTTACCGACGACGAGCAGGTCTGCCTTGTTGTCGTTGACGATGGACATCAGGGCCTGAACCGGGGTTCCCGGGCGCACAGCGGTCTCCACCTTCGTCACGCCGAATTTCTCTGCGTGTTCCTTGCCGGAAGCGAGGTTGGCCTGGGCCTTCTCATCACCGAGAATCGTCACGGAATCCTGGCGCAGCGTCTTGGAAGCCTGCTCCTGATTCTCGTAGTAGGCGCAACCGATGATGAGGGTGGCATCGAAGGCTGCGGCGATCTTGGCGGCACGCTCCACTGCGAGCAAGGAGGACTTGGAACCGTCGGTACCGACCACGATCTTGTTGTAATCGCTCATGATGACCTTTCTTCGCTGGCCCCAACCGTGGGGCCACCGCTTGACAAAATTTTAAAGCTTTTGCGCACCAGCTAGTCTAACAACGCTGGCGCGTTCACGTCGATCAGCGCGCACGAGGATACGCGCGCGGTGCACTGCCCTAGTCAGTGGTGTTGACCACCACGACGTCGGCGTGGGCCTTGCGCGTGAGCTCCGTCGCTACGGAGCCAAACACTCGACCGCGCACCGAGTGAATTCCCTTGTTGCCCACGACGAACATATCCACGTCGTAGTCCTTGCCCACCTCGAGGAGCGAATTCACGGGGTCACCAGACTTAGCAATGATTTCAATGCGCTTCGCACCCTCACCGTGCGCGATCTCCGCAGCATTGCTGAGGAAGCTTTCCGACATCTCCTCGCTCACCACCGGTACTCGTGCGTCCTCCGAGTTCGGGGCGCCGAGCATCGAACCAGAGTGGTTGTAGAAAGCGGACACGATAATCAGCGTCGCGTCATAGGCGCGCGCCATGGATGCGGCAGAACGGACAGCGCGCATGGAAGTCTGAGAGCCATCGGTTCCGACGGCGATGACGTTGTAGCTCAGCATGATTCTCCTTATAAGTAGCGATTAATCCTTAACAGTATGACACGGCCTTCTACGCAGAGATTGGTTTTACCCGCATATTGAGTAGGCAAATTTCAGCACTGGGCGCGCCATTAGATCCCGGCCTCCTTAAGACCGCGTTGCTCCTTTTTCAGATCAGCGATCTCATCGCGCAAACGCCCCGCCAACTCGAACTTGAGCTCTCGGGCAGCCTCTCGCATTTGGGTCGTCAGGTCGTCGATAAGCGCCTGCACCTCGTCGGCTGCCATGGAGGACACATCCGGCTTGTCGACGATGGCCGTGGGATCCGCGTCTTGCCCCTGCTCATCGGCGTTCTCATAGACCTGGTCCAAAATGTCGGCGATCTTTTTGCGCAGCGGCTGCGGGTCAATGCCGTGCTCCTTGTTATACGCAATCTGCTTCTCTCGGCGACGCTCGGTCTCCTCGATCGCCTCCTGCATCGAGTCCGTAATTTTATCCGCGTACATGATGACCTCACCGGAGACGTTTCGGGCGGCGCGGCCAATCGTCTGAATAAGCGAGGTGGTGGAGCGCAGGAAACCTTCCTTATCGGCATCCAAGATCGCAACGAGTGAAACTTCAGGAAGGTCGAGGCCCTCACGCAGCAGGTTGATGCCCACGAGGACATCGAACTCACCCAAGCGCAGCTGGCGCAACAGCTCCACGCGCTGGAGCGTGTCAATATCCGAGTGGAGGTAGCGCACCTTGATGCCGTGTTCCAGCAAGTAATCTGTGAGGTCCTCCGCCATACGTTTGGTCAAGGTCGTGACTAGGACGCGCTCCTGCTTCGCGGTACGGGCGCGAACCTCATCGATGAGATCATCAATCTGGCCCTTGGTGGGCTTGACCGTCACCTTGGGGTCTACGAGGCCGGTGGGGCGAATAACCTGTTCCACGAACTCGCCGCCGGAAGCCGTCATTTCGAAATCGCCCGGTGTGGCCGACATGTAGACGGTTTGGCCGACGCGCTCCTCAAACTCATCGAAGGTCAACGGCCGGTTGTCTACGGCAGAAGGAAGACGGAAGCCAAACTCCACGAGGTTGCGCTTGCGCGCCATATCGCCCTCAAACATGCCGCCGATCTGCGGGACGGTCACGTGAGACTCATCGATGATGGTGAGGAAGTCCTCTGGGAAATAATCCAAGAGCGTCGCCGGCGCGGAACCGGCGGGGCGGCCATCAACGTGGCGCGAGTAGTTCTCAATGCCGGAGCAAAAGCCCACCTGCTCAATCATCTCGAGGTCGTATTCGGTACGCATGCGCAGGCGCTGCGCTTCGAGCAACTTGCCGCGGTTCTCCAGCTCGGCGAGGCGCTCCGCGAGCTCCTCCTTGATGTCCTCAATGGCACGGGCCATACGCTCTGGGCCTGCTACGTAGTGGGTCGCGGGAAAAATCCGCACCTCATCGACCCGCTCCAGAACATCACCCGTGAGCGGATGGATGTAATAGAGCTCGTCCACGTCATCACCAAAGAACTCGATGCGTACCGCACGCTCTTCGTAGGCGGGGATGATATCCACGGTATCGCCCTTGGCGCGGAAGGTTCCGCGCGTAAAGCCCACGTCATTGCGCTCATACTGAATATCGACGAGCAGACGCAGGAAGCGATCGCGGTCAATTTCCTCCCCTTCCTCGAGCACGACGGAGCGGTCAAGGTAGGACTGCGGGGTGCCAAGGCCATAGATGCAGGACACTGAGGAAACGACGACGACATCACGGCGAGAGAGCAGGGCCGACGTTGCCGAGTGGCGCAGGCGCTCCACGTCCTCGTTGATAGAGGAATCCTTCTCAATGTAGGTGTCCGTCTGCGCGATATAGGCCTCCGGTTGGTAGTAGTCGTAATAGGATACGAAATACTCAACCGCGTTGTGTGGCAGGAGTTGGCGCAGCTCATTTGCCAGCTGTGCTGCCAGTGTTTTATTTGGTGCCATCACCAGTGTCGGGCGCTGCTGCTGTTCAATGAGCCACGCAGCGGTCGCTGACTTACCGGTGCCCGTGGCACCCATGAGGACGACGTCGCGCTCTCCGCGGTTGAGGCGTTCGTTGAGTTCCGCGATCGCCGCAGGTTGGTCACCGGCGGGCTGGTACTCGGACTCAACACGAAACTCGGCCGAGCGGCGCTCAACTTCGCCGACTGGGCGGTGTTCAGAGACCGGCAGGATAGGGTGTTCAGCAGCAAAAGCCATGCCGACCAGTCTAACGCGGCGCGGACGAAACCGGCTAGGACAGCGGCTTAGGGCAGCGCCGCACGCGTGGTGCGCAGCCACAGCTCGAGCTCACCGGTGGTCTCCCAGAGCGCATAGATTGCGGATTTGTCCGGCTCCATCGCCGTGTTGATCCGCTTGCGCAACCACGCCCGAGTCTGCGGTGTGCGCAGCGCCTTGACAGCGTCAGCGCTGATCCCCGGGGGCAGCTTGTCGGTCGGCGCCGTGGCCAGCGCTCCCAAGGCGATGACAATCTCGGCGTCGTCGATATCAATGGGCGAATCCACGCAGCTCTTTTTGAATGCATCGAGGTCGAAGGAACCGTCACGAATATCCGCGAGCACTTCGCACGCGGCATGATTATCAAAAGGCCCAACGTCCCAGGTTCCCATGAAGGGGGAGAATAAACCGCTTACATGAACGGGATGAGAGCAGCAGGTAAATTTTACCCGCCATATCCTTTAAAAGTTCCTGCCTTCCTTTAGAATCGGCTGGCATGAAGTTCCGTTCCCTTGCCAGCACCCTGACGATTGCCGGGCTGCTCCCCCTCGCCGTACTAACCCAGACACCCTCGGCCTTCGCCGCGCCGTGCACACCCTACTCGAAGTCTGGTAGCTTTACCTCCACTCCGAAGGCTTCCGGTCCAGCCGGTGGATCCTCTCTCGGTGGGCTCGATGCACTCTTCGGCAGCTCCTCCCGTTCGGGAAAGCCGGGAGAGTCTGCGAATGGGCAGCGCAGCAACTATAACCAGCGCCAAATCACTGACGGGCCCACCCAGATCATGCAGCTGATCACCGGTTCCGGTTCACCCAACCGCACGGATCAAAAGTTTGGCATCTCCGGGACCGATCTGGGCATCGCCTACTCTGATGACGCAGGTCATTCCTACTACGTCTTCGGTGACTCCATGGACTGCGTCGGCGAAGGCGATGGCTGGCGCTCCAACCTCTTGCTGCGCACGACGGACCACGACTATGGCGACGGCCTGCGTCTCGAGGAGGCACTGACTACTGGCGGCTGGTCCACCAATGGCCGGGCAAAGGAATTCATTCCTTCGCAGAAGGTTGGGGACGCCGATACCAACGGTGAGCGCACCACGATTCCCACGGCGGGGATCGTCGTTGACGGCGTGCATTACGTGGACTACATGTCCGTGCGCTCGTGGCACGACCCGAACACAGGCTGGTCCACCAACTATGCCGCGACGGTGAAGTCCACCGATGGCGGAGTCACGTGGCGCGCGGTTCCGGAGGCCACACGCACCAACGCTAGCCACGGTGCGAACGCGCCCATCCCTGGCGGGGCCAACTATCGCGCCGGTTTTGAGAAACTGCAGCAATCGGCCTTTGTCGAGCACGGGGATTATGTCTACCGCTTCACCACGGGCAACGGCCGCCGCGGCCCCGCTTACCTGTCGCGCGCGCTGAAATCGGAATTCCCCAACGAACGTGCCTTCAGCTACTACTCTGATGGCTCCTGGGTAAAGGACCCCACGCGAGCTAGCGAAGTGCTTGACGGTAAGGTCTCAGAGCTCTCCGTCGCCTACAACCAGTACTTGGGCAAGTTCGTCACCATGTACGGGGTGGAAGGTGAAGGCATCGTCATGCGCACTGCGGATAGTCCGGAGGGACCGTGGTCGCCACGCCGCATGCTAGTCAGCGCCGAGACCACAAAGGTCGTCAGCGGCGAACCTCTCAACGACACCTACGCGCCCTTCGTGCTGCCAAACCAGGATGATCAGCACCTGTATTACACGCTAACGTCGTGGCGCGACTACAACACCATGCTTATGCGCACGGACCTCGATTTTGTGGGTGAAGACATGGAAAACAATGACCACATCGCCGTCTCAGACGTCGTAGCAACGCGCTAGCCTAAGCGGACACGCAGCTTCTCGACGACCCCCGCAACCTGCGCATCGAGCGCTTCGCGGGGGCCATTGTTGTCGATCACAAAATCAGCGGCAGCACGGCGTACATCGTCGGGAATCTGCGCAGCAATCCGGCGGCGGGCATCGCCTTCGTCAAGGCCGCGGTACTCAACAAGTCGACGCACCCGCTCCTCCACGTCGACGTCGACGACGATAGTGGCGTCCATGTCTTTGTGGAGGCCCTTATCGACGAGGAGCGGCATGTCATAGACCACGAAGTCGGCACCACCTTGGCGCGCTGCCTCGAAGCGTGCCTGGGTTTCTTCCTGGATACGCGGGTGGGTAATGGAGTTGAGAACAGCGGTTTTCTCGGCGCTGGCAAAAGCGCGGGAGGCCAAGAGACCGCGATCAAGGCTCCCATCGGGGAGCAGAATGTCCTGCCCAAAGGCCTCCGCCAGCTCAGTGAGTGCCGGCTGGCCTGGCTCAACGATGTCACGGGCGATGCGGTCTGCATCGACCAGTACCCAGCCTTCCTGCACGAGGAGCTGCGCTACGGTGGATTTTCCGCTGCCGATTCCGCCGGTAAGTCCAATCAGTTTCATACCGGCTTAGGATACGCGAAAGGCCGCCTCTCCCCCAGCGGGAAAAGACGGCCTTTCCTAAGAAGCAATGTCCTTAGTTGCCAGCGAGCTTGTCGCGAAGAGCAGCGAGCTGCTCGTCGGATGCGAGGGAGCCGCCAACCTCTGCCTGAGAATCGGATGCCGGAGCTGCATCCTGAGACTCGGAAGAGTAGTTGGAGTTGGCAGCGGACTCGGCGGCCTCAGCGGCTGCAGCACGGTTGCGCTCGATCTGAGCGGTGTGCAGGTTGAAGCGACGCTCGGACTCGGCGTAGCGAGCCTCCCAAGCCTGGCGCTGCTCGTCGTAGCCCTCGAGCCACTCGTTGGTCTCCGGGTCGAAGCCCTCCGGGAACACGTAGTTGCCCTGCTCGTCGTAGGAGTCAGCCATGCCGTACTTGGACGGATCGAACTCGTCGGTGTAGTCCTCGTCTGCCTGCTTAACGGACAGGGAGATGCGGCGACGCTCGAGATCGATGTCGATGACCTTGACCATGACTTCCTGGCCAACGTTGACGACCTGGTCCGGAACCTCCACGTGGCGCTGAGCCAGCTCGGAGATGTGGACGAGGCCCTCGATGCCCTCCTCGACGCGAACGAAGGCGCCGAACGGAACGAGCTTGGTGACCTTGCCCGGGACGATCTGGCCCACAGCGTGAGTGCGGGCGAAGACGCGCCACGGATCCTCCTGGGTTGCCTTCAGGGACAGGGACACGCGCTCGCGGTCCAGGTCGACGTCGAGGACCTCGACGGTGACCTCGTCGCCCACGGTGACAACCTCGGACGGGTGGTCGATGTGCTTCCAGGACAGCTCGGAAACGTGAACCAGGCCGTCGACACCGCCGAGATCGACGAAGGCGCCGAAGTTGACGATGGAGGAGACAACGCCCTTGCGGACCTGGCCCTTCTGCAGCTGGTGCAGGAACTCGGAGCGGACCTCGGACTGGGTCTGCTCGAGGTATGCGCGGCGGGACAGGACAACGTTGTTGCGCTGCTTGTCCAGCTCGATGATCTTGGCCTCGAGCTCCTGGCCGATGTACGGCTCCAGGTCGCGAACGCGGCGCATCTCAACGAGGGAAGCCGGGAGGAAGCCACGGAGGCCGATGTCCAGGATGAGACCACCCTTGACAACCTCGATGACGGTACCGGTAACCGGCTCCTCCTTGGCGTGCAGCTCTTCGACGGCGCCCCAAGCGCGCTCGTACTGTGCGCGCTTCTTGGACAGGATCAGACGGCCTTCCTTGTCCTCCTTGGTGAGAACAAGAGCGTCGATCTCGTCGCCGACCTCGACAACCTCATCCGGGTTGACGTCGTGCTTGATGGAGAGCTCGCGGGACGGGATGACGCCTTCGGTCTTGTAACCGATGTCGAGCAGGACCTCGTCGTGGTCAACCTTGACCACGGTGCCCTCGACGATGTCACCATCGTTGAAGTACTTGATGGTGGCGTCGACAGCTGCGAGGAAGTCCTCTGCGGTTCCGATGTCGTTGATCGCAACCTGAGGGGTGTTAGAAGTTGGCATGTAGTTATGCTCCGAATAAACGTAGGAGATCGTAATTGGACAGTTACGCGTCTCTTGAAAAGCGTCATTAAGCAGCGTAAATACGCAAGGCTTAAGATGGATTCCAATCCCGACTCGCAGCCGTGCCAAGCTCTCCTACAGTAGCCCAGCGCGTCCCGAGTCATAGACACGCCCGTACAACCCTACATCCTCGCAGCTAAAACGGCAAATACGACATGGAAAAAGAATTGGGAAAGGAAGAATGTCTTCAGCATCGTTTTCTGCATCCGCAGCCAATCGTAATTTCTGGGATGATGACGCCGACTCCTACCACGCAGATCATCCCGAGTATCTATCCTCTTTCTACTGGTGTCCGGAAATGCTGCATGAGGCTGAAGCGCAGCTGCTTGGCGACGTCTCCTCCGCTACCGTCCTCGAGCTCGGCTGCGGCTCCGCGCCGTGTACGCAGTGGTTGCAAGGACGCGCGCGCTTTGCGACGGGCTTCGATCTCTCGCCTGGAATGCTCTCCCATGCCGAGACTGGCCTACCGCTCGTTCAAGCAGATGCCCTGGCGCTTCCCTATCGCGATAAAGTCTTTGACATCGCTTTTTCTGCCTTCGGGGCCCTTCCCTTCGTAGCCGACCTTGACCAGGCACTGTACGAAGTTCACCGCGTTCTGCGCCCTCGTGGCCGCTTCGTCTTTTCTGTGCCACACCCCATGCGTTGGATCTTCCCCGATGATCCACAGGACCTCACTGCACAGCTGTCCTATTTCGAGCGCGCCTACCTCGAGCAGGATGCCAACGGCGAGCTCACCTATGCTGAGTTTCACCGCACGATGGGCGATTGGGTGCGAGCGCTCCAGGTGCGTGGTTCATTTGAAATTTACAACCTCATCGAGCCCGAGTGGCCAGAGGGCCTCGACATCACTTGGGGCCAGTGGTCTCCTGAAAGGGGAGCCATTTTCCCCGGTACCGCCATCTTCGTCTGCGAAGCGCGCTAGGCCGGCACCGCCCACCCTGTTGCGGAGTTTGCCGGCCGCAGCGAACTAAGCTGGCAGCCATGCTTTTAGAACGCCTCGGGATTTTTCTGCGCCGCACGGTGGCGTGGTGGATCGACGCTTTCCTCGCCGCCGCCGTCATCGTGGTGCTCAAGTGGCTCATCAACCTCAGCACCGATGCCGCACTCACAGGCAGGGCGGGCGCCATATATGACATCGTCGCCCTCGCCCTCGTCTTCTACGTCTACCGGGTGTGGGCAGAGGCGACCAAGCAAACCTCCCTGGGCAAGTGGTCGCTGAAGCTGGAGGTCATCGCCGAGCGTCCCGGCATCGCCAGCGCTGCAATTCGCAACAGCTGGATACTCCTCACCCTTGTTGCACTGACAGGACTCCCCTATGTTGAGGCAACCATTTTGGCCATCCTCGGATTGAGCGTCCTACTGCTGGGACAAACTCCCTTCGATCTCCTCGCCGGGTGCTTGGTGGAGCGCCGCACGCCCACCGAGGACGAGCGCGCGGTGGGCTTGACTTAAATCCCTAAAGCGCTCCCTAGTGCGCTGCGGCATCCCAGTTCTTGCCCACGCCCACGGAGACTTCGAGGGGCACGGTCAACTCGATAGCCTTGTCCATCTCGCGTTCGAGGATGCGCTGGACTTCCTCGGTTTCACCTGTCGCCACCTCCACGACGAGTTCGTCGTGAACTTGGAGGAGCACGCGCGAAGCCATGCCTTCCAAAGCCTTGTCCACGCGGATCATGGCGACCTTGATGATGTCTGCCGCTGTGCCCTGGATGGGCGCATTGAGGGCCGCACGCTCGGCGTTTTCGCGCGCCACACGGTTATCGGAGTTGAGCTCCGGTAGATAGCGGCGGCGCCCGAAGACCGTGGAGGTGTAGCCATCCTTGCGGGCCTGCACGACAACCTCATCGAGATAGCGCTTCACGCCACCGAAGCGTTCGAAATAGCTCTCCATGATCTCCTTGGCTTCACGTGCCGGGATACCTAGCTGCTGCGACAGACCATAAGCGGAAAGACCATACACAAGGCCATAGGACATGGCTTTGACGCGGCGGCGCAGCTCCGGCGTGACCTCATCCACCGGAACGTCAAAGACCTTGGAGCCGACGTAGTTGTGCAGATCCTCGCCCTCACGGTAGGCCTCGATAAGGCCCGGATCAGCAGACAGGTGCGCCATAACGCGCATCTCGATCTGCGAGTAGTCCGCCGTAATCAGGGTTTCATAGCCTTCCCCCACCACAAAGGCCGAGCGAATCTGGCGCCCCGCCTCCGTGCGCACCGGAATGTTTTGCAGGTTCGGCTCCGTGGAGGACAACCGGCCCGTTGAGGTCACAGTCTGGTTGAACGTGGTGTGGATGCGGCCATCCGGCTGGATGGTCTTGATGAGCCCCTCCAGCGTCGTTTTCATCTTCTGATACTCGCGGTGCGCCAGCAGGTGGTCCAAGAAGGGGTGCGGGTGGGTAGCAGCGAGCTGCTCGATTTCCTTGGCCGCGGTGGAATAGCCGGTCTTGGTCTTCTTCGTCTTTGGCATATCGAAGGTCTCAAAAAGCACTGCCTGCAGCTGCTTCGGGGAGTTCAGATTGAGGGAATCGTCACCAGCGAGCTCGCGGGCAGCGCGCTCTTGCTCGTTAACCTGCTCGATGAAGGCATCGCGCTGCGTCTCCAGGACGTCTCGGTCCACCGCGATGCCGGCGGCTTCCATACGCGCCAGGATGCTCACCAGAGGCAGCTCGAGGTCGGTATACAGCTCGAAGGAATCAATCTCCTGGAGTTGACTCGTCAATTCTGCCGCCAGCTCCATGATGGCGCCGGCCTGTTCCACAAGCTGATTGTCATCCAAGAGGGAGAGCTGCTCCGTGGCAGCCCCGAGGGACTTCTGCAGATGGCGCTGGTACACATCCGTCAAGGCGTAGGTGCGCTGGCCCGGCCGCAAGAGATAGGCGGCGAGAGCGGTGTCGTGGGCAATTCCTTGCAGCTCGATTCCCCGGCCGGACAACATATGCCATGCCGCCTTTGCCTCGTGGAGGTACTTCGGCGCATCCGATTCCAACCAGGCAGCCAGTGCGGCGTCATCGGCCGCGTCCAGGTCCGCCAATTCAATCTGGAGTCCCTCGAAGGAGGAATCGACGAGTGCTAGTGCGGCGGCATCACCCGCGCCCGGTGTTCCGTCGCCTTGCACGAAGACCGCTACGTGTTCTTTGTCTTCGAGCCACTCAGCCAGCGGAGTGTCTACCACGGTCACCGATACGTCTGGTGCCTCCTCAGCCGCCGCGGCTTCAGCTGCTGCGTCATGCGGTACGGCGTTGAGAACCCGCTCGCGCAGATTCGTGCCGAATTCCAATTCATCAAAGCGAGCTGCCACCTCGCTAGCCACGGCACCCTTAAAGCCGAGGTCCGCCGGGCCAACCTCCAGGTCCATGTCCGTCACCATTTGGGTGAGCTTCCGGTTGAGCTTGACCTGCTCGATGCGGTCGCGGAAGTTCTGCCCCGCCACGCCCTTTATCTCTTCGGCATGCTCGATGAGGCCATCCAAAGAGCCGTACTGCGTGATCCACTTCGTGGCGGTCTTCTCCCCCACCTTCGGGACAGACGGCAGGTTATCGGAGGGGTCCCCGCGCAGGGCTGCGAAATCTGGGTACTGCTCGGGGCTCAGGCCATACTTCTCTTCTACTGCCTCCGGGGTAAAGCGGTGCAGCTTGGACACCCCACGCATGGGATAGAGGACGGTCGTGGAGTCGTCGACAAGCTGCAAATAGTCGCGGTCACCGGTGACCAGGAAAGTCTCATAATCCTCGCCGGCCTGAGTGGACAACGTGGCCACAATGTCGTCAGCTTCGAAGTTATCCCGCGACAACGTGGTGATACCGAGGGTGTCCAAGACCTCTCGAATGAGCTCGACCTGGCCGCGGAACTCTTCGGGGGCGGCCTCACGCTGCGCCTTATACTCCGGGAACATCTCCGTGCGGAAGGTCTTTCGCCCCACATCGAAGGCCACCGCCACAAAGTCCGGCTTTTCCTCAGTCAGAATGTTCGCCAACATGGAAAGAAAGCCATACACCGCATTAGTGTGCTGACCGCCCGAGGTGGAGAAGTTCTCTGCGGGCAGTGCATAAAATGCGCGAAAGGCCATGGAGTGGCCATCAATGAGCAGGAGTCGAGGCTGAGAAGTAGTCACCCGGCCCATCCTAACGTGTTGCGCTCAATGACACCGTCGAGGGCCACAGGCAGGCAATTAGGTTCGAATTGGTCCGCTGCGCTAGTATCGTTGCTTGTGCGCCCCTGTAGCCCAATTGGCAGAGGCAACGGATTCAAAACCCGTGTAGTGTGAGTTCGAGTCTCACCAGGGGCACAATTCCACCCCACAACAGAGCTTGTTGTGGGGTGTTAGCGTTTTCAACGGAAAGGAACCCGTCGCCATGCGTCGCACTATCATCGCTGTGAGCACCGCCATTGCCCTCACCGTAGGCGGCACCGCCGCTGCTACTGCTGCCGAATCTAGCGCGGACAAGCAGATATCCACCAAGGTTGAAGGATCTTCTTACTATCAAGAACTGCGCAAGTCCACGGCTTCCTCCAACGATCCTCAGCTGAATAATTTCTACGCAGTGCTTCTCGACGGCCTCGTCGGCCTCACTGTCTTCGCCATCCTGGGATCGATCTACGGCGAAGTATCCAAGCGCCTGCCGATGTAAAAGGCGTATATCCTTCTACTGATTGAATAGTTTGCATAAGCCTGCGTTGAGGTGAGAGAATAAAAAGTCATCTGCTCACCCGCTCTTCCCGGCACGGCAATCCCACCGGGTAGACAGTCAAGGTTACTTTCGGTTTATGCATTATCTTTTCAACGCCATTCGCGGCGCCCTTATTGGCATGGCCGAGTTAGTCCCCGGAATCTCCGGCGGCACCGTTGCGCTCATCGTCGGCATCTATGAGCGCGCTTTGCATAACGCCAATGATCTCATCTCCGGCCGTTTCAAGAAGGTCGAATGGGGCTTCCTCGTCTCCGTTGCCGTCGGCATGTTCGTCGCCGTTTTCGGCTTCTCCACGATCCTCCATAACTTTGTGGAGGGCCAGGTTTCGCTATCCAGCGCGCTCTTCCTCGGCATGGTCGCCGTGTCTATCATCGTGCCGCTGAGCATGATGTCGCGCGTTTCACCCGCGTCCATCGCCGCGCTTGTTATCGCCGCCGTCGCAATCTTCTTCGTCACCGGCTTCACCTCCACCCCAGTGGAAGACCCCAACCTGCTCGTGGTTTTCCTAGCGGCCATGGTGGCTGTGTGCGCGCTCGTTCTTCCCGGTGTGTCAGGCTCCCTCATTTTGCTGACCATGGGCCTCTACGCGCCGATTATCGGTGCGGTCTCAGACCGCAACATGGTCGTCGTGGGTGTCTTCGCACTCGGCGCGGTGTGTGGCCTCGCAGCTTTCGTCAAGGTATTGAACTACCTGCTGGATAATCACCGCGATGTCACCCTTGCAGCCATGGCTGGTTTCATGCTCGGCTCCCTGCGTGCGTTGTGGCCGTGGGGCGCTGACCAAGACGCCTCCACACCACTGATCCTGCTTATGTTCGCGATTGGTGGCATTATCGTGGCCATTTTCATCGTTGTGGACCGGCGCAAAGCCGCTAGCTACCAAGAGAGTTAAAGCATGAGAAAGAAAACGGCCATCATCGTGGGCGCTGCCGGGTTGCTAGCATCCGCAACCCTCTCCGGCTGTGTTACCAACGTGGAGCCGGCGCTGCCGGAAGGCTGGTCTGCGCCCAACGTGGACGAAGTTCCCGAGATTGCCGCGATGTACGAGGATGCCGATGGCGTCCTTACAGTAGGCACGAACCCGCCTTTTGCGCCTTTCGAATTCAAGGATTCCGACGGCTCGATCATCGGCCTAGAGATGGACTTGGCCAATGCCGTCGCCCAAGTATTGGGGCTTGAATTTCAGCCGGTGGAGCAAGACTTCTCTATGATTCTGCCGGCGGTCCAAGCCGGACAAATCGATCTGGGCGGTTCCGGATTCACCGATACCGATGAGCGGCGCGAGAACTTCGATTTCGTCGATACTCTTTATGCCGGCATTCAGTGGGCGAAACTCACCGATGGCCCCAATGACGTGGACCCATCCAACCCCTGTGGCCTCACCGTCGCGGTGCAGCGCACCACGGTATCGGAGACCGACGATCTGCGCCCCAAGCAGGAAGCCTGCGACGGCGACCTGACCATTCTTCCCTATGACACGAGCGATAATGCCGCCCTAGCGGTCCTGATGGGGCGCGCTGATGCTCTCTCAGCGGACTCCCCCGTTTCTGCCTGGGCTGTTAACCGCTCAGATGGACGTATGTCCATGGTCGGCGAAATGTTCGACGCGGCACCCTACGGCTTCGCCGTGCCCAAGGATTCTGACCTCGGACCCGCCGTGGCCGCGGCACTCCAACACCTCATCGACACCGGAGCCTATGCAGAGATACTCAATAAGTGGGGCGTCGACGAGGGCCTCGTCGAGCACGCAATGATTAATGAAAGGCCGATCAATGACTAACTCCTCTCTCCCGGCAGCGTCGGAGTCGTCGGCTTCGACTACCCCAGAAAAGATCGAAGCCCGCCCACTGCGCCACCCCTGGCGCTGGGTCTTCGCTACCCTCCTCGCGCTGCTTGCAGTGTGGTTCATCATCTCCTCGGCGCGCAATGAGGCCTTCGGGTGGGGCACGTATTTCCAGTATCTCTTCGATACTCGGATTGCCACCGCTGCGCTGCACACCATTGCCATTACGATCCTGGCGATGATCATCGGCGTCGTGGGCGGCGCTGCCCTCGCGGTGATGCGCATGTCCCCCAACCCTGTGCTGGGAGGCGTGTCGTGGGTCTTCCTGTGGCTCTTCCGTGGCACGCCAATCTACGTACAGCTAGTTTTCTGGGGTCTACTTTCAGCCCTCTACCAATCCATCAACCTAGGATTCGCGGAGATTTCCCTCACCGAGGTTCTCAATAACGCATTCCTTCTTTCCGTTTTGGGCTTGGGCCTCAACGAAGCCGCATACATGGCGGAGATTGTCCGCTCCGGTATCTCCTCCGTTCCGGAAGGCCAGAAGGAAGCCAGCAAGGCCCTGGGAATGGGCTGGTGGATGACCATGCGCCGCACGGTGCTGCCGCAGGCTATGCGCATCATCATCCCGCCGACCGGCAATGAGTTCATTTCTCTGCTCAAGACTTCCTCCCTTGTGGTTGCCATTCCCTACACCGCCGAAATCTTTGGCCGCGCTACGGATATCTCCGCTGCGCTCTTCGAGCCCATTCCGCTTCTGATGGTGGCCGCGACGTGGTACCTGGCCATCACCTCTCTGCTCATGGTGGGCCAGTACTTCCTGGAGCGCCGCTTTGAGCGCGGCGCCACCCGCGAGCTCACCGGCCGCCAGCTGGCCGCGCTAGCGGATGCCGAAGGAACTATCCCCCGCAACGTCTCTGTCATCCCGGAGGTAAAGAACTAATGACCACCCCCATGATCTCCGCGCAGAATGTGCACAAATCCTTCGGCCAGCTCGAGGTTCTTAAAGGAATCGACCTCACCGTCATGCCCGGCGAGGTCACCTGTCTCTTGGGTCCCTCCGGTTCCGGCAAGTCCACCTTCCTGCGCTGCTGCAATCACTTAGAGAAGGTCACGGCCGGCCGACTCTACATCGACGGCGAGCTCATCGGTTTCCGCGAGCGCAACGGCGTCCTCTATGAGATCTCCGAGAAGGAAGCCGCCGCCCAGCGCCAGGATATCGGCATGGTCTTCCAACAGTTCAACCTGTTTAGCCACCGCACCGTGCTGGAAAACATCATCGAGGCACCGGTCCAGGTAAAGAAGCAGAGCCCAGAGCAAGCCAAGAAGAAGGCCATGGAGCTGCTGGAAAAGGTTGGCCTCGCGCACAAGGCGGAGGCCTACCCGGTGCAACTGTCTGGTGGTCAGCAGCAGCGTGTCGCCATTGCCCGTGCGGTTGCCATGGACCCGAAGCTGATGCTTTTCGACGAGCCCACTTCCGCCCTCGACCCCGAGCTCGTCGGTGAGGTTCTCCGCGTCATGAAGGAGCTTGCCGCCGATGGCATGACCATGCTCGTTGTTACCCACGAGATGGGCTTTGCCCGAGAGGTCGCCGACACCATTGTCTTCATGGATGGCGGCAGCGTCGTCGAAACCGGCACCCCGGAGCAGGTCTTGGACAACCCGCAGCACCAGCGCACGAAGGATTTCCTCTCTTCGCTGCTCTAGCGCGCTGCACTGCAACCACCGACGCACGCGCGGCACCACCGCCGCAACTGCCCTAGTTGCCAAAGTTATGCGCCGCCATCGCGGCGAGAGCAATGGTTTTGGCAACTAGGGCAGTTTATTTTGCTCAAGAACCGTTCCAACGTGGCGAAAGCCAGCTAAAAAGCGAAACCCCGACCAGTCCGAAAAGGATAGCTGGCCGGAGTTTAGGGCTTTAGGGAAAGACGTAGGCTCTACTCGGAGACGCCTTCGTCTTCCGCAGTCTCAGCGGGCTCCTCAGAGTCCTCGGCGGGGGCCGAGGCCATCGGGCTATCCGCAGACTGGGCTTGGATGACGTCATCCAGCACCGCGTGGATGTAGGGCGCGGCCTTGTCATTGGAGTACTCCGAGGCAAGCTCGACGCCCTCAACGAGCGCAGTGGCGTTGGGAACATCCGAATTGAAGAGGATCTCCCAGACTGACACGCGCATGATCGCGCGGTCAACAGCAGGGATGCGCTCTAGGGACCACTCGCTGGAAAGGTACCGGGCGATGGCGTCATCGATAGCGTCCAACTCTTCAGCTGCGCCGCTGACGATCTCGCGGGTGTACTCAGCGATCGGCGCCACACCATTTTCCGGATCGCGGGCAAGCTCGACGCGGTCCTCCACGATTGCTACCGGATCAACATCGCGAGACTCTGCCTCGAAGAGGATATCTGCGGCTCGGCGGCGCGCACGGTAGCGCGCCGTGTGACGCTTATAGTTAGGCTCTGGCTGGGTCATCTTAGTTGTTAACGCGAGACAGGTACTCGCCAGTACGCGTATCGATCTTGAGGGTGTTACCGGTCTCAATGAACAACGGAACCTGGATCTCAGCACCGGTCTCGAGCGTCGCCGGCTTAGTGCCGCCGCTGGAGCGGTCACCCTGCAGGCCCGGCTCAGTGTGCTCCACCTTCAGGTCGACGGAGATCGGCAGCTCACCGAACAGAGCCTCACCGTCGTGGAAGGAGACCTGGACGCGCATGTTTTCCAAAAGGAACTTGCCGGCGTCGCCGAACTTGTCAAATGGCAGCTCGTACTGCTCGTAGGTCTTATCATCCATGACCACGTAGTTCTGGCCATCGTTGTACAGGTAGGTCATGTCGCGGCGGTCGACGTTAGCGGTCTCCACCTTCACGCCAGCGTTGAAAGTCTTGTCCGTTACCTTGCCAGAGACCACGTCCTTGAGCTTGGTACGCACGAAAGCTGGGCCCTTGCCCGGCTTCACATGCTGAAACTCAACAATCTGCTGCAGCTTGTTGTCGATCTTCAGAACGAGACCGTTCTTGAAATCAGTGGTATCTGCCATGAAATGACTCTCCCAAATTACTTGTAGTCGAAACTATGAAAACAGTGTCTAAGCATACCGTACGCACGGTACCAGCGGAGCGAAGGGGTGCTGGCTACAGCACCTGAAGTTCCTTCGGGTAGGGCGTAATGATCTTCGGCGCACCGGAGGTAATGAAGAGGCTGTCCTCGATACGAACACCGCCCTTGCCCGGAACGTAAATGCCTGGCTCGATGGTCAGCGTCATACCTTCAGCCAACTCGCCCTTCCCGGTCTTTGCTGCGGAGGGGCCTTCGTGCACGTCAAGCCCGATGCCGTGGCCGGTGGAGTGGACGAAGTACTCGCCATAGCCGGCCTCGGTAATGATATCGCGGCAGGCCGCGTCGACGTCGACAAGCTTCGCGCCCGGCACCGCAGCCTCGACGCCTGCTTCCTGGGCTCGCAGGACGATGTCGTAGATTTCACGGGCAAAGTCAGTGACCTCACCGATGACAAAGGTGCGTGTGCAGTCGGAGTTAAAACCGCGCAGGTGAGCGCCGAAATCAATCGTGACCAAGTCACCCTTGCGCAGCTCACGGTCATCTGCACCATGGTGCGGCTTAGCGGAGTTTTCGCCGGAGGCCACGATGGTGTCAAAGCTCACGCGCTCCGAACCGAGCATGCGCATGCGGTATTCCAGGTCAGCAGCGACCTGTCGCTCCGTGCGGCCAGCAGCTACCTCACCAGCCTCGATGAGCTCGGTGAGCGCCTGGTTTGCCAAAGCGGCAATTTCTTCCAGTTTCTGGAGTTCAATGTTGTCCTTGACCAGGCGAATCTTCTCAATCACCCCGGTGACGGGTACCAGCGTCACGCCTTCGGGCTTTGCCTTCTCCAGACGCTCGAGTTGTGCGACAGTGACATAGTCCGCCTCGTAGCCAACCCGCAGATCATCGGATACCTTTTCCAACAGGTGCGGGCCCACATCGCGGCCAAGGCTGGCTTCGATATCCGGGACTTCCTGGGCAATCTGGGTGGTGTAGCGGCCATCAGTTGCCATGAGCGCGGAGAGATCCTTGCGGAGCAACAAACCGCCATTCGAGCCGGAAAAACCTGTCAGGTAGCGCACGTGCGTCAAGTGGGTAACAATAATGGCGTCAATACGCTGGCCGGACAGCTCGGTCATAAGCTTACGGCGACGGTTGCTATAACGAGTATCGGCTAATGCCATGAGAGAACCACTCCATTCATTTTCAAGCGATACTCCATGATAGCTAATTTGCCAGTAGGTACCCCAGTGCCGCGACGTAGCCATACGAGCCCAGCCCTGCGATAACACCGCGCGCGAGTGGACTGAGGTAAGAGTGTTGGCGGAAAGCCTCGCGTGCATGCACGTTGGAGAGGTGAACCTCGACGAAACCGGCGCCATCGGCTACCTCCGCCAAGGCATCTCGTAGCGCCACCGACGTGTGGGTAAAGCCGCCTGGGTTGATGATCACGGGCCAGCCTTCGTCGGCGGCTCGATGCACTTGCTCGATGAGTTCACCCTCATGGTTGGACTGGAAGAAGACGATCTCTTCCTCCCCCGCCGCGGCGCGCACTTGGCTTTCGATATCCGCTAGGCTTTCGCTGCCGTAAATCTCCGGCTGGCGCTTCCCCAAACGGTTCAGGTTGGGGCCGTTGAGAACGAGGATGGTCATGGTGTGCGCTCCTTAAACTTCAGGGGGTCAGCTGAAACTCTACGAGGCCAGTTGCGCGTAAGCTGCGCGCAACTCCTCTTCTGTGGCGTCTTCTAGGCGGGTTGTTTGCCCAATACCAGTGAGCGCGACGAAGCGGATGCGACCCTCGCGGTTCTTCTTGTCGTGCCGCATGCCGTCGAGCAACTCCTCGAAGTGGCCCTGCTCATAGGTGGTGGGCAGCCCAATCCGGGTGAGGATGTCTCGGTGGGTGGCGACGAGGGTGGCGTCGATTAGCCCCCGAGCGTGGGACAGGTGCGCAATAAACATCATGCCCACAGCCACAGCACGGCCGTGGCGCCACGAGTAATTTTCGCGGCGTTCCACAGCGTGGCCGAAGGTATGGCCGTAATTGAGGGTTTCGCGCAGACCGGACTCCTTCAAGTCCTGGCCCACCACGTGCGCCTTGACGGCAATGGACCGCTCGATGAGTTCAGGAAGCAGGCCTTCCGGTTTGAGGCAAGCGGCGGGGTCCGCTAGATAGTGCTCGATGATGCGTGGATCGTGGATGAAACCAGTCTTGATGATTTCTGCGGAGCCAGCGATGATCTCATCTTCGGGCAGCGTGCGCAGGTGATCCAGGTCGACGAAGACTGAATCCGGCTCGTGGAACGCCCCAACGAGGTTCTTTCCTGCGGCTGTGTTGATACCTGTCTTCCCGCCCACGGCAGCATCAACCATCGCCAGCAGCGTCGTCGGAGCCTGAATAACCGGGATGCCGCGCATCCACGTTGCCGCAGCAAAACCCGCCAAATCTGTGACGGCACCGCCGCCGAGGCCGATGACTGCATCGCGGCGGCTAAACCCAGCGTCACCGAACACATCCCACAGACGTGCCAATACATCAAGCTGCTTGGCAGCCTCGGCATCGGGAACCTCGACCGGGGTGGCCTCGAGGCCCTGTGTGCTGGCTTGCTCAGCGAGTTTGCGGGCAGCTTGGGACAGCGGCGGCTGGTGGATAATCGCCACCTTCGCCGCACCAATACTGGCGGCGCGCTCAATCATCGCAGCACTGAGCCCACTGCCGATCGTGACCTCGTAGGGGGATGGTCCGTTAACCGGAATGGTGTGCATGGGAGCGGCTCCTTCAGCAGCGCTAGTAGTCGTCTTCATTAGTCGTCGCGGGGGTGGAGTGACAATAAGCCAGTGTCTTAGAGAGTCTCAAGGAAGCTCAGAATACCGCCCACCACCTGCTGCGGGGAGCGCACGCCTGTGCGTACCTTTAAATCCGCAACCTTGGTGTAGAGCGGCCGTCGCTCCTCCAAGAGTTGGGAATAACGCGCGAGAGGATCCGCCGACTCGAGAATCGGGCGGCTGGTACCCCCCATCGTGCGGGTGACGCCTTCTTCGGGTGTGATGTCGAGGTAGACGACGGTCAGGCTATCGAGCAAGTCACGGGTCGATTCTGTCAGCACGGCACCGCCACCCAGGCTCACCACCCCGGTGGTAGCCAGCGCCTCGCGCACGACCTCGGCTTCCACTTCGCGGAATTCCGGCTCACCCAGCTCGGAGAAAATCTCGCCGCACTTCTTTCCATAGCGCGCCTCAATGAGGCTGTCGGTATCAACAACGTCGCAATTCAGTGCCCGCGACAGGCGGCGACCAATCGTGGTTTTGCCGGCACCGGGAGGTCCTACAAGGACGACGTGTGGGGAGTTCATGCGTCACCCCACTCCAGTCGGCCTGCCACGTAGTCCTGGTAGGCAGCGATGTTGCGCTTGGTTTCGGCGAGGCTATCGCCGCCGAATTTCTCCAGCACCGCACGCGCGAGAACGAGCGCCACCATCGCCTCTGCCACGACACCGGCAGCCGGTACCGCGCAGACGTCGGAACGTTGGTGAATAGCGGTAGCCGCCCCACCTGTGGCCATGTCGACCGTCTTGAGCGCACGCGGGACCGTGGAAATCGGCTTCATCGCCGCGCGGACGCGCAGCGTCTGGCCGTTGGTCATGCCGCCTTCCAGACCACCAGCGCGGTTAGTCTCACGATCCACGCCATTGTCTGTGCGGACCATTTCATCGTGCGCTTCGCTCCCGCGGCGGCGGGCCTCAGCGAAGCCATCGCCGACCTCGACGCCCTTGATCGCCTGAATCCCCATCAAGGCGGCGGCGAGCTGTGCGTCGAGGCGGTCTTCACCCGAGGTGTGCGAGCCCAAGCCAATCGGCAGGCCTTCCACGATCACCTCGACAATGCCGCCCAGAGTGTCTCCCTGCTTTTTCGCGGTTTCGATTTCTGCGATCATGGACTCTTCCGCCGCCTTATCGCAGGCGCGTACCGGTGAAGCGTCGATAGCCTCAAGGTCCGCGAAGCTAGGATGCGGGCCCTCATACGGTTCTGAGGCACCGATGGAAATGACGTGGGACAGCACCTCGACTCCCAGGGTTTCGCGGAGGAAGTTGCGCGCGACCGTGGCCGCGGCCACACGAGCAGCGGTCTCGCGTGCAGAGGAGCGCTCCAAAATGGGACGGGCCTCCGCGTGATCAAACTTCACCATGCCGGCGAAATCGGCATGCCCCGGGCGAGGACGAGTGAGCGGGGCGCCGCGGCCGGAAGCCATCGCCTTAGCGGTCTCCGGGTCATCGAGATCGAGCGCGTCCGGGGACATGATGGTGGTCCACTTCGGCCACTCCGTGTTGCCGATCATGATGGCAATCGGACTGCCCAGGGTCAGGCCGTGGCGAATGCCACTGAGCAAGGTGAGCTCATCGGCCTCGAACTTCATGCGGGCACCGCGGCCATAGCCGAGGCGGCGGCGAGAGAGCTGGAGAGCGATGTCGTCTTGGGAAACGGGAACCCCGGCGGGCATGTGCTCAATGAGTGCAACGAGTGCCTGGCCGTGAGATTCACCTGCGGTAGTCCAACGAAGCATGCGGACTATTATCACACGCTAGGGGTTCTTTCGGGGGCACTGGGCCGCCTATCACACCGTGTCGGGGCTAAACAGCACGACAAGTGCTGCCGCAATGAGCATGCCGGGCCCGTGCGCGGGTTTCCCATCCTGCGTCATGAACCCCCAGAGCAGCGTGCTCAGCGACGCCCCTACCATCGCGAACGCAACCCCTAGTACTCCCGCCGCGTGGGCGGTCACCATGCCCAGTGGCAACGCCAGCTTGAGATCACCCCCGCCCACGCTTCCGGCGCGGCTCAGCAATGCAACCAGAATATAAAGCCCCGGCCATAGCAGCCCGGCTGGGTCGAACCACCACAGCGACAGCACGGCGGCAGGCAGGGTCAGATAGTTGGGCAGGCGTTTGAAACGCAGGTCATAAACGATTAAGGCGCACCCCCACGCCAGGAAAAGCACATCCCCCATGACTGCGCAGCCTACCGTGCGGGGTGCTGCCGCGCATGCTGTTGATTAAGGAAGCTTGAGCGCAGCGTTGAGAGCAGCCAGCATCTCTGCCCGCGGGGCGGTGTGCCCGGTGAATTGTTCAAACTGCGAATAAGCCTGGTTGGCCAGCATGATGTGCCCGCCGACGGTCGGATAGCCATCAGCAGCCGCATACACAGTTAAAGGCGTAGGCCATGGATCGTAGATAACGTCGAACACCGGAGCCTTGGCCAACTGGGTCAGATGCTCTTCCACTACGGCGGAGGGAACAGTGGAGACGATGAGGTCCACCGAACGCGCTAACCCCGCGAGATCCTCGCCAAAAGATGCCGAGTGGAGGGAGAGGCCAAGAGCGTCGCCCAGCGGGCGTAGCTCGTCGAGGCGGTCGGAGCGATTGAGCACGGTGACATCGGTGACACCACGCTGGGCTAGTCCCCACAGGACCGGCCGCGCGGTACCGCCTGCACCGATGAGCAAAGCCGTCGCGGGCTGAGAGGGGCCCAGCAGCTCATCGAGTGCGCCCAGCACGCCTTCCGTATCCGTGTTGTCCGCGCGCCACCCCTCCGCGGTGCGCACCAAGGTATTCGCAGAGCCGATGAGCTTGGCGCGCTCGCTCACGATGTCTGCGCAAGCCAAGGCGTCGAACTTCAATGGCATGGTCACCGAGAAACCTCGGTACTCTTCCCCTACCTCGGCGAGGAAGGCAGCCAAGTCGGTCACCTCGAACCTGGTGTAATCCCAGTCCTTCAGATTCAGCGCATCATAGCCGGCCTTATGGAGGACCGGGGATAACGAATGCTCGATGGGGCTGCCTAAAACTGCGGCGCGCGGCATCCTATTAGTGCTCCTCTGCTGGTGGCTCGCCGGCGCCTTCGCGCTGGCTGTCCAGGATGCCAGAGCGCACCGCATCATCGACGTTGGCGAGGTGCTCATCATAGTTGTCGGTAAAGACCGTCGTGCCCTTGTCATCAACCGTGACGAAGAAGAGCCAATTGCCCTCTGCCGGGTTCTCCATAGCCTGGATGGCCTCCTCCGACGGCGAGGCGATCGGGGAATCCGGAAGACCATCCTTCGCATAGGTATTCCACGGGGTCTCGCGGTTACGGTCCTCATCGGTGGTGGCCAGCTCGACGTCCTCGAGCCCGTAGTTCACAGTGGAGTCCAACTCCAAGCGCATCGGCTCGTCGAGGCGGTTGAGGATGACGCGCGCAACCTTGTCGAATTCACCGGCCGGCGACTCACGCTCCACCAGGGATGCTGCGGTCAGAAGCTCATAGGGTTTCAGGCCAATGGCCTGGGCGCGGTCGACAATGTTGGTGTCGTTGTACTTCTTCGTCGAACGAGTGATGAGATCGGTCAGGATCTCCTGGGCATCCATGTTCGGGTCAAGCACGTACTGTCCCGGGGCGATAAGCCCCTCAATACGCTTGGGATCCTCGCCGCGAGCACGGACCTCCTCCACAGCCCAGTCCGGCGCACCCAGTTCGGCTGGGTCTACCGTGGCCGCGATCTTCTCCAGTTCCTCGGCGGATACGCAACCGCCCTCCTTACAGGAGACCTGCGAGATCAGGGAGTAAATACCAAACCGGACATCGCCCCCCAGTACGTTGACGTCCAGCAACGTCGCTCCGCCGTGCACGTCGAGGAGGTCGACCATGTTGGCGTCATCAAGCAGAGCCTCCACGGCAGACTTTGCACTCATCTCCTCTTGGAGGCGGTAAAAACCTGGCTTGATCTGGCTCGCGCGCGGATTCGAATTGGCCGCCGAAGAGAAAGCCTCAGGCGTCTTCACCACATTCTTTTCTGCTAGCTCAGGTGCCAGTTCTCCCATGGATGAGCCTTCCGGGACCTGAACGAGCTGTGTTACACCATTGCCTTGTCCCTCATAGTCCAAGGTATTGCCCCCTCCCAACAGGCGGAAACCGATGTAGCCGAGGCCGCCGATGATGAGGACAAGGCTGGCAATAAGCACGGCCATGCCGCGCTGGCGGCGCTTGACGTACTGGGGTTCCATCGAGCGTCCGATGCGTGAAGGTTTACGGCTCACGTACTTCGTCTCCTAGGTTTGAAGGGCTGTGGCCGTTCAACGCGAAATGGCGCGCATCCAGCCAGGATTGCAAAATTTCCACCGCGGCAGCTTGGTCGATAACCGAACGGCCGCGTTTCTCTGACACGCCAGAGGCTCGCAGTGCAGATGATGCCACCACTGTGGTGAGGCGCTCATCCACCATGCGCACAGGCGGAGGTGTGTTTATCGTGTCATCTTTTGCCAAGCGGCGGCGGATACGAAACGCGATTTCTTTGGCATGTTTAACACTTGATGAGCCGTTGCCCTTGAGATCACGCGGCAAACCGACTGCCACCTCGACGACGTCATACTCGTGAATAAGCTCAAGCAGTCGGTCGATGTCACCCTTGTCGCGGTCCTTAAACCCGGTTTCGCGGCGGACGGTCTCGACCGGCATAGCCAGGCGGGCATCCCGATCGGACACCGCCACGCCGATTCGGACGGTTCCGACGTCAAGACCCAACCGGCGCCCAGGTCCGGGATCGTCTGCTCCTGGCTTATCGGGCTCTACGGCCATGGTGTTCCTCCTGGTCCTGAGAGTCAGCTACTGCTGCACACCTACTCGTGCGCATCCATTAGTGGGTTTCGAGCTCATCACGGACGGCGTCGAAGGCAGCTTGCAGGCCTTCGGCGTTTGCGCCGGAGCCTTGAGCCATATCTGGCTTGCCGCCGCCCTTGCCATCAACGTAGCCGGAAACCAGCTTAACCAAGTCACCAGCCTTGACACCACGCTCGATGGCGGCCTTCGTAGCACCCACGATGAATGGCAGCTTGCCGCCCTCATTCTCCGATGCCAAGACGACCACACCAGCGACATCACCGAGGCGGTTCTTAATGTCGGAAGCCAGCGTGCGCAGGTCACCGCCGTTCACACCCTTAGGGAGCTTGACGGCCACGATGGTGAAATCGTTGACAGTCTTCGCAGTGGAGATCATCTCTCCAGTCTGGGACATGAGCTGGGCCTTGTGCAGCTCTGCAATCTGCTTCTCTGCGGCCTTGAGCTTCTCCGTCAGCTGCGCGATGCGCTCCGGCAGGTCCTCGGTCTGGACCTTCAGCTCGCGAGACACACCTTCCACCAGGGCTGCTTCCTTGGAGTAGTAACGGAAGGCATCCAAGCCCGAATAGGCCTCGATGCGGCGCGCACCGGAACCCACGGAGGATTCACCAAGGACAGACACTGGACCGATCTCTGCGGTGTTCTTCACGTGCGTACCGCCGCACAGCTCGATGGAGAAGGGCCCTCCCATCTCCACGACGCGGACCTCGGAACCATAGTTCTCACCGAACAGGGCCATCGCGCCCATCTCCTTGGCCTTGTCCAAGGAAGTCTCGATGGTATTGACCGGGAAGTGCTGGTCTACCGCCTGGTTAGTCACCAAAGCGATCTCATCGAGCTGCTCCTGGGTGAGCTGGTCGGTGTAGTTAAAGTCAAAGCGCAAGTAACCCGGTCGGTTCAAGGAGCCAGCCTGGACAGCGGTCGGCCCCAGCACCTGGCGCAGCGCGGCGTGGATGAGGTGCGTGGCGGAGTGCGCCTGCACGGCACCGTGGCGCCACTGCTGGTCTACCTCGGCTGTTACGCCAGTGCCCAGTTCAAGGCCACCAGCGGTCACCGTAGCTTTGTGGACCCACAGCCTCTTGCCGATCTTCTGCACGTCATTGACCTCAAGGAGGGTTTCACCGGCAATGATCCGGCCTCGGTCGGCGGTCTGGCCACCGGCTTCGGCGTAGAGCGGCGACTGGTCCAGAATTACCTCGACGGTGTCGCCTGCTTGGACTTCAGAGACCTTCTCGCCATCGCGGACGAGGCCGAGTACCTTGGCTTCGGACTCCAAGGTCTCGTAGCCCGTGAACAGAGTCGGATGGTTATCCACCCACTCGCGGTAGAGCGACAAGTCGGCGTGACCATGCTTCTTAGCCTGGTTATCAGCTTTGGCACGGCGGCGCTGCTCGCCCATGGCGGCATCAAAGCCCTCCATGTCCACGCTAAGGCCAGCTTCTTGGGCCATCTCCAATGTCAAGTCGATGGGGAATCCATAGGTATCGTGCAGTTCAAACGCCTTCTCACCGGACAGCACCTTCGGGGTGGCCGCGCGGGAGGTGCTCTTTAGCTCGTCGACAGCTTCGTCGAAAAGCTTGGTGCCCGACTCCAGGGTCTTGAGGAAGGCCTTCTCCTCCGCCACGGCGACGCGCAGGATGCGCTCACGGTTCTCCGCAATCTCCGGGTAGGACGGAGTCATGGTGTCCATGATGGTGTTCATGAAGCGTTCCATGGTCTCACCCTTCGCACCCAGCAGCTTGGCGGAGCGGATGATACGGCGCAGCAGTCGGCGCAGGATATAGCCACGGCCCTCGTTACCGGGGGTAACGCCATCCAGGATGAGCATCATGCCGGTGCGCGAGTGGTCCGCCACCACGCGGAAGCGGATCAAGTCTTCCTTCGGCGCATCGGGCGTGTATTTCGCCCCGGTGAGTTCCTCGGCAACGTCAATGACCGGGCGCAGCAGATCCGTCTCGTAGACGTTGTCCACGCCCTGCAGGATGCAGGCAACGCGCTCGATGCCCATGCCGGTATCGATGTTCTTCTTAGGCAACGGGCCGAGAATCTCAAAGTTGCCCTTGCCGATGCCTTCGCCGCGCTCGTTCTGCATGAAGACCAGGTTCCAGATCTCCATGTAGCGGTTATCGTCCGCGACGGGCCCACCGTCCTGACCATATTCCGGACCACGGTCATAGTAAATCTCAGAGCACGGACCGCACGGGCCAGGAATACCCATGGACCAGTAATTATCCTCCATGCCGAGGCGCTGAATGCGCTCGCGGGGAACACCGATCTTGTTGTGCCAGATATCGGCTGCCTCATCATCATCGAGGTAGACCGTGACCCACAAACGCTCGGGATCTAGCCCCAAGCCGCCATCCTCTACCGAGTTCGTCAACAGGTTCCAGGCGTGGGTGATAGCACCCTCCTTGAAGTACTGGCCAAAGGAGAAGTTGCCTGCCATCTGGAAGAAGGTGTTGTGGCGGGTGGTGATGCCTACTTCCTCGATATCCAAGGTGCGCACGCACTTCTGGATGGAGGTCGCCGTACCGTTAGCAAAAGGCGGGTTCTGCTGGCCCAAGAAGTAGGGCTTGAAGGGAACCATGCCGGCGTTGACGAAGAGCAGGTTCGGGTCATCCAGGATCAGCGACGCGCTGGGGACGGCTTCGTGGCCGGCCTTGACGAAGTGCTGGGTAAAGCGTTCCCGGATCTCATGAGTCTTCACGAGCAAAAGTCCTTCACTGTTGAGAGGTTTCTAGTCAGCGCTCAACTTTACCCGTCCGGTGCTGTGCTTAGCGACGCCGCCCCCGGATGATGTCCCGCAACCTTCCCAGGTACTCGCGCACGCGCTTTTCCGCTCCGTGGTCGGTGGGCTGATAATACTCGGCATCGGCCAGCGTCTCCGGCAGATACTGCTGGGCTAGAACACCGCGTGGATCATCATGCGGGTACTGATAGCCGACGGCGTTACCTAGGCGCTTAGCACCCTCGTAGTGCCCGTCGCGCAAGTGCGGCGGGACGTAACCGCTCTTACCGGCCCGGACATCGGCCTGAGCAGAATTGATGGCATTAATAACGGAATTCGACTTCGGCGCAGTAGCCAGGTGGATCGTGGCCTGAGCCAGCGGGATGCGCGCCTCGGGCAGGCCGATCAGCGCAGCGGCCTCCGCGGCGGCCACGGCGGTGGGTAGCGCGGTGGGGTCGGCCATCCCAATGTCCTCTGAGGCGTGCACGATGAGCCGGCGCGCAATGAAGCGTGGATCCTCGCCAGCCTCAATCATGCGGGCGAGGTAGTGCAACGCAGCATCGACGTCAGAACCGCGAATGGACTTGATGAACGCGGAGACTACGTCATAGTGCTGGTCGCCGTCACGGTCATAGCGCACCACCGCGCGGTTGACATTGTCTTTGAGAATGTCGACGGTGAGCTCGCCACCATCTGGTACCGCCTCAGCCGCAGCCTCGAGGTAGGTCAGCGTGCGACGCGCATCTCCTCCGGCGAGCAGCACCAGTTGGTCCAGAGCGTCTTCCGTTGCGGTGATTCGCCCGGCTAAGCCGCGCTCGCTCGTCAGCGCTCGCTCGGCGAGAGTGCGCAGGGAGGCGTCGTCAAGCGGCTCCAAGTGCAGCAGCAGCGAACGCGAGAGCAGAGGCGCCACCACGGAGAAGGAGGGGTTCTCGGTGGTAGCTGCCACGAGCAGCACCGTCCGGTTTTCCACCGCAGCCAGCAATGCGTCCTGCTGGGTTTTGGAAAAGCGGTGCACCTCATCGATAAAGAGCACTGTGCGGCGGCCCTCAATCAGCTCGCGGCGAGCATGCGTGATGACTTCCCGTACCTGCTTGACGCCGGAGTCGAGGGCGGACAGGCCGATGAAGTTATCCCCCAGAGAGGACGCGATCAGCGAAGCCAGGGTCGTTTTTCCGGTGCCTGGCGGGCCGTACAGGATGACGGAGGCCTCGCCGGAACCCTCGACGAGGCGGCGCAGCGGAGTCCCGGGTTCCAGAAGGTGCTTTTGGCCCACTACTTCGTCGAGGCTTTGCGGCCGCATGCGCGCGGCCAGCGGTGACCCCGAATGAGTCGCAAAAATATCGGGGCCACCCGGCAGGCTTGGCGCTGATTGGTCGTCGCCGAAGAGTGACTCCTGCCCCATCAGGACTCCCGGAGACGGGAGGCCACAGCGTGGCCGAAAGCGGCAACAGTCGAACACCCATCGTTCTTGCACTGCGCGGCAAAGCGTGAGAGCGCTTCGAAAGTTTCATAAAGGTCGCGCCGAATCAGGAGCTCATCCTCGCTGAACGGGCCGTGATCGGAGCGGCGAAGCAGCGAGCGATGCGGGTCACGATAAATTTCGGCGTTGCCTTCCGCCAGAGCCACTACCCCTTCAATCCCACCGGCATACATCGTGGTCACGCTCGATAAAGCCCAACCAATGAGGCAGGCGACTATCAACTCATGCAGTGTCTTCTCATCCGCCAGCTGCGGCCACACGTCGACGACTCGGCGCTGCCAGGCTTGAATGAAGACGTCCGCCTCAGCATCCGTAATCGGGCGACTGAAGAGGAACTGTGGGAAGCCGGCGACAACACAGGCCACGTCAAAGCCCACGTTGCGAAAACCGGCCCACTCATAATCCAGGAAGGTCAGGGTTGTCCCCGCGATGATGTTGTCTGGGGATAGATCGAAGGGCGTAAAAGCGCGGTTGCGGCCAGAACTAAAGCTCTGCATGGCGGTGCGGGCCAATTCGCGGACGTGCTCTGGTGGCTCCAGTCCTGCTTCGCTGAGGATGTCCGCACCGATCAGAATGGAGCTTTTCAGGGACTCATCGCGCAGGGCTTGGTGCTCGGCGTATTCGGGATGCCGGCGCAACTGACGGTTCAGCAGAGCCTTGTAATCCTCTTCGTGCCCAGCCGTGCCTGCGTGCATTTTGCCCAGCGCGCCGCCCAGGGACCTGAGCAGCTCTCCGCGTTCTTCGTCATTGCTGCGGGCAAGAGTATCCGCCAGGCTGTCGCCATCACCGGCGTCAGACAGCACCAAAATGCGCTTCTCGACGTCGTGTGCGAGCAGCACTGGGCCTGGGCGAACCTCTTCGGATAACGCTGTGGTGAACTGATAGGCCACCACCTCACGCAGAAGGGCGGCGTCATCAATGGTATGCCCGGTGACTGGGTTGTATTTGATGACCACCGAACGATGCGGGAAGAAGGCACTCGGTGACGTGCGGGCACGAAGCACCACGGCGTTGCCCGAACCAGTGAGTTGCTCGACGTCACTAAGCTCAGGCTCCCCGCCAAAGCGGCGCGAGAGCATCTGTGAGGCTTCCGCCACCACGGCATCCGCCACAGATTTGTTCTTGGACTCGTGTCCCATCGGATTCACTTGCTTGCCTGCTTCCACATATCGTAGGCCCAACTACATTACCGAGTTGAGCGACCTAGGACTCCTTCCCAACCTTGTCGCCCTGAGCGGCCTTGGCTGCCTTCTCCGGCTTAAAATCCACGCCGGTCTCCTTGCGCTGCTCGGCAGGGATGGTGCCCGGAGCATCGGTCAACGGGTCCACGCCGCCACCGGACTTCGGGAAAGCGATGACGTCACGAATAGAGTCGAAACCTCCCAGCAGGGAGACAATGCGGTCCCAACCGAACGCGATACCACCGTGCGGAGGGGCGCCAAACTGGAAAGCGTCGAGGAGGAAGCCGAACTTCTCCTGTGCTTCTTCCTCACCGATGCCCATAACGTCGAAGACACGCTTCTGCACGTCTTGGTCGTGGATACGGATAGATCCGCCGCCGATCTCGTTGCCGTTGCAGACGATGTCGTAGGCGTAGGCCAGCGCCTCACCCGGGTTCTCGTCGAAGTTGTCCAGATATTCCGGCTTCGGCGAGGTAAAGGCGTGGTGTACTGCCGTCCACTTGGAGTGGCCCAGAGCCACGTCGCCGGAGGCGGTGGCGTCAGCGGCAGGCTCGAACAGTGGTGCGTCCACAACCCAGGTGAAGGCCCAGTCGCCGTCCTTGATGAGGTCCAGCTTCTTTGCAATCTCACCGCGTGCTGCACCCAGAAGAGCGCGGGATGACTTGGTCTCACCAGCTGCGAAGAAGATGGCGTCACCCGGTTTGGCACCGACGTGCTCGGCAATGCCCTCGCGCTCGGCATCAGTAATGTTCTTGGCCACCGGGCCGCCCAAGGTGCCGTCCTCAGCGATGGTGATGTAAGCCAGGCCCTTCGCGCCGCGCTGCTTCGCCCATTCCTGCCACGCATCGAACTGGCGGCGCGGCTGGGAGGCTCCGCCTTCCATGACGACAGCACCAACGTACTCGTTCTGGAAGACACGGAAGGTGGTGTCCTTGAAGAACTCGGTGCACTCGACGATCTTGATGTCGAAGCGCAAGTCCGGCTTGTCAGATCCGTAGTACTTCATGGCATCGGCATAGGTCATGCGCGGGATGGGGGTCTTGATTTCGTAGCCGATGAGCTTCCACAGGGCGGAGATAATTTCTTCCGCAAGAGCGATCACATCGTCCTGATCAACGAAGGACATCTCGACGTCGAGCTGCGTAAACTCCGGCTGACGGTCCGCGCGGAAGTCCTCATCGCGGTAGCAGCGAGCAATCTGGTAGTAACGCTCCATGCCGGCCACCATGAGCAGCTGCTTAAACAGCTGCGGGGACTGTGGGAGTGCGTACCAGCTGCCCGGCTTGAGGCGGGCGGGCACGAGGAAGTCACGAGCGCCCTCCGGGGTGGAGCGGGTCAGGGTCGGGGTTTCGATTTCAGTGAAATCATGGCTATCCAGAACCTGGCGAGCGGCACGGTTAGCTGCCGAGCGCAGGCGCAAAGCCTCATGCTGGCGCTCCCGACGCAGATCGAGATAGCGGTACTTCAGACGGGTCTCCTCGCCGACCTCACCGGAGGAAGAAGGATCATCGATCTGGAACGGCAGTGCTGCAGACTTGTTGAGCACTTCCAGATCCGTAACGTTGACCTCGATCTCACCGGAGGCCAGGTTCGCGTTAGCAGAACCCTCTGGACGGGGATCCACCACGCCGGTGACCTTAACGCAGTATTCGGAGCGCAGATCATGGGCGCGCTCAGCAACCTCGGATTCACGGAAAACCACCTGGGCAACGCCGGAGCGATCACGCAGGTCAATGAAGATAACACCGCCATGGTCGCGACGGCGCGCCACCCAACCCGTCAGGGTGACGGTCTCCCCCGCCATCTCTTTGCGCAGTTCGCCTGCCAAATGTGTACGCAGCACTCTCGTTCAATCCCTTCTCATTGTTGACGCTCGCACCCACACACGCCACGCGTAGACAGCACGCGCCGAGGGATGCAAGAACTTGAACGGCCCAAGTCTACCGCCCGCACCGGACTTGCTCAGCTCTGGGGTAAACACCGAGCACCGCCGAACGTTGAGCGCTGGTACCCCCGCCTGACGCAGCTCCCCTCATCACACTCACATCACCGCCCGCATATGGCAAAATCTGGACCATGACTTTCAAATCTGGCGCCAACTTTGATGGCAAGCGAGCAAGCTCCGGCGGCGGGGGCCGCGGCGGCATGATCGCTACCGGCGGCGGCATTGGCTCCCTCCTCCTCATTGGCCTCTATCTCTTGCTTGGCGGCGATCTTGGTGACATCACCGAAAGCAGCCCTCAGCCCGACCAAACCCAGGTCGGCCCAGAGGAAAGCGGAGAGGATGCCTTCGCACACTGCCAAACTGCCGAGGACGGCAATAAGTACGACGACTGCCGCGTCATGTTCGCCGCCCAGTCCGTCGACAAGGTCTGGGCCCAGCAGCTGCCGGATCAGGCAGGCATCGAGTACGTCGAACCCGGCCGCGTCATCTTTAACAACACCACTATGTCCGGCTGTGGCCAAGCCTCCGGCGCCACCGGGCCGTTCTACTGCCCGGCCGATGAGTCCGCCTATTTCGACACCGCGTTCTTCGATCAGCTCCGCAACTTCGGTGGGGATAATGCACCTCTGGCACAGATGTATATCGTCGCCCACGAATTTGGCCACCACATTCAGAAGCTAGAGGGCACACTCAGCTTGTCCAATTACAACGAACCCGGCGAGGACTCCAACGCAGTGAAGATTGAGCTGCAAGCGGATTGCTATGCCGGACTGTGGGCACACTACGCCGACAAGGGTGAGGATGCTTTGCTCGAAACGATCACCGAACAGCAGGTCACCGACGCCGTCAACACTGCCCGCGCCGTGGGCGACGACAACATCCAGCGCCGCTCTGGCGGCGAGGTACGCCCCGATACCTGGACACACGGCTCCTCTGAGGACCGAGCACAATCCTTCCTCGCCGGATATAACAGCGGAAAGATGGAGCAGTGCGACACTTTGGGTCGAGGCGTATATAAGTCTTAATACCGAGCGTCAAAAATGTTGGTGTGTCCACCGAAAGGCCACACCACCCCCAAATGTGCCACAAAATGTGCAGATTAAATTCAAATACATGAGGCGTTTACCTGCCGGCAATCTTGATGCTTTACCCTGATCAAGTTCCCGCCGGTTCGTGGTGGGATCCGCTCTGTCTTTAAAAACATAAAAGAACTGTGCGTGATGTCATCACCTGCACCGCAGCAGGTACGTTAATCCCCATCATTATTGACGCTTTTACCTTGCCCGCGGCAGCCCGCGCTTCCTCATCACGCAGCGTTCTCTTCATGAAAGGAACGACGTTTTGAGCACCGCCACGCCGACGATGCCTGATCTCGAAACGATGAATGGTAAGAACAAGGACTGGATTTGGCACTTGTTCTTCGGCGCCATCACCGCTGTTACTCTTGTCCTCTTCATCATTTGGGGCAACGGAGAGGTTGCTGAGGGCGCTAACAAGATCGTCCTTGTTACCGCGATCATCTTCGCCGTATTCATGGCCTTCAACATTGGTGGCAATGACGTCGCCAACTCTTTCGGTACCTCCGTGGGTGCGGGAACCCTCTCTATGAAGCAGGCCCTCGCTGTTGCGGCGGTTTTTGAGGTATCCGGCGCGATCCTCGCCGGCGGCGAGGTTACCGACACCGTCCGCTCCGGCATTGTGGACCTCGACGCCATTGACGGGCTCGACCCCATGGAGTTCGTCTACATCATGATGGCGTCGCTGCTCGGCGCTGCCATCTGGCTGCTCGTCGCTACCCGCATGGGCTGGCCGGTTTCTACGACCCACTCCATCGTCGGCGGTATCGTCGGCGCCGCGCTGACCGTCGGCTTCGTCACCGGCAAGGGCGGAATGGACATGGTGCAGTGGGGCGGCATTGGCACCATTGCTTTCTCCTGGGTACTTTCACCAGTTCTTGGCGGTGTTGCCGCTTACCTGCTGTTTAGGTGGATTAAGGCTTCCATCCTCGTCTACAACGACGCCGCAGACGAGCGTCTGCGCGACATCAAGGTTCGCCGCGCTGAGCTGCGCAAGGAGCACAAGACCCGCTTCGAGCGCATGAACGAGCTGCAGCAGATTTCCTACACCAACGCCATGGCCCGTGATGCCGCCCTCACCGCGGAAGATGATTACGATCCAGAGGCGCTCGAGTCCGACTACTACCGAGATTTGCACAACCTCAACAAGGATCTCGAGGACGTCAACGCGCACCGCGCACTAGAGAACTGGGTCCCGCTGCTGGCAGCATTGGGCGCTGTTATCATCTCCGCGATGATGCTCTTCAAGGGCCTCAAGAACACCGGCGTTGACTTCTCCACACTTGAGAACCTCCTTGTCATGGGCATGGTAGGTGCCGTGGTCTGGATGGCCGTCTTCATCTTCGCCCGCTCTCTGAAGAAGAAGTCCCTGTCCCGCTCCACCTTCCTCCTCTTCTCTTGGATGCAGGTCTTCACCGCCTCCGCCTTCGCGTTCTCGCACGGCTCGAACGACATCGCCAACGCCATCGGCCCCTTCGCCGCCGTCTTCGATGTCCTGCAGACCAACCGGATTTCTGACGAAGTCACCGTCCCGCTGCCGGTCATGGTGGCTATGGGCATTGCCCTCGTTTCTGGCCTGTGGTTCATCGGCCGCTTCGTTATCCAGACCGTCGGTTCCGGCCTGACCCAGATGCACCCCTCCTCCGGTTTCGCCGCTGAGCTGGCTGCCGCTGCCGTTGTCATGGCAGCCTCCCTCCTAGGCCTCCCGGTTTCCTCGACGCACATCCTCATCGGTGCTGTCCTTGGCGTCGGCATCGTCAACCGCGCTGCTAACTGGAACCTGATGAAGCCCATCGCCCTCGCATGGGTCATCACTCTCCCAGCCGCCGCTGCCATCGCAGCTGTGACGGTCTCCATCCTGCGCGTCGTGTTCTAGTCTCAACACAACACGCGCACAGGGCATCGTACCCAGTCGCCGCGAGTCTCCTGCCGCCTCGGGATACTCGCGGCTTCTTTGTTTTCTCTGTCCACCAGCGACCACTGGGGTTTGAGAGCACCCGTACACTGGGACGGCATGAGCGATAACTCCCTGGCCAGATTCTTTTCCGCATTCAACGACATTGAGCAGTTTCTCCGCCAGGCCGTCGGGGCCAAGAACTCCGACTCCTTCTGGTGGATTGTCGACCGCGCACACGACAAACACCTGCTCAGCAAGCGCCAGGCAGAGCAGCTCAAGGACTTAGGTAATCTGCGCAACGCCATCGCCCACGGCCGCTATTTCGACGGCGAGCCCATCGCTACCCCGCACCCACAGGTGCTGGCGCAGCTAGAGAACCTCCAGCGGCTTCTTACAGATCCGCCCACGGCACAGTCCTTACTCGCCAACCGTGAGGTCACCACACTTGGCCCCGATACCCCGATCATAGAGGCTCTCCGGCTCATTAATAGGACCGGCTATTCGCAGATCCCGATTTATGATTCCGGCGCTTACCAAGCCCTCCTCACGACCAATGTCATCGCCCGCTGGGTCGCAGCAGATTTGGGAGACGATGGTGTGGTCAACGCGGCGTCGATTAGCGCCGTTCTAGAGTTTGCAGAGAAGAAGGACAGGGCCGAGTTCCTTCCCCGCAACGCCAGTGCGCAAGAGGTCATCGATGCCCTCACCGAACCCGCGGCGGACGGCACGCATCCTAGTGCGGTTCTCCTTACCGAGCAGGGCAAGCCTTCGCAGCGCCCGCTCGCCATCGCAACGCCAGCGGATCTTGCAGTCTTGGTCGACGCCCTTGAGTGGGAATAATTACCCGGCTAAACTTTGTTGACATGTCACAGAGAGGAGTATGGCATGCAATTTGGAGTCTTTAGCATCGGTGATGTCACGCAAGATCCCACCACCGGTCGCACCCCCACCGAGGCCGGAGCGCATCCGCGCTATGACAGAAATCGCCCTCAAGGCAGAGGAGGTGGGCCTCGACGTCTTCGCCACCGGCGAGCACCACAACCCACCCTTCGTCCCGTCCGCACCCACCACCCATCTGGCCTACATCGCGGCGCAGACGAAGAACCTGCACCTCTCCACTGCCACCACGCTGATCACCACCAACGACCCCGTCCGGCTTGCAGAGGACTACGCTTTTCTCCAGCACCTGGCTGACGGGCGCATCGATCTCATGTTGGGCCGCGGTAACACCGGTCCGGTTTACCCGTGGTTTGGCAAAGATATCCGCGAAGGTATCCCTCTGGCGGTGGAGAACTACCACCTGTTGCGCCGCCTGTGGCGCGAACCGGTCGTGACCTGGCAAGGAAAATTCCGCACCCCGCTACAGGGATTCACCGCCACACCGGCGCCGCTCGACGGTATCCCGCCCCTCGTCTGGCACGGCTCTATCCGTTCCCCACAGATTGCCGAACAGGCGGCCTATTACGGCGATGGTTTCTTCCACAACAACATCTTCTGGAACAAGGAACACACCGCGAAGATGGTGAGCCTCTACCGCAACCGCTACGAATCCTACGGTCATGGTCGCGGGGATCAGGCCATCGTGGGCCTCGGCGGGCATGTCTTCATCGGGTCTACCGAGCAGGAGGCGAAGGATTTCTTCCGCCCCTACTTCGACAACGCCCCGGTCTACGGCCAAGGCCCTTCCTTAGAAGAATTCACCGCACAAACCCCACTGACGGTAGGCACGGTGGAGCAGGTCGTAGAACGAACCCTGCAGTTCGCCGACTGGGTGGGCGACTATCAGCGCCAGCTCTTCCTTATCGATCATGCCGGCCTTCCGCAAGAGGTGGTGCTAGCGCAGATTGAGATTCTGGGTACGCAGGTCGTCCCTGAGCTGCGCCGGCGCTTTGAGGAGCGCCGCCCAGATCATGTACCTTCTGACCCGCCAACGCACGCCACGCTCGGTAGTTATGAACCACACGCGTTGGTCAACCCTGGAGAGGAGAAGTAGATGCGGTCACTCGTCGTCATTACGGCTGGGTTGTCATCGCCGTCCTCGACGCGCGCGCTTGCCGACGCCCTCTCGGCCGCCACCTCCGCCCACGTCACCGCGCGGGGCGAAGGCACCGACATCACCGTCGTCGAGCTCCGGGACCTCGCGAGCGAGCTAGCTGAGGCCATGACCAACTGGGTTTCGCCCACGCCCCGTCTCACCGCGGCACAGTCCGCGGTGCTGGATGCCGACGGCCTCATCGCGGTCAGTCCCGTGTTCCAGGGCAGTTACTCGGGTCTGTTCAAGATGTTCTTCGACACCTTGGAGCCACATTCCCTGGAGGGGCTTCCAACCCTCATCGCGGCCACGGGCGGCTCCAGCCGTCACGCCTTGGTGTTGGATTATGCCCTGCGCCCACTACTCAATTACCTGCATGCCACGGTGGTCCCCACCGGCATCTTCCAGGCCACGGAGGACTTTGGCACCGCTGAGGGCGCGCGCAATGAAAAGCGCATCGAGCGCGCCGCTGGGGAGTTGGCGGACCTCATGGTGCGCCCGCTCGACCGCGTAGCTGGCCTTGCCGGCCCTCTCGGCGAACCGCAGGACACACACCAGGGTTCTGCTGGGCAGGCACCGGATTCGGAATCAGGGGGCTTCCGCGAACTCCTGTCCCGCCACGACGGCCAACCGGGCTAAGCAACGACTGGGGGCGCTCGGTACTATCGTAAGGCGTAACTTATTTAACGCTTCTAAGGAGGTTTAACCCCCATGACAATTAGCGTGACCGACATCTTCTCGATCGGCATCGGTCCCTCCTCCTCCCACACCGTGGGCCCCATGCGTGCTGCTAAGGCCTTCCTCGAGACCCTTGAGCAACACCCAGCAAAGGTCCACATCGAACTGCGTGGCTCCTTGTCCGCTACCGGCCGTGGACACGCTACGGACCGGGCCGTCATTCTAGGCCTCGCCGGTTGGGATCCGCTCTCCGTTCCGCTCGATGCTGAGCCACGCGCCGATGCCTTCATCCCTACCGAGGGCAGCATCAGCGGCCCGGCAGGCGAGGTGGAATACAGCATCGAATTCAACAACGAGCCGGTGCCCGAGCACCCGAACTGCCTTATTTTTACTGCTTGGGACGAAGACGGCTCCATCCTCGCCGAGAACGCGGAGTATTTCTCCGTCGGCGGCGGCTTCATTCTGTCCCGCGAGGAGTACAACGCCCAGCTCGAAACCGACACTGGCGTTCCGGCCGGTGTCGCTGCGGCTACCGCCGAGGACACCGTTCCTTATGAATTCCAATCTGGTGAGCACCTGCTTCACCTGTGCGCTGCCAATGACATGGCGATTTGGGAGATCGTTGCGGCGAACGAGGCTGTGCTTCACCGCGACGAGGGCGGTCTCGACTACGTCTACCAGCACCTCGATCTCGTCTGGGACATCATGCGCGAATGCGTGACCGAGGGAATTTCCACCAAGGGAATCTTGCCTGGTGGTCTCCGCGTCAACCGCCGCGCGCCGCAGATGTACCAGCAGTTGTTGGCCAAGCAGGACGACGAGTCCTGTGGCTTTTCCGCGATGGAATGGGTAAACCTCTACGCGCTCGCCGTCAACGAGCAGAACGCCGCCGGCGGCCGCGTCATTACTGCGCCGACGAATGGCGCCTGTGGCATCATACCGGCGGTACTCCATTATGCCCGCGACTTCATGGCGGACTTTACGCGCGCCGATGCTCGCCGCTACCTGCTCACTGCGGGTGCCGTGGGCATCATTATCAAGTCCAATGCCTCCATTTCCGGCGCCGAGGTGGGCTGCCAGGGTGAGGTAGGCTCCGCCTCCTCTATGGCGGCGGCCGGCATGGCCGAACTGCTTGGGGGGACTCCGGAGCAGGTAGAGAATGCTGCCGAGATCGCGCTTGAGCACAACCTCGGCTTGACCTGCGACCCGGTCGGCGGCCTCGTGCAGATTCCCTGCATCGAGCGCAACGCCATCGGTGCCGTCAAGTCCATCAACGCCGCACGCCTGGCCCGCATGGGAGAGGGAACGCACCACGTTACCCTCGATAACGCGGTACGCACGATGGCCGAAACGGGGCGCGACATGCTCTCCAAGTACAAGGAGACCTCGCTCGGTGGTCTAGCGAAGACGATGGGCTTCACCGTCTCCCAGGTGGAGTGCTAAACCAGCTGACGAAGCTGCTTGACGACGTCCCCCACGGGGACGTCGTGCTGCTCGTGCGCGCGCAGATCCTTGAGCGCCACGGTGCCAGACTCTAGCTCCTGGTCACCGAGGACGAGTGCGAAGCGGGCGTTGGCGCGATCAGCGCCCTTCATCGCTCCCTTGAGGCCGCGGTCACCGAAGGACATGTCCGCGGAAATACCGGCCTTGCGGAGGTCATCAATGATGCTGACCATCTTCTTCTTTGCCGCAGCGCCCAAAGCAACGCCATAAACGGCCACGCGCTCTTCGACGCCGTCGAGCTCCACGCCCTCGGCTTCCAGGGCCAAAACCGTGCGGTCCACTCCGAGGCCGTAGCCGATACCGGACAACTCCTGTCCGCCGAGCTGAGCCATGAGCCCGTCGTAGCGGCCGCCGCCGCCAATGCCGGACTGCGCGCCGAGGCCATCGTGGACGAATTCGAAACAGGTCTTCGTGTAGTAATCGAGACCGCGGACCATGCGCGGGTTGATGGTGTAGGGCACGCCCATGTCATCGAGCAGGCCAGTGACCGTCTCAAAGTGCTCGCGGCACTCGGCATTGAGGTGGTCGAGCATCAGGGGGGCGTCGACAAGCTGCTCCTGGACTTCCGGGCGCTTGTCATCGAGAACGCGCAAGGGGTTCAGCTCCGCGCGGGCCTTGGTTTCCTCATCCAAGTCGAGCTTGAACAGGAACTCCTGCAGCTTCTCACGATAAGCGGGGCGGCACTCGTGGTCTCCCAAGCTCGTAAGCTCGAGGCGGAACTGGCTCAGTCCCAGGCTGCGGTAGGAGCGATCCGCCAAGGCAATGATCTCTGCGTCCAGCGCCGGATCATCCACGCCGATGGCCTCCACTCCGACCTGCTGCAGCTGGCGATAGCGGCCAGCCTGCGGGCGCTCGTAGCGGAAGAAGGGGCCAAAATAGTTGAGCTTGACCGGAAGCTGACCGCGGTCGAGGTTGTGTTCAATGACCGCACGCATGACACCAGCGGTGCCTTCTGGGCGCAGTGTCACGGAACGATCGCCACGATCGGCAAAGGTGTACATTTCCTTGGACACGACATCCGTGGACTCCCCCACTCCGCGGGCGAACAACGAGGTGTCCTCGAAGATTGGGAGTTCGATGTGTTGGAAGCCGGACAGGTGTGCCTGGTGCACGAAGGTGTCGCGCACCTTGGCAAAGATGGCCGATTGCGGCGGGACGTAGTCCGGCACACCTTTAGGCGCGGACAGGGCTTTGAACTGCTTCTTATCACTCACGCCCTTTAGAGTACATCCCCCGCTGCGCGTAGAAACGGATTAGTCGCGCGTTCACGACGCATAGTCGTGGTCGGGCCATGGCCCGGCAAGATAGCAAGGGAGTCATCGAGGCCCCACACCGGGCCGCGCAAGGAACGCTGCATCGCGGCGTGGTCGGAGTGCGGCAAGTCGGTGCGCCCGATGGAACCCTTAAACAGCACGTCGCCCGTCAGGGCAACCTCCTCAGCCACGAGAATGACGCATCCGGGCGAGTGACCTGGTGCATGGAGCAGCTTGAACTCAAGGCCAACCAGATTCAACGTTTCTCCGCCGATCAAGTCGCGACGGTCCGCCACCTGCTTCATGGAGGCGGCAGCAAAGAGCATCTGCGATTCGGGGGACACACCGGAGCCATCCACAAGCATAAACGCGTCATCTGGGTGGATGTAGACCGGTAGGTCAAACTCGGCGGCATCGCGCGTGTGGTCAATGTGGCCGTGGGTGAGCACGACGGCCTCAAACTCCAAGGACTTCTCACGCGCGAGCTGCTCAAGCTTCTCGCGCGTGTGCATCCCTGGGTCCACGATGAACGCCCGGGATCCGTTAGCCACCACATAAGTGTTGGTTTTATAGGGCCCAGCGGCGAAACCGTAGATTTCGGGAGCACTCATTACTTGAGAGATGCCAAAGCTGCGTCGTAGTCCGGCTCAGTCGTGACCTCCGGAACCAGCTCGGTGTAGGTCACCTTGTGGTCCTCGTCCGTGACGATGACCGCGCGGGCGAACAGGCCCTTGAGTGGGGAGCCCTCTAGCACGAGGCCCAGCTTATCCGCGAAGTCAGAGCGGAAGTCAGAGGCGCTGACGACATTCTCAATGCCCTCGGCCGCACAGAAACGCTCCTGCGCGAACGGCAGGTCGCGGGAGACAGAAAGAACAACAGTGTTCTCCAGTCCAGCCGCCTCCTCGTTGAACTTGCGCAGCTGCGCCGCGCACACACCAGTGTCGACGGATGGGAAGCATGAAACGACGAGGCGCTTGCCGGCGAAGTCTGCCTTGGTCAGCTCTGCCAGATCGGTACCGACAAGGGTGAAGTCCGGCAGGGCCTCACCAACCTTGGGCAGCTCGGCGTTGGTTTCGACGGGTTCATTCTGAAAATTCGTTGTAGCCATGGCACCCAAGCGTACTGACGCGCGGGGCGCCGCGCCATGATGTAGGACGGTGCGGTTAGGATAGGTGAGTCGAAAGTTCTGAACCACCACAGTGGAGGAAACATAGGTGTCTACTAACAGCCAGCGCTTGGATGATGCGCTCAACCAGCTCGATCGCGAGCTGAAGTCCCGCGACCGTAAACAGAAGAGCCGCCCACTTGGCGTTGTTGTGATGGCAGCCGTCGTCATTATTGCCCTCGTCGGCGGAATCTGGTTCTTGGCTACCCGCTCGTCGGAGGAAGAGGAGATTCAGGCCGAGGAGAGCTCGGCCGCGGAGACCACAACCGAAGCCCCCACCGCCGAGCCTTTGACCGGCAAGCGTGCCACACCGCTGGGTGACACCGTAACGTGTGAATACCCAGAAGCAGGTGACGCCTCCCGTGAGGTGCCTACGCCTAACGGCAAGGACATTCCAGCCAAGGGTGAGGTGACCGTCAACTTCGCCACCAAGCAGGGCGACATCGAGATGACCCTCGACCGCTCCCTGGCTCCGTGTACCGTCAACGCAATCACGGACATGATTTCGGCGAAGTACTATGACGACACCGTGTGCCACCGCATGACCGATGGCACCATCTTCGTTCTGCAGTGTGGCGACCCGACCGGCCAGGGCGCCGGTGGACCGGGCTTCCAGTTTGCCAACGAGTACCCCACCGATGAGTCTGACGATGCCGCCAAGGCACAGCCTGCCCTGTACCCGAAGGGCTCCATCGCGATGGCCAACGCCGGCGAAGATACCAACGGTTCGCAGTTCTTCATTAACTACAAGGACTCGACGCTTCCTCCCTCCTACACCTACTTTGGTGATTTGACGGAGAAGGGTCAGAAGACCATCGACGCTATCGCTGCTAAGGGCGTCAAGGATGGACAGTCTGACGGAGAGCCCGCCGAAGAGGTGCGCATCACCAAGGCAACCATCGAGGGATAAGTTTTACCCCCTTTACGGTGATTAGCCCCACTCGCGTTCAGCGAGCGGGGCCATTTCTTTATCACTCCGCCCCACCCCATCCAGTACTAAGAATTTCTTAGCCTTGAGCAGTTCATTTGGCAAACCACTCACCCACCACGGGCACCTCTGTTTAATATCCCCAGCTCACATACGGCGGCCAGCAGATACACAGACTCACCAACTAATTGCCAAATCTCTTGCAAATCGCACAATGTCTCAGTAGCATCTGTGAGGTCTTTGAAATTCCCGAGATCTTAAGGAACGAGAATGAAGTTCTTCTCCCGTAAGGCCCTTGTTGCTGCCGCTACCGCTGCAACCGTTTCCCTGTCCGGCGTGTCCGTTGCTTCCGCTGAGGACACCGCTGAGGACACCACAGTCGTAACCAACGAGTCCGCAGACTCCGAGACCACCACGGACAACGACAAGGAGACCGACAACTCCGAGTCCACCACGGACAACAACAAGGAGACCGACAACTCCGAGTCCGAGAACGACAAGGAGAAGGAAGAGGAGTCCTCTTCTTCCTCCTCCAACGACTCTGAGGGTTCCTCCATCACCGACATGAAGCCGTCTGAGATCCGCGACTGGATCGCAGTCTTCACCGCCATCATCGGCGCTCTGGGCACCGTCTTCGCCTTCTACCAGAAGAACTTCGCTCCTAACGCGAAGTAATTCGGTTTCTCTTTCCACCCTCTCCAAAGATTAGGACACTCCACCATGAAGTTCTTCTCCCGTAAGTCCCTCGTTGCCGTCGCTACCGCTGCAACCATCACCTTCTCCGGCACCGCTGTTGCTTCCGCTGCTCCGGTCGAGAACGATAGCTCCTCCGCTGCTTTCTTCGCTCTCTCCTCCGACGATGAGGGCAACGTCAGCCCGAAGGAGATCCGCGAGTGGATCAAGGTTATCACCTCCATCATCGGCGCCATGGATGACGCATTGCGTCTCGGCGACAAGCTCGCTGGCAACTAAGCCGCAAGCACGTAAGTCTCCTCCCGCGTTCAACGCGCCGGAGGAGATTTTTCGTTTTGCGGGCTGGCCATCCCCCGTTTGACCGTTACTGCCCTAGACACTGCTGCCCTGGACGTGCTGCCTTAGTTGCCAAAGTTTTCCCTCCCGCCCCGGGGATCGGGCTATGTTTTCGTCACGTAGGGCAGTCTGGTCCCCACCCCATGAGGCTCGCGCTCTCGTGTGGAATGGAGAAAGGTGTCTCGGCACGTCCTTCAGGACTCCAACCCTCACAGTGGTTAGCAGGTCTAACAGCTGGCGAGAATCTATTCGCTATCCTTTTGCGAGTCTTCTTCGACTTCTTCGATGCGCTCGGCGCCGAGGATATCCTTAAACACTGAAGCGTCGACAAGCTGGCCACGGCGGATGACCGAAATCTGACCAGTCGGTTCCAGAATCATAAGCTGGACGTCGCTACGCCGTCCGAGCCCCGCCTTGCGCACAGCGGAATTGATATCCCTCTCGGTGATGTGCGCAAAATGCATGTTGTCCTCTTGCAGTTCCCCCTTGTACACCAAAAGGACCGGTTTTCGGTCAATGAACCTCGACCACCTCACCAGCTGTCTGAAGGTGCCGAAAGCGGCCTCCAACAACATGAGCGTAAACAATCCGATGATGCCGGCGGCAAGCGTGGGCGGGTTGCCTACGATGACGCGTCCCGAAACCGCACCAAACATAATGATGATGACAGCATCTGAGGCCGTGATAGACGTCAGCACCCGACTACCGAAAAGCTTGACCAAGAGCATGAAAGCCAAGTAGATGCCCAGCGTTGCGAACATCACCACCGGGATGCGGTGAGGCTCGATGCCGAGCTGATACATTGCCTCGCGTCCAAATAGCCTCAGTGTATCCACAGCTTCCCACCATACCTTCCGCATGCGAAAAGCCCGCACCTCAGTGCGGGCTTTAGGAACGAGACTGACTAGATGTTGAACTGCTTGCGCAGCTGCTCAATCATCTGCTGTACCGGAGCCGGTAGCGCGCCTGCCGGCAGGTTAATAGCGCCAATCACAGCGGCAATGGCAGCAGCAATGGCCACGGTGATCCCCACGCCCAGGCCGACGGAGGACGCTACATCCTTGTTGGAGCCGTTATCCTTCGGATCCTTCGGGTTCTCTGGGTCCTTCGGGTCCTCGTCGTTACCCGCGCCCTCAAGGGTGATAGGCAGGACAGCCTTAGTACCAGCATCCGTGGTGATGGACAGCTTCTGCTCGCCCTCTAGGCCCTCCGGGATGGTGAGCTTGACGGTTGCGCGGCCACGCTCGCCAAACTGCTCATCACCCGGCTGTGCTGCGTTATCAATGTCTTCCTCAGCCTTAGCGTCACCCAGTGCAACGGTGACCTTCTTAGCCTGCGGCTCCTCAGCGTTGGAGTAGTTCAGGGAAGACAGGTCAATGGTAATCTCGCTGCCCGGCTTCAGGTCCCCCTCAATGTGAGCACCGATCTGACCCTGGCCGGTGCGGACCTTGGACTCTCCGGACGCAATGTAGTCAATCATCGCCTGGGTGTCCATGTGGCCAACGTCATTGCGGTTCTTGATGGAACCGGGCTCGAAGAAGCCATCGCCGCCTGCTTCCGTATCGCTGGATGCGAGGAAGGAGGACAGAGCAATGCTGTAATTCTTGTTCGGGTCAATCGGTTCACCGTTAATGGTGACGGACTTAACGCGCTTGCCTTGCTCAGCCTTCTGGTCGTAGACAACGGTGACGTTGTTGGACAGGCCTAGAGCCAGACGTGGGCGGGACTGGCCAGGCTTCCACTGGTTTTCCAGTGCGGTGATGAAGTCAGCTCCGCTGACCTCAGCGGTAATCACGGAGTTTCCGAAAGGCTGAACAGCAAAGATGTCCTGGTATGTAACGTCACCTTCCTTGAGGTCGGCGCGCACACCGCCCGCGTTCATGACGCCAATTTCGATGTCCTTGCCCGCCGGCTTGGCTAGAGCGTAGCGCTGACCTTCCGCAATGAAGTTGTTAAGGGTGGACTCCACACCGCGGTTGGAACCGGTGTCCTTGCCCTCATCAGAACCGCGGTACATGGCCTTCTCAGTGGTACCAGCAGTCTTAGCACCCTCAATCTCCGCTACCTTCTTTGCTTCCTCGACGACCTTAGCTACCTCGGGGTCGTCTTCGAGGCCCTGCAGCTGGGAGAAGACCTCTGCGTCGGCCACATCGTACTGCTTGAGATCAATCTTGGTGATCTTCTTCTCGGCCTTGTCGTAGGTGATGTCGGCGTCGTTAAGCACCTTGCCGTACTCGTAGCCCTGTGCCCAGTACAGCGGCAATGCGCCGTCACGGGCAATTTCGCCCTGGGTCTTGACGTGAGTATCACCGCCGAAGAGGATGTCCACGTCCTTGCTGAAGCCCTCAGCGAACTGCTGGGCGTCCTCGTGCATGAGCGCCACAACCACCTCTGCCTCGCCGGACTCTTTCAGACGGGCGGCTTCCTTATTGGTGGCCTCGACCGGGTCGGAGAATTCGACGCCCGGGATGGACGCAGCGGACACCTTGTACTTGGTGTTCTCGGTGACGGTACCAACGAAGCCCACCTTCACACCGTCTACCTCCTTGACGAAGGAAGCATCGAGCAGGGGCTTGCCATCTTTGGTGACGTTGGCGCCCAGGATCGGGAAGTTGGACTGGTCCTTGATACGGCCCATCAGGTCATCGGTGCCCTTGTCGAACTCGTGGTTGCCCACGGCCGTGACATCGAGATTCATAGCATTGAGGGCCTCGTTGGTGTACTTGTCCCCAGAAATCGCAGACACGAAAGCGGAACCGCCAACGTTATCACCGGAGGAGGTCAAGGCGTACTCCTGGTCCTTGTTGACGGCCTTAATGAGCGCAGCCATGCGAGCAGCACCCATCTCGGAGTAACCAACCAGTTCCTCGGTTTCTTTATCAAAGTTTTCGGCCAGCTCAAGGTGGCCGTGGAAATCGGTGAAGTTGGTGACGGAGAAGGTCACCTGGTCGGCCTCAGCGGCGAAGGCAGGTGCGCCGGAGACGGCAACGGCGGTGACTGTGGTGGCGGCCAACAGCTGGCCAAAGCGGCGGAAATTCACGTGGTACTCCTGAAGATGAGAGGAATCTTGTCCACGCGTTTATAACGCATCCATCACGGTGGCGCAGGGCTCGCTAACGCTGCCACCTGCAGGTTCACCTAGTGTCTTCCCCGTTTTCATCCCTGCGCAACCCAGTGTTCAACCACACACCCCCCGGTTGAGGGGTGGTGGTTTAGCCGTGGGCCTCAGTTCGCCTAGGCGGTGACGCGGTAAACGTCGAAGACTCCCTCGGTGTTGCGCAGCGTCGTCATGAGCTGCCCCAGCTGCTTGGTATCGGACACCGAGAAGGTAAAGCGAACGGTCGCGATGTGGTCATCGCCGCGGTTGGACGTCATCGATAGCACGTTGAGGCTCTGCTCGCTGAAGATACGAGTCAGCTCAAAGAGCAGGCCCTGGCGGTCGATGGCCTCAAGTTGCAGCGTTGCGGAGAAAGCACCAGAAGACTTCGGCCCACCGGCCCACTCCACCTGCATCATGCGCTCCGGCTCGGACTTCAGCTTTTCAGCGTTGGTGCAGTCAGCACGGTGCACAGACACCCCACCGCCGCGGGTAACGAAGCCAAAGATGGCGTCTCCTGGCACGGGCTGGCAGCACTTCGCCAACTTGGCCATGACGTCTGGGCTTCCCTCCACCAGAATGCCGGTGCCGGATGCGGAATCCTTCGTATGCTGCGCGCGGGAGTTCTCCAGCTCACTCAGCGGGGTGCGCGAAGCCAAGGCATCGACAGCGTCATCTTGATCCCCAAAGAGAGCCATGAGCTGATTAGCAACGTGCTGCGCCGATACGTGGCCCGCGCCGATAGCGGTGTACAACGCATCCACGTCGGGATAGTGCAGCTGCTCGGCCACCTGCTTCATCGAGCTGGCGGTGAACAAGCGGTGCATGGGCAAACCACCGCGCTGAACCTCAGCGGCCAGGGCATCGCGCCCGGCTTCAAGATGCTCCTCACGGCGCTCTTTGGCAAACCACTGCCGCACCTTCGTCTTCGCCCGGGGCGACACCAAGAACTCCTGCCAATCCCGCGACGGTCCTGCGTTCGGATCCTTCGAAGTGAAAATTTCCACCTTGTCGCCGGACTTGAGTTCAGACTCTAGGGCCACGAGTTTGCCATTGACCTTGGCGCCGATACACCTGTGCCCCACCTCGGTGTGCACAGCGTAGGCAAAGTCAACGGGGGTGGAACCGGCAGGCAGGTTAACCACGTCGCCCTTCGGGGTAAACGCAAAGATCTGCTTGGCGGTCAGGTCATAGCGCAAGGAGTCGAGGAACTCGTTGGGATCTGCTGCTTCCTTTTGCCAATCCAGCAGCTGGCGCATCCACGCCATCTGGTCGACTTCTTCCTGGTGGCCGGAATTCTTGCCCTTAGTTTCCTTGTAGCGCCAATGCGCCGCCACGCCGAACTCAGCGTTGTAGTGCATCTCGTGCGTGCGCACTTGCACTTCAAGAGTGGAGCCACCGGCCGCAATCACGGTGGTGTGCAAGGACTGGTACACGCCGAAGCGCGGCGAAGAAATGTAATCCTTAAAGCGCCCTGGAAGAGCCTGGTACAGCGAGTGCACCACGCCGATGGCTGCGTAGCAGGAGTTGATGTCATCGACAAGAATACGGATGCCCACAAGATCGAAGATTTCCGCAAAGTCACGGCCGCGCACGATCATCTTCTGGTAAATCGACCAGTAATGCTTCGGGCGGCCCATCACCTCAGCCTCGATGCCGTTGGCCTTCAGCGCCTGGCTAACCTGAGCCTTGATCTCTTTGAGCGCTCGATCGCGCGAGGGCGCACGGTCGGCCACCATGCGTACGATTTCGTCATACTTCTTCGGGTACAGGATGGCAAAGGCCAAATCCTCAAGCTCCCATTTGACGCTGGCCATTCCGAGGCGGTGAGCCAGCGGCGCGATGACGTCGAGAGTCTGGCGTGCCTTCTTAGCCTGCTTTTCCGGCGGGAGGAAGCGCATCGTGCGCATGTTGTGGAGACGGTCGCACACCTTGATAACCAACACGCGCGGATCAGTAGCCATTGCCACAATCATCTTGCGGATCGTTTCCGCTTCCGCAGCGGCGCCGAGTGCAACCTTGTCGAGCTTCGTAACACCATCGACGAGTCGGGCCACCTCAGGACCAAAATCACGAGTCAGATCCTCGAGCGAGTAGTCGGTATCCTCCACCGTGTCATGCAGCAACGCTGCTGCGACGGTCGTGGTGTCCATACCTATCTCCGCGGCGATGGTGGCTACCGCCAGCGGGTGCGTGATGTATGGCTCACCGGACTTGCGGAAAACGCCTTCGTGCAGACGCTGTGCCGTGGTGTAGGCGTTATTGAGTAGTTCCGCGTCGGCCTTCGGATGAAATTCCCGGTGAATGGACATCAGCGGGTCGAGCGCCGGATTGATCTTTACTCTGCCGCCCGTCAGCGAACGAGCCAGGCGGGCGGACATGCCGCGGACGCCGCCTGGCCGCCATGCAGTCTTGTCCTGCTTTTCAGTCGTCATGTCTGCCTCCGCGAAGTAGCTTAGGCATACAACCTTAGTCCTTTGTCCCCATCTGGTTGAGCACAATCAGCGGAGAACCTTCCAGGCGCTCGCGGCCCTCCAGTCCCTGAACCTCCAGAACCACGACATTGCCCACGACCTCTGCTCCTGCGGACTCCAGGAGCAAGGTGGCGCCGTGGAGAGTGCCGCCGGTGGCGAGGACGTCGTCGACAAGCACAATGCGCTTGCCCTTGATGTCGATGCCGCTGTTAGGGATTTCCAGCGCGGCGGTACCGTATTCCAGCTCGTACTCCTGGGTCAGCACCGGTGGCGGCAGCTTGCCTTTCTTGCGAATGGCCAAAATACCTACCCCCAACTTGTACGCTACGGCTGAACCCAGCAGGAATCCGCGCGCATCGAGGCCGCCGATCATGTCAGCACCGAGCTCCTTGCACGCCTCAGCCAAGCCATCGACAACGGCGGCGAAGGATTCAGCATCGGCCAACACCGGAGTCAGGTCCTCGAAAAGGATTCCTTCCTCCGGGAAATCCGGGACAAGGCGCACCTTGTCTTTCAGGGCTTGTGCTGCTGCGACGTAAATCTCGCTCACGACTCTTCCTTTGTTTCGGTTGCTTCATTTCGGGTATAGCCCCAGCGGTCGAGATTCCACCCGATACCCGCAGGGCCAGTGTAGGGCACCACGCCAGTCACAGCGCGATCAACGATGAAGGTTCGGGGCTGCGCGGCAATGGGAATAGACGGCAGCTCCTCCCAAAGCTCTTGTTCCAGTGTGCGTAAAGCCGCAGCGTTCTTCACACTGGCAGCGGGCGCGGAATACTCCCGCATCGGGTCGACGGCTCCAAGGTAGACGTCGATCTCCGGCAACCCCGTCGAGGGGTCGGCGTCCAGTTGGGCACGGGATACACGATCCCCCGAACGATCCTCCACCGTAATCCCGGCTGGTTCGCAGGCTGCGCGTAGCTCCTCCACCATCGCTTTATAGCGCGGGTTAGGTGCCAGGTATCCGACGCCGACCGTATAGCCAGCGAGGCCGGAAGCAGTGGCGGTGTCTACAGGGACTGTGGTGAGCGACGCCATTTGTGATGCCACCGAATCACTGGTGCTCACTGTCCGCACGGAGACGGCGGGTACCTCCACGCCGGATTCCTTTGCGGAAACTTCTGCCATGCGTTGTGCATCGACGCAGGCAGCGAAAGCGGCGCGTGCCCACGGCTGCGCGAAGGTGCCGGCTTCGGAGAAAACCAAAGTATCGGTCATGCCTCCCGCAACGGAGTTAACGTCGACCGGTTTTCCTTCTGCGTCCCGATTCAGCCACGACGGTGCCGCGGTAGGTGACTCGGCCACGCGCAACTCGTCCGAGGCCACAAATGCAGCCGCATCCGCCGTGTTCGGCAGCATGACGATCTCCTTCAGCGACGGCTTGTCGCCGTAGTAGTTGTCGTTGGCGGTGAGTACGATGGCGCCGTCGTCCTCGACGCGATCAATGCTGTAAGGACCAAAGGAAATCTGTAGCTCGGGATCGAAACGGCCTGGTTCGGTAGAAAACCCCTCGCGCCACGCCTCCGCCACAGGCTGCAAGGTCGTCACGTCGTAGGCGTGAAGCGCCGCGTTGAGCTCCTCCATGCTAAGCCCTGCTCGCTTAGCTAACGCGTGGGCGGGCACCACCGTGCCCGTCCCAAACAGGTAGCGCCAGCGCGAACCAGCATCTGGGTTAAACCAGACGGTGAACTTCTTGCTATGCGGTGCACACTCCATCTCGGCTATGTCTTCCGCCAGCGGGAGGTGAGAGCCAAAGGTTTCGCTCAACTGCCCGGCGGTATATGCCAAAAGGTAGTCATCGCACGTCACCGGTTCGCCGTCGGCAAAGCGTGCCTGTTCCGTGAGCGTGAAGTCCACACGAGCGCCAACGCCCTCGCTCTCGGCCGGAACGTACTCAGCATCTGCCAGATCCGAGTTCGGAACCATTTGCCCAGCTGGGCCTGGCACGTACAACGCAGGGAACACGCGGCTGGCAAGCTGTGCGGCGCCCGCAGCTTCGCCCCAGGCAGAAGCCGCATTGCTGGTAGCGATTCGGGCGTCGCTTAGTACTGCAAAGCGCGGCGGCGGGACATCCTTGCCTGCCTTGTCCTCCTTCGCTCCGCACGCGGAAACGGTAAGAGCAACAGCGAGCAGTGCCGCGATTGATGAGGCGCGCACGATTTAGCGCCCAGGGCGCCAGGACGCGCCACCGGACTCTTCGCCGCGCGGCTTCGTTGCTTGCTCGGAGGCCGTGGATGGGGAAACTGCTGCCGGGGATACCACAGTGCGCGCGGGCTTCGGAGAATCATCGTCGGCGTCGTCTGCGTCCCCGCCTTCCGCCCGATAAGCGGCGACCTCAGCGTTATGCTTCTTGACGCTCTTGCGCTGGTTCGACAATGTCACCAGCAGCGTCGTTGCGAGGAAGATGGAAGAAAAGACGCCCTCGATAACGCCGATGAACTGGACTAAGGCCAGATCGCGCAGGGTACCGATACCCATCAGCCACACAGCGACGATGAACAAGGCGATAATCGGCAGCGCGGAAATGACCGAGGTAGAGATAGAACGCATCACGGTCTGGTTGATGGCTAGGTTGGTGAGATCGGCATAGGTCTTCTTGCGCTGGCCCTCCAGCCCAGTCGTGTTTTCGTCGACCTTGTCAAAGACAATGACGGAGTCGTAGAGGGAGAAAGTAAGCACGGTCAGCAGGCCGATAATGACCGCCGGTGAAACCTCAATTCCGAAGAGGGCGTAGATACCCGAAATGAAAACACCGTCAAAGATAAGGGCGAGGATGGCGGCAAAAGCCATATCACGCTGCAGGCGAACCGCCACGTAGATAGTGGCGAGCACCAGGAAGACCGCCATGGCGATGACCATTCGCTTGGTAATCGACGCACCCCACGATTCCGAGACCGTCGAAGAACCGATCGCGTCCGGGCTGGGCTTGCCGTTTTCATCCTTGACTTGGAACTCTTCAAAGATGGCCTGGCGTGCCTGATTCACCTGATCCTGGGACAGGCGCTCGGAGGTGATTTCCAATGTCTCCGAGGAACCGGCGCCCACAATCTGCACCAGCTCCGGTGTGACACCGGTGGCATCCGTAAAGGTTTCCTCCACCTGCTCGGTGGTGAGGTCCCCTGCCGGCATGTTGAGCTTGGTACCGCCCTCAAAGTCGAGGGACAAGTTAAAGCCGCGAAGCGCAATGGCCAAAATGGACGCGATGAGCAGCACGCCGGCGATGGTGTACCAGGTTTTAGCCCTGCCCACGAAGTCGAATCCGCTTCCGTCCACGTAGAGACGGTCGAAGCGGGAAATCTTGCGGTTAGTGGTTTCGACAGCCATGTTTACTTCTCCTCATCCGCAGCAGTGGCAACGGGTTTCTTGGCCGGTTTGGCATAAAAGCCGCGTTCGCGACGCTCCTCCACAAGGTTGTAGATGCCACCAAGGCCATTCATCGAAGGTCTAGCGAAGGCCGGGCGGCTGCCGAGGAGCTGCATGAGCGGTGCCATGATCAGGAAGGATACGACGAGGTCGAAGATCGTGGTCAGTCCCATGGTGAAGGCAAATCCCTTGACCGCACCGATGGACAGGAAGTAGACCACGACGGAACCGATCAGGGTAACGGCCTTACCCGTGACGATCGTTGCACGGGAGCGTTGCCAACCTGTGCGGGTGGCGGAGCGGAATGTGCGGCCGCCCAAGAGCTCATCCTTCATACGCTCGTAGTAGACCACGAACGAGTCAGCCGTGGCGCCAATACCGATGACCAAGCCCGCCATGCCGGACAGGTCCAGCGAGTAGCCAATCCAGCGGCCCAGCAGAACCAGAGCACCATAGAGCAGGACACAGGTGGCGATGAGCACCAGCAAGGCCACAGCGGACAGTGCGCGGAAGTAGTACATGGAGTACAGGGAGACCAAGATCAGGCCGACGATACCCGCAATAAGCGCTGCCTCAAGAGCCGCCTTACCCAGTGACGGAGGCACGGTTTCCACCGTTCCGCCCGGCTCGCCGTTAGCGCCCGTAAAGGACAACGGGAGCGCACCGTAGCGCAGGTTGTTGGCCAAGTTCTGGGCTTCTTCCTGCGTGAAATCACCCGTGATGGACGTAGCAGAACCCACCGGAGTCGCGCCCTGGATAACCGGTGCGGAAATAACGGCCGAGTCAAGAGTGATGGCCACCTGCTTCTGCAGGTACTCCTGGGTCAGGGTAGACCACGTCTGAGAGCCGTTGGGGCCGTCGCCAGTCTTGAACGCGAAGCTGATCTCCATCTGGCCGGTTTGGCCGTTGAGACCGCCCTGAATTGGGGATTGGGTATCGATTTCGTTACCGGTCAGGCGGGTACCGTGTGGATCCTCAATCCCGTCCAGCAGCGGAGCCGGCATCAGGATATAGGGCTGCTGATTCGAGTAGTCACACGCCACGAGCGGCTTTGCCGGATCGTCAGTGCCGGCCAGCGGATCGGAATCAGCATCGCACCGCATCAGGCCCAGGGCCGCGGTTTGAACGGTGGGGTCCTCGGACTGGCGGTCCTTGAGGAGAACCTCGTTAACCTGGTCGCGACGTTCGGTTTCCTCCAGAGAGTTTGCCGGTTCCGGAAGCGGCTTTTCGCTCACGGTCGGGGCCGGGGACTTCTTCGCGTCCTTGTTTTCTTCCTTCTTGTCCTCACCCTGGGCAGCATCAGCACTCTGGTTGAGCGCGTCGTGGATAGAGGCCAGTGCGTCATTCGCCTGCTCCGGTGCCACGATGCCATACTTGACCCAGCGGTTCGCCATATCCGTCATGGTCTTTTCAAGCTTGTCCAAGTCCGGCATCGGCTGTTCACCCACTGGGCGGAACAGCAGCTGCGAGGTTTGGCCTACAGCCTGCGCCTGGGAAGCGTCTTCGCCCGGCACCGTAATGACCAGGCTAGAGCCGCTGATAACGACCTCAGAGCCGGAGACGCCCATACCGTTGACACGCTGCTCCAGGATGTTGCGTGCCTGCTGCAGCTGATCCTGGGTGGGGTCTTCGCCCTGCGGAACGAGGGTTACTCGCGTACCGCCCTGCAAATCAATGCCGAGCTTGGGAGTCGGCGATTTATCGCCGGTGAAGAAGATAAGGGCGTAAACCACAATGACGATGAGCGCAAAGAGCGCCATTGCTCGTCTGGGCCACTGCCGTTGACGGCTGCTAACGCCACCACGTTTCGAAGCGGACACAAAGATCTCCTGTGTTGTGAGGAACAGGGCTAAAAATCATGGGTCATGGCAGCCACTGCCACGCACGTGCTGAGTGTCGCGGCGCCACCATGACTAAAGCACAGTCCATCATCGTACGTCATGGACCGGCATAATCCTTAACAGGTTTAAGGTGAGGCACCCGCAGTGTGACGAGTGCAACTTGTTTTAGAGCTTCGGAAAGCGTTCGTCCTCACCCTCCTCCGGCTCAGCCGCTGCTTCGTTCTGGGAAGCAATCGGCTCCGCGGAGCGCACGATGGCCATGGTGTCGAAGGTCATCACCGTGCCGTCCTTGACTCGCAAATCAACCTGTTCACCGCGGGCCTCCACCACGGTTCCGTGCAGGCCACCGGCCGTAATCACGTCTGAGCCTGGTCGCAACGAGGCTTGGAGCTCCTTCATCTGCGCTTGGCGCTTGCGCTGCGCGCGCATGGACATAAAGCTCGGCAAAATGACGAGGACGGCCAGAACAAGGAGAAGAATAAGTTGGGTTCCGTTCATAAAAGGCCAGTGTGCCAGACCTGCCCGTCTCCCGGCCAATTGCCGGGAGGATTAAAAGAGCGTGCCGCCGACAGTTCCTTCGGGCGCCTCAAGCCCTAGGTGTTGCCAGGCCGCTGCCGTGGCAACACGGCCACGCCCGGTGCGGGAGATCATTCCGGCCCGCACAAGGTAGGGTTCGCAGACCTCTTCCACGGTTGACGGTTCCTCACCCACTGCAATGGCCAACGTATTGACTCCCACGGGGCCACCACCGTGTCCTTTAATGAGTGCCTCGAGCACCGCGCGGTCAAGACGGTCCAGCCCACGTTCATCAACGTCGAAGACCCGCAGCGCTGCCTGGGCAGCTGCCACATTAATGTGCCCATCTCCGTTGACCTCGGCATAGTCGCGCACACGACGCAACAGCCGGTTGGCAATACGCGGCGTCCCGCGCGATCGGGAGCCAATCTCCACCGCGGCATCCTGGTCGATATCAACCTCCAAGATTCGCGCTGCTCGGGTAATCACCCGGGTGAGATCCTCGGTATCGTAATACTCCATTTGCGCAGTGAAACCGAAGCGATCACGCAACGGACCAGTCAGCATGCCCGCGCGCGTCGTCGCTCCCACCAGAGTAAAAGGTGGGATTTCCAGCGGGATGGAGGTCGCCCCCGGGCCCTTGCCCACGATGACATCGATGCGGAAATCCTCCATTGCCATGTACAGCATTTCTTCCGCGGGACGGGCGATGCGGTGAATCTCGTCGATGAAGAGCACGTCACCTTCCATGAGGTTCGACAGCATCGCGGCCAGGTCTCCGGCCCGCTCCAGTGCGGGGCCGGACGTCATTCGCAGGGAACTTCCCAGCTCTTGAGCGATAATCATCGCCATCGTGGTCTTACCAAGTCCAGGCGGTCCAGATAGCAACACGTGGTCCGGGGTTACCCCGCGGTTCTTCGCACCATTGAGCACGAGCGATAGCTGTTCGCGCACCTTGGGCTGGCCGATGAATTCATCAAGGGATTTCGGGCGCAGCGAGCGCTCAATATCGTGCTCGCCTTGCTGTTCGGTGGCGTCCACATCCTGGTTTCGCTGCGGAGGCGAGCTCAGATCCATCCCCTCCGGCAGCTTAAACTCAGTGCGTTCTACGTCTGACATGTCACCCACTCTCCCCTATTTTTTCGCGCCCAGTTGGCTCAGCGCTGCCCGCAGCACCACCGGCGTCGCTGCATCGGGCTGTTCAGCCACTACCGATTCCACCACCGGACGAGCCATCTTGTCTGTAAAGCCCAGCCCAATGAGCGCCTCAACGACATCCTCCACCACGGGGCCGGCAGCCGCAGGGGCGGAGGCCGCAGGATCAGCACCGTCCGTGGGCGCAAACGCCTGCACCTTGTCCTTGAGTTCTAGGATCAAGCGCTGCGCCACGCGCTTTCCTACCCCCGGAATCTTCTGCAGCCGTGCAGCCTCCTCCCCCGCGATTGCTTGGGCTAAATCACCTGCGCTCATCACGGACAACGCGGCCAGCGCCAGTTTGGGCCCCAACCCAGAGACCGTCTGGAGGACGTGAAACATGTCGCGGTCATCCTGGCTGGTGAACCCGTACAGCGTCATCGAATCTTCTTTCACCACGAGCGTGGTCATGACTCGGGCTTCCTCACCACGCTGGAGCGTGCCCAGCGTGGCTGGGGTGGCCAGCACCTTGTATCCCACGCCGGCGCATTCGAGCACGGCATGGTCAAGCTGGATGTCGAGGACAGTTCCGCGCAAAGATGCAATCATTACTTAGGTTCCTTGGTTCGAGTGGATGTACCACATAGCTTAAGAGGTCGTCTTCGCCGCCCGAGAGACGGACGCGGTGCGTGGTGAGGTGCCGCGCACACCGCTCGTTCGTGCCCCAGCCCCCACGCCAGCACTCGGATCACCCCCGCTCATCCATGCCAGGGCCGGCGCACGCCAGCAGTGGCAGACGGCAAGGGCCAAGGCATCCGCAGCGTCCGCTGGCTTGGGCGCCTCGCTGAGCCCCAGAATGCGGGTGATCATGGCGGTCATCTGCTTCTTATCAGCGCGCCCGTTGCCCGACACCGCCTTCTTCACCTCCGAAGGGGTGTACATGTGTACTGGGATGTCGCGCTCTGCGGCTGCAAGCACCAAGACGCCGACTGCGTGCGCGGTCTGCATCACGGTTGACACCTGACCGCGTTCGAATACGCGCTCGAGCGCCACGACATCCGGCTTATAGTCATCCATCCATTCCCGGACCGCGACTGACAGCCGCTTAAGGCGCTCTCCCAGATCCTTGTCACTGGGCGTACGGACGACGCCCACGGCGATGGGAATGACCGCGCGCCCACGTCCGGCTTGGACAACAGACAGGCCACAACGCGTCAGACCGGGATCAATCCCCATGACGCGCAACCCCTCCAAGTTCACGGCTGCCTCCTCGCCCTTTTTATTCTCACCCTATACAACCACTCGTTTATCTAGAAACAGTGTACACACATGTGTTCTAGTGCAGGCAGTCCCCCGAGCCGAATACACTCCCTCAGATTGTGGGGCGTAGAGTGGCGCGCATGTCTCAACATCCTAATGGCTTTTCTGAGTTCATTCGTTCCCGCCATTCCGCGCGCGCGTTCCTTCCGGACCCCATCCCCGCAGAGGTTATAGAACAGGTGCTGATCGACGCCCAATCCGCCCCCTCCAACTCCAATACCCAACCCTGGAATGTGCACCTGGTTGGCGGTACGGCATTGCAGGACTTGAGCGCGGCTCTCATTGCTGAGTTCGATAAGAGTGGAATCAATCCGGATTTCACGATCGACTACGGTCAAGGCGTTCACCCGCAGCGCTCGCAGGCGTTAGCAGCCAAGATGTACGGGCTCCTCGGTATTGCGCGCGAGGTTAAGGAAGCGCGCACGGAATTTGTCCGTGAGAACCTTCGCTTCTTCGGCGCCCCACACACGGCTCTGCTCTTCATTCCCCCAATGGGCGATCGTATCCGCGCTGCCTTTGATCAAGGTACCTATGCAGAGAATTTCTTACTCTCGCTCGAGGCACACGGGTACCACGGCGTCCCGCAAGGCATGATTTCGCTCCTCGCCCCAACCGTCCGTGAATTCCTCGGAGTGGACGAGGAGCACAAGCTTGTCACCGCCCTGACCTTCGGCATTGCAGACGAGTCCAGCCCTGTGTTCAACACATCCCCGGGCCGTGCCCCGCTGTCAGAGACGGTAACTGCTCATGGCATGGATGGCCTCAAGCTCGACTAGCCGCGTTAGTCCTCGTCCAGCTGGGCGAGGACCTCTTCGCTCAAGTCCATGTTGGTGTAAACGTTCTGGACATCGTCCGAATCCTCAAGAGCGTCGATGAGGCGGAAGATCTTGCGGGCATCATCTGCCTGTAGCGGTACCTCGACTGAGGCGCGGAAGTCGGTATCGGTGTCATCGACCTCGATATCGGCGGCAACGAGAGCCTCGCGCACGGCGGGGATATCACCCGGTGCACAGGTAATCTCAAACTTCTCGCCGTTGTCGTTGACCTCTTCAGCGCCGGCTTCCAACACGGCGAGCAGGACGTCGTCCTCACTAAGCTCGCCCTTTTCCACCAACACCAAGCCGGTGCGGGCGAACATGTATGCGACGGAACCGGACTCGCCGAGGTTGCCGCCGTTCTTGGACATCGCGGTACGAACATCGGTGGCTGCACGGTTGCGGTTATCCGTCAGACACTCGATGAGCATGGCAACACCATTCGGTCCATAGCCCTCGTACATTACGGTTTCCCAATCGGCACCGCCGGCTTCTTCGCCGGAGCCGCGCTTGCGGGCGCGCTCAATGTTGTCGTTAGGAACAGAGGCCTTCTTGGCCTTCCTAATCATGTCATCAAGGGTTGGGTTTGCGGCGGGATCACCGCCACCGGTGCGGGCGGCCACCTCGATATTCTTAATCAGCTTGGCAAATTCCTTGCCACGCTTGGCATCGTTCGCCGCCTTCTTGTGCTTCGTTGTTGCCCATTTAGAGTGGCCTGCCATGTCATCCCTTTCGATGTGGCTATATAAAAAGCTTGTAGAAACTGCTGCAATTATACGGCCTTGTCCTGGATCCACCGGAACAGGGGTCCGCGCGTGCGTCTCGCACGCCGTGGTGCTGACCCCCGGTGGCTAAACGTTTTGCCAATTCCCGTTGGCGCTTGAGCCTTCGGCGTCCAGATGCAGGATGCGCGTCAGGCCCTCCTGCATCGCCACGGCCAGTAGCTCGCCGCGCTGATTGAAGATCTTGCCCTCTGCTAGCCCCGTCCCGGTTTGTGCTGACGGGCTAGACTGCGAATACAACATCCACTCATCCACTCGAACTGGCCGCAAGAACCACAGAGAATGGTCCAGGCTGGCTAGCTGAATCCTCTCGCCCTGGTGCGGAAGCAATGCTGTACGAATCAGCGTCATGTCCGACATATACAGCAGCGCCGCCTGGTGGAGAGACTGGTCGGCAGTGGTAAGAAAGTCACCAGTGTTACGGAACCAAATATTCCTAAACCCGGCACCGGTGGTTTCCGCGGCAATCGCGTCGCGGTCCGCATCCGGGACAAGCCGCACGTCCCAGTCTTCCCACTCTTTCAAGATGATTCGGGTGGAATAGGGCGAGTCCTTAATACTCTCCGGTGGCGGCACCTGCGGCATGTCTGCTTGGTGCTCTGGACCACTGTCCCCTGGCGCTTGGAAACCAGCGCTGAGCATGAAGATCAAGCGTTCGTTTTGAAAGACCCGTACGTGTCGGTGCGCAAAAGAGCGGCCATCCCTAATCCGCTCGACCCGAATGGTGGTGGGAGCGCCAGAATCGCCCGGCCCCACGAAGTAGCAGTGCATGGAGTGGGCAAACTTGTCGTCAACGGTGAGCTGCGCCGCGCGGAGCGCCTGCGCCATGGTTTGCCCGCCAAAGGTGCGCGTAATAAGCGATGGAACCACAGGGCCGCGGAACTCGTCGTCGCCGATTCGCTCGAGGTCGACCGCCTGGGCCACCGTTGCCATGTCTTGCTCCCTTCCTTGTGCGTTGTGGCGTTCGCCGCGATATGGCGCCCGCCACACTAACCCCGACTATCCTACTCACGTGCTGATCCACCCCCGGAGGTTGCGTACTATATTCCGCATGACTTCAACCACGCCGCACAGCGTGCACCGCGTAGCCGCTTACCTGGAAATGGTCACGTGGGGATTGCTTATCCTCTCGATGATCCTCAAGTACTCGGGCACCACCGCAGCACTCACCCCACTTGCGGGAGGTATCCACGGCTTCGGCTTCCTGTGCTTTTTGCTCATGACGGCCCTGGTGTGGATCAACAACCGGTGGCCAATGGGCATCGGGATCCTGGGCCTGGTCGTCACCGTGATTCCCTTCGCAGCATTGCCTTTTGCGCTGTGGGTTTCGCGGCGCGGGCTCGTTGCTGGTCCGTGGCGGTTTAGCGATGACGCGGAGCCGCAGAGTTTCTTCGACAAGCTCTTAGCCCAGGCCGTGCGCCACCCCGTCCGCACCGCGCTTATCGCGCTGCTCGTCGTTGCCGTAGTGTTTAGCATCCTTCTCATGTTGGGCCCACCCGTCGACGTCGAATCCGCCATTGAAAATAATCGCTAAAGTCCCGACTATCTGGGCTGGATGGGTGCTGGCGCGCCTTTTCCTTATCTACCTACTGGTCAACGAAACGGGTCCGCTCGGGGATGTCCGGTACTACCTCGCGGGCGTATACGGGGATAACCCCCGTGACATGACGGAGTATCCCCAGGTGGGCACCTGGCCCAGCATCCTCCTTGCGTGGATTACCGGCGACGACTTCGAGGCCTATGCCATCGGCTTTACGGCAATGGTGCTGCTTGCCGACGGCGCCTTCCTCGCCCTTCTCCTACGTCATCACCGTTCCAACCCCGGGGCATATAGCGCCGGATGGTTTTGGGTGTTCTTTGGCACGGCGGCAGGCCACGTCTTCGCGTGGCGGCTCGATCTCTATCCTGCCTTGCTGGTTGCCTGCGCGGGCGCGCTTCTGGCTACCCGCCCGCGGCTCGCGTCGGCCTTGTTGGCGTGGGCCACCGCCGCGAAGCTGTGGCCGGGGGTCCTCGCTGCGGGGCTCGTCGGGAGAGCAAGCTCCCGCGATACCTGGCGGCGGCTCGCCGCGTTCTTTGGAAGCCTTCTTGCCCTGTGCCTCGGTGTAGCAGCGATGACCAGCGTGGATAGGGTTCTATCCCCGTTGACGTATCAAGGTCAGCGCGGTCTCCAGATTGAGTCTCTAGCCGCTACGTGGTTCGTGTACCAGGCGCATCGCCATCCTAATGTGTGGACGATGGGATACGCGGCCTCGAAGAGCTATGAGATCTCCGGTCCCGGCGTCGACACGGCACTCGCTATCAGCACCATCGCGACGGGCGCGGCCCTCGTGTGGTTCGTGGGCGTAGCATTCGTGCACTTTCTACGGGGGTTCTGGAGCCCACATTCCACCGTGGTCTTTTTCATCGCGGCGATTCTGCTTCTCATCGCAACGAATAAAGTCTTCTCCCCGCAGTACATCGTGTGGCTCGGGCCGATACTAGCGGTGGCGCTTCGCTCCCCCGTCCCCAAGTCAACCGGCGGGCAACGCCAAAGGGCCGCCGATATCAAAGGGGTACGCACCATCATGGCCGTCCTCGCCGTGGGAACAGCGGCTTTGGGAACCGTCATCTACCCCTATGGCTATGACTACATCTGGTTCTATGTCGGTGAGGACCCCAACCCGGTGTATGCCCTTGTACTGCGCAACCAGCTCATCCTCGTCATGGCTGTACTGGCTCTCTACTGGCACCGCCTCGAGTATCGCGCAGCGCGAGCAGCTCACATGTCGATCTGACTTAGTTCGAAAAACTCAGGCAGCTTCGCTGTTCCCCCCAAGCGCAGCAGCTTGACAGCGGGGCGCAACCGCAGCGCACGAGTATCGCTGACTGCTTCGTTGTAGAAGCGGTGAGCTAGGTGAATGCGCCCTTCCGCGTCGGCAAGCAAGGCCGGACGTGATTCAAAGCGCTGCTGGATGGCTGCGGACAACTCCCGCTCCCGGGTGGCACGCTCATCGAAATTCCCCTGTGCTAGGTCGGTAGACTCCGCCCGCGCCGCAATGCCCTCGAGCTCCGGCGCCAGCGCGCTCACGACCGCCGCACGGCGGTCGAGCGTGGACTCCAACTGCGCTAACGCCGCATCGGTGCGGATGTGGAGGGAGTTGAGCCGCTGTGCTGTGTACAGGGCCCACATTCCGAGCACAATCGCCAGAGCAAGGATGATGACAACTTCGATCGGCATTTAAGACACACGCACCTTTGTTCCGTCCGCTACCGTTTCATAGACGCGCATTACGGCTGCGGCCACATGGTCCCAATCGTATTCGCGAGCCCTCTCCATTCCCGCTGCGGTCAAGGCGTGCCGCTTGCCGGAATCGCTCACCACATCGTGCAGCACGCGGGCTAGATCCGTGGCATCACCGTTACGGAACAAAGCACCGGCGGGTGTATCCGAATCGACGTTGCACACCGCGGCGAAGGCCTCCAAATCTGAAGCCACGACCGCGCAGCCGGCGGCCATCGCCTCAACGAGGACGATGCCGAAACTTTCGCCGCCCGTATTGGGAGCCACATAGATATCGGCGCGCCCGAGGATGGCTGCTTTCTCAGCATCGCTAACCCGGCCCACGAATTCAACCCCTGGGGCGCTTCGCGGATGCCCTCCTCCCATGACCGTCACGCGGACGGGCTCTGGGAGGAGCGTCAGGGCCTCGAGAAGAATGTCCAACCCCTTGCGCGGTTCATCGAGGCGTCCCAAAAACACAATTTCAATCTCCGAATCGCGTCGCTCACGCTCAGCCCGCTCCCGCTCGCGGGCATACACGGAGGTATCCACGCCATTGGGGATAAGCACGGGGTCACCGCCAAGCTGCTCCACCTGCCAGCGCCGCGCCATCTCCGAGACCGCGATCCCGCCCCGGACCTTTTCCAGATATGGGCGCAGGAAAGGCTTAGCTAGGGTCAGCGCGAGAGAACTGGAGGCGGATGCATGGTACGTCGCCACGATCGGCCCGCGCGCCAGTGCCAAGGCTGCCATGGAATAGCTTGGGGAGTTCGGTTCGTGAATGTGGAGGATATCGAAGTTGCCCTCGCGGATGAAGCGCTTGATGTTGCGGCGCAGGTGCGGGCCGATGGACAGGCGGGCCACAGATCCGTTATAGGTGATCGGCACCGCCCAGCCTCCCTTGCGCACGAAGCTGGGGACCTGCGTGCTTGCCGACGCCGGCCCCAGCACCTCCACATAATGGCCCTGTTCAATAAAAACAGTAGCCAAGTCAAGGATGTGGGCCTGAACGCCGCCAGGTTCGTCGAAGGAATAGGGGCAGATGATACCGATCCGCATGATGTGTTCTGTCTTTCTATTTCTTCGCGCGCGCCGCCCGCCGACGTTCTACGTCGGCGTTCCAATGCGGCTGCAGCATGTGCCAATCCTCTGGATGCGCTCGGATGTTTTCTGCGAAGCCTTCTGCGAGCCGCTGGCAGGTCTCGTGAAGAGTGGTAACTTCCACCTCGGGGCTGACGGACAAGCCCCATTCCTTACCATCGAACCACGAGTGCACCACGTGGAGGGCCGCTCCCGTCTCGATGGCGAGTTGGGCGGGGCCTGCCGCAACGTTGGCTTCTTCGCCCATGAAGTCTACCGGCACACCAGTGCGTGTGAGGTCACGCTCGGACAATAAACACACCACGCCACCGCGCTCCAGGGTGTCTTTCAAACGCGGAAAAGGCGAGGAACTTCCGCCGGTCAGCGGCAGGACGGTAAAGCCAAGGCTCTCGCGGTAGTCCACAAAAGCGTCGAAAAGCGCCTCGGGTTTTAGGCGCTCGGCCACGGTGGTGAATCTGCCATAATGCCCCACGCAGAAGACACCCGCCATGTCCCAATTGCCGGAGTGCGGAAGGGCGAAGATCACCCCGCGGCCCGATGCCACTGAGGCGTCCGCGTGCTCCTTGCCGCGCAGCCCTGCCAATAGACGTTTCTGCAACTCGGGGTCCGAGTGGATGGCAGGCAGGCGAAAGGCCTCGAGCCAGTAACGCATGTAGGAACGCATCGAGTCACGCACCAGCTCGCGCGTCACGTTTTCGGCGCCCACCACGCGGCTGAGGTTTCGGCGCAGCTGCTCCATGCCCTTTCCATTGTCGCTGGCCACATCCGCGCCGCGCTCAAACAACCAGGCTGCCAGCGGTTGCGGAAGAAAACGTACAACTTTCCAACACGCGATGTACGCGGCGGCCGTCAGGCGTTCACGATCCACTAGAGCCACGGTTGAGAAGCCTTTCTGTGCGGGCCGGGGTCGGGTGCCGGCTGAGCGGAGCGATTACTTAGGCTAAAGATCCTTCTTGAAACGCGCTTTAGTGTCCTGGCGCGCCGCTTGGCGCATGCGCTGGTAAATGGTGAAGACAGAACCGACAGCTAGGAGCCAGAGCGAGACTTCTAGGGCATAAGGAACCCCCAGTCCCTCCAGACCCACGCCGCCGAGGCCCAGAATCAGGCGCTCGGGGCGCTCGACGAGTCCGCCGACCATCTTAAAGCCGGAGGCCTCACCGCGCGCCTTGACATAGGAAATGACCTGGGAGCTCACGAGCACCACCATGCAGGCGGCGAAGTTAAGCGGGTGAGCATTGTCGACGTACACCATCCAAAAGGCAATCGCTGCGAACAATGCGCCGTCGGTAATGCGGTCACAGGAGGCGTCGAGAGTAGCTCCGAAGTTGGAACCGCCCGTAGTCAGGCGTGCCATGGTGCCGTCGAGCATGTCGAAGGCTGCGAAAAGCCCCGAGAGTAGCGCTGCGGCGAAAAGGTGGTCGAGCGGGATGAGGATGACCGAGATAGCAATGGTGACAATCGTCCCCACGATGGTGACGATATTGGGAGTCAGGCCCATCTTGAGGAAGAGCTTGGCCACTGGGACCACAACCACGGCGGCGGGCTTGCGCCCATGAACACTAAGCATGCGCTTCTCCTAAGATGATTCCCTCGGCGGCGAGCTCCGCCCACCCCTGCGCCAGCAGGGAGCGGGTGTCCTTGAGGAGCTGCGGCAGCACTTTGACGCCGTCCACGATAGTCATGAAATTAGAGTCCCCGCTCCAGCGCGGAACAATGTGCATGTGCAGGTGCTGCCCCACCGATCCACCGGAGGCGCGCCCCAGATTGAATCCAGCGTTGACGGCATCGGGGCCGGAGACCTTCTTGAGAACCCGGATAGCTGCTTGGGCAAACTGGAAGAGCTCACGGGATTCCTCCTCGGTAAGGTTTTCCAGCTCAGATTCTTGACGGTACGGAATGACCATCATGTGCCCAGCGTTATAGGGATAGAGGTTGAGCACACAGTAGACAAGCTCGCCGCGGGCCACGATGAGCCCGTCCTCGTCCGACATCTGCGGAATCTCCACGAACGGATTGTGGGCTTTCTTCGGCACGTCGCCGGCGCCGCCCTCACGCTTGATGTAGCTCATGCGGTACGGCGCCCACAGGCGCTCTAAGCGGTCGGGCGTTCCCAGGCCGGTATCGACGTACTCTCCCACTCTGTATGTTCTCCCTTTCTAGCCTCTGCCTAGATGCATATGCATCTAGACGCGCTCGGCGATGCTGTCCTTGGTCGGTTGTTCGTTATTGCGCTCACGAACCCACGCCTCGATGACGTTGATTGCCGCCTCGACCGGCACACCGTTGACCTGGGTGCCGTCGAGGAAGCGGAAGGAGACCGCACCCGCTTCGACGTCACGCTCACCGGCCAGAAGCATGAATGGCACCTTGCCGGTGGTGTGGTTACGGATCTTCTTCTGCATGCGGTCATCGGAGGTATCCACGTCAGCGCGCAGGCCGCGTGCACGCAGCTGTGCACAAACTTCCTCAAGGTGCGGGGCAAAGGTATCAGCGACTGGAATGCCCACCACCTGGTGCGGAGCCAGCCACGCCGGGAATGCACCCGCGTAGTGCTCTAGGAGCACGCCAAAGAAACGCTCGATGGAGCCGAAGAGCGCACGGTGAATCATGATCGGGCGCTGCTTGGAGCCATCCGACGCCGTGTACTCGAGCTCGAAGCGCTCAGGCAGGTTGAAGTCCAGCTGCACGGTGGACATCTGCCAGGTACGGCCGATGGCATCGCGAGCCTGAACGGAAATCTTCGGGCCGTAGAAGGCCGCGCCTGCCGGGTCCGGGACCAGCTCAAGGCCGGACTTCTCCGCCACCGACTGCAGGATCTTCGTCGAGCGCTCCCAGATCTCATCCGAGCCAACGTACTTGTTCGGGTCCTTGGTGGACAGCTCAAGGTAGAAGTCATCCAGGCCGTAGTCCTTGAGCAAGGAAATGATGAACTCCAGAACCTTGGTCAACTCTTCTTCGAGCTGCTCCGGGGTGCAGTAAATATGCGAGTCATCCTGGGTAAAGCCGCGAGCGCGGGTCAGGCCGTGGATAACGCCAGATTTCTCGTATCGGTAGACCGTTCCGAACTCAAAGAGGCGCAGCGGCAACTCGCGGTAGGAACGGCCGCGGGAGGCGAAGATGAGGTTGTGCATTGGGCAGTTCATCGGCTTGGCGTAGTAGTCCTGCGGCTGCTTGGTGCAGTTGCCATCCTCGTCCCACTCACCGTCGAGCTGCATCGGCGGGAACATGCCATCCGCGTAGAAATCCAGGTGACCGGACTTCTTGAACAGGTCTCCCTTGGTCAGGTGCGGGGTGGACACGAAGGAGTAGCCGTCCGCGATGTGGCGACGGCGGGAGTGCTCCTCCATCTCCATGCGCACGGTAGCGCCATTGGGGTGGAATACCGGGAAACCGGAACCAATCTCATCCGGGAAGGAGAACAGGTCCAGCTCAGCACCCAGGCGGCGGTGGTCACGCTTTTCAGCTTCTTCCACCATGGTCTTGTAGGACTCCAGGGCCTCCTTGGATTCGAAGGCGGTGCCATAAATGCGCTGCAAACCAGCCTTGGACTGGTCACCGCGCCAGTAGGCAGCAGAGGAACGCGTCAGGGCAAATGCCGGGATGTACTTGGTGGTCGGCACGTGCGGGCCGCGGCAGAGATCAAACCACTCCACCTCGCCGGTGCGCGGGTTGACGTTGTCATAGTGGGTCAGATCTCCGGCACCCACCTCGGCGGCCTCATCGGAATCTGGGTCCACGTTGCCCTTGTCCTGGACCAGCTCCAGCTTGAAGGGCTCGTTGGCCAATGCCGCCTCAGCCTCCTCGGTGGTGGCATAGACGTGGCGCTCGAAGCGCTGGCCGCCCTTGATGATCTTCTTCATACGCTTCTCAATGGCCTTGAGGTCCTCTGGGGTGAAGGGCTCAGCGGTCTGGAAGTCGAAGTAGAAGCCATTCTCAATGGCCGGGCCAATACCCAGCTTGGTACCGGGGAATTCCGCCTGTACTGCCTGGGCCATGACGTGTCCGCAGGAGTGGCGGATAACGGCGCGGCCATCTTCCTCGCAGGCAGCAACCGGGGTGAACTCGGAGTCCGTGTCTGGGGTGTGGGAAAGGTCGTAGAGGGTGCCATCGGCGCCGCGGACGACGACAACTGCTTCGGGGCCCTTGTTGGGCAGCTCATGCTCGCGCATCGCTGCTCCCACGGCAGTACCGGCCGGGACCGTGATTGGTTCGTAGTTCACCGGGACTGCTGGAATCATTTCCGCCATGACTTGGTGCGCTCCTTTGCGCTCACGCGCCGCTCGACATACCTGGCCGAGCAGCACTCAACGAGAAAGTTACAGCGGCTTAGTCTACCCCTCTTAACTGCGTATGAGCGATTCGCCCCAGAAGGTTTCGCCTTCAGTTCCGGCCGGCATGTAGTAGACGGCCGAACCAATGTGGGTGATCCACTCGTTGAGCCGATCAGCTTCGTCAAGGCGCGCCTGAATAGGCTCAAACTGTGTCGTCGGGTCCTTCTGGTAGCAAATAAAGATCAACCCGGCGTTGCTGAGCTCACCGCGCTGGGTGGTCTCCGGAGCCGGCGGCAGGTTGTAGTTATACGGGCGACGCAACAGTTTTTGCTCTGGATGCTCCGCCGGCGGATGCGCTCTGGCGACATGAGAGTTCTCATCAATGGCTTTGAGACCAAACTCGTTGCGGGCATCCAGATCCACCGGGTCGAACTCGTCCTTAGCACCTATAGGAGCTCCGGTATCGAGAGTGCGCCCAGTCGAGTTCTCACGTGCTGCGCGATCAAGCTGCTCCCATGTGTCCAGGTTCATGTGGATGCGGCGTACCACCATGGCGCTGCCGCCGGCGAAGGGGCCGTCTTCGATCCACACCTGCTCGTTGAAGTCTTCCTCGCTTCGGGGATTGACCGTTCCGTCCTTTTGCCCGAAGAGGTTGCGGGGAGTAACACCCTTCGGTGCAGATCCATAGGCATGGCTGAATCCCTGCTGGATCCACGCAACGTCGGCGTAATCTTTGCCCGCACGGGTCATATGCCGCAACACGAAGGCGGCAGTGAAAGGATCATCGCTGCAGATCTGCAGGACGATATCCGTTTGGCCCCATTCCGGGCGGAGGTCATCATGGTCAAAAGCCTGGATATCGCGCAGCCAGCTGGGCTTGGCGACGTCCACCGTGTCGAAGAATCCCTCTCCCCAACCGCACGTGACGGTAAGGTTTGCTGGGGTGGTAGACAATTCGGGTTCGAGGCTGCCCAACGGGTTCTCACCCGTGCAGAGGCGACGGGCATCCTCCGTCCACAGTCGCATCAACGCGGCCGCGCCGCGAGCGGTGGTGTCCTTTTTGAGGTTAAAGCCCACCAATTCCACGTGCGCCTGAACCGGAGTTTGGATGCCTGCTTGGTGCTTGCCGTCGAAGGCGACGATATCGTCGCCCATGGTCTCCTCGCGGTTTTCCGGGCCTGTGCTGCCGGCGTCCCCAGCCTGCGCTGCGCGAGAGGCATCCGCGGAGGCATCCGCAGATGCCTGTCCAGGTTCATCCCCTTTCGCACAGCTTGCAAGCGCTACCGCGCTTGCCGCCACAGCGCTTCCGGCGAGCAGTCCACGCCGACTGACAGGTTCCTCGAACCCGCTCATCTTTGATATCTCCCTATCTCGTGAGAACCGATTTCTTGCCTACCTTGGCCCGGAACACGCTGGTTTCTAGTGCGCGTGCTCTTCCTTCTTCATGTCAGACATGTCTGCGGAGTCCGAGTGGTCCATGTGCTCACCATGATCCATGGATCCGTGGTCCATATCGCCGTGGTTCATGTGGCCCATGTCGCCGTAGTCTTCATCGCCGGCGCCAATGGTGCGCACCGGGATATCGCCGAGCTCGATCGTGGAGCCGTCGGCAAGCTCCAGCGTCAGGGTTGCGGTCTCACCGGCCATGACGGGCTCGGTTACTCCCATCAGCATGAAGTGGAAACCTCCCGGCGCGAGCTCGAGGGATTCGCCAGCGGGGATGTCGAAGCCTTCTTCCTTCTCCTTCATCACGCCGTCTACGACCTCGTGGATCTCATAGTGCTTAGCCTTCACCGAAGAGCTGAAGCCAACTACGTTGATGTCCTTGTCCGTGTTGTTGTGGAGCGTGCCGAAGATAGCGGTCATATCGGAGTCCTTCTCCATGGCGCGCACGACAGCATCCTCGAAAGTTACGCCAGACTCAGCGGAGGAAGAAGCCGACGTGCTGGTTTCCGCACCCTTCTCTGCGCTGCTGTCAGCGCTGGCCGCGGTGCTCGTCGCGGTAGCTGTCGAGTCCTCCTCGCTCGGCGAGCAACCAGCCAAGGTGAGGCTGACAGCCGCGATAGCAACTACGGAGGTACGGAAGAAAGAACGGGATTTCAGCATGGAACATGCCTTTCTGGAGTAATTACCTGAAGGGGATGAGGTGGATTGGCTCGCGCGTCATCGAGGCCCTGTGTGGCCTAGCCTGCGCCATCGGAGCGACGTGTTTTCGCCCCGAAGGCGAAGACTGCCGCACCGACGACGAGAACTGCCCCGATACCAATGATCCATTTAGCAGCTGCGGGCAGGGAGCTCAGGGGGTCCTGGGAGTCCTCTGCACCGCCGTCTTCCGCGGCAGCATCCGCGTCACTTTGGCCAGAGGCTCCAGACGACCCATTGCCTGCCTCCCCTCCGGCAGCACCGGAAGCTACGCTGAACGGCACCGAGCCGAGTGTGGAGTGACCATCGGAGGAGGTAATGCGAAAACCTACTTGGTATTCGCCGTCACCAGGTTCGATGTCCTGGGGAACCTCAATGGTGAGGTTTCGTCCGTCAATGGTGGGTGTGGCATCAAAGAGCACGTCGCCGGAGGTTGTGTCGCTCACGGCGAAAGTGTTGAAGTCATCCCGAGGAATGCCAGAGAACTCCAGCGTGATTTCACGGGGGAATTCTTCCAGCGGTGCGTCACCCACCACGTTGCCGCCAATGACTGAGTCATGTGCCGCGGCTAGTGGCGCGGACAGCCCAATCACGAGGCTCACGGCCCCAGCGGCGACTACTGTGGTGACCTGACGCAACTGCATTTCTTGGATGACTCCTTGATGGCGTGATGAAACTTTTGATTGAAGGTTCCCTCATCCTATCGCTGGGAGGGATCTCCTAGCCAATCCTTAACCCCACGTGGAGTGCGTGGGGTTATCAAGTAGTCGTTGCACGCGACAGAAAAGTTCCCTATGCCTACGCAAGCGTGGATTCTGCCGCAGTTCCCGCAGGTAGCACTAGTGTCTACGCCCGCGAAGAAGGATGACCACCAAGATGATGACGGCAAGCGCAATGATGCCCAAGGCTGCGGCCAAGAGAAATCCTAGGGTGCCAAGACCCAAGCCTTTATCCTCGTCGGCGCTTGCTGCTTGGTCCACATTTCCTTCGTCACTATCACTCTTCGGTGCCTCAGTCTTGTCCTTGACAGGCTCATAGATGGGCCCTTGGATTGGATCCCCCAACACCTTGGACGTGAGGTAATACTTCATGGTGGCACGCTTGTCAGTGAGATTTCCTTCGCTCTCCCCTAGGTAATTCCCCTTACCTGCATCCAGCGTCACCACGATGTAGTAGTCACCCTCCAACCAGTTCGCGTTGCCATAAGAGGATGCCGCATCGGAGCTGAAGCGGTTGGTGAAAGCGATAGGGCTTGCTGCCGAAGCCGATCCCTCATCCCCCTCATCAGGCCAGATCAAAACTTCATGCTCCCCAGCTTTCTCTCGGACCGGATTGAGGATAGTCACGTCAAGGCCTGAGTACTGGAGAGCCTGCTTGTCCGAAACCTCTCCAGCTTTGATTGCGGCAGCCAGCTGCTGACCTTCCTTCATTGGGACCTTGTAAACGTGCGCTTCGCCCTGAACAATGTCAGTTTCGATGGTCTGGCCGCTGTGAAGCTCCGCAGCACTGTCAAACCAGTTTCCGGGAGCCATCTGGTCGGCACCGTTGGCGTTGGCATGGAGTTCGCCGTCCAGCTCGCTGCTAAGACCACTTACAAGCTCGTCGATGTTGGATACTGGGTCAACACGGTGAAGCAGGATCTCCACGTCTAATGGTTCATCGGCCTTGTACTGTCCTGCGCGCATCGCGGTCAAGACCAAGTCGCCCTGGCAATTCTTGGAACCGATTTCGTAGGTATACGCGCTAGTGTTTGGCAAGGCCTCAGATACAGTGCCGGTGTTCGCACTGTCCCAGTCAGCTGTGCAATCATCTGAACCTTCATCGCCACCATGCGTACCCGTTGGCGGTTCCGTACCATCGCCGAAAAACGTCTTCAAATACAGGCGGTTCGGTGTTCCCACTACACCTTCGAGTGTCTTGTACATCGTCGCCACATAGCGCTCACCCGGCTTGACGGGGATAGACCATGACTCAGCATGGAAATCGGTACGTGACTCCTTGCCGCCGTTCGGCGGGGCATCCAACTCAGCATGGAAGATGAAGTCCTCGCCAGACTCCCAGCGTGGAAGCGGCGTTGGTTGGCTGATGTCTTCGCTGCCTTCAATCTGTTCGACATCGGATTGGTAAATGTCTGCGGCTCGCCCTGCTGCCTTCTTAATCATCGCTGCCAGTGAATCTGCGTCCCCGGCGTCGAGATACTCGCCGCCGGCGGCATCTGCGATGCAGGAAAGCTCCTTGCGAGCTTCCTCGTCGACATTGAAGCCGATGGTGTTGATGACAAGGTCGATACCTTGGTCGTGGAGTTCCTTGGCTACTTCACATACTGGCGGCGGCGCACAGGTATCAATGCCGTCCGATACCAAGACGATCGTCCCGTGCTGACCGCCTAGCTCTTCGGCGGCCTTCTTCAGGGAATCACCAATCGGGGTATAGCCCTTAGCTTGAAGGTCATCGATTGGCCCAGTGAAAGAATCCCCCACGTCCTCCTTAGGCCCACTCACCACGTGGATATCACGGCATCCGGCTTCCTGATTCTCAGGGGCTTCGTCGACCGTGCCACCATACGTGACGAGTCCCAACGGGATGGTGCCGCCGAGTTCGGAGACGAAGTTCTTCGTTGCGTCCTTAGCTGCGTCCAGGCGGGTCTGCCCGCCAGCATCCTGGACATTCATAGAGCCCGAAGAGTCGAGCACAAGCATCGTCGCACCGCTCTGTGCCTCTGCTGAATCTCCACTCGGTGCAGACTCGGAGTCAGCCGTGGGAGCGGACCCAGGCTCTTCACTGCGCGTGACGCCCGTGGGATTCTGTGCAAACGCTGGCACGGCTATCGCACTGAGAAGTGCCAGAAGCATTACGGCGAGAATGATAAAAGCGCTGCGTAGTGCGCTTTGAAGGGACGATGATGACGGGGAGAAGGCTCTCATGATGTCCATTTCTTTGAGATGACAAGTCTGTGAGAAACATCATAAATGGCTGGCGAAAAGCTCGGCCACCGACGGGGAAAAGTCCCCTTCCAACACGCCCGCCTCAAACCTGCACATCTCCCAGGCAACCTCCCGGGCAAACTTATCCAACCCGAGCGCTCACGGTAAACAAGGCCTCAAAAATCTGCGATTTTGTGCCACTATCTACCGTGAATCACCCCAAACCCAGGCAAACCCTTACCCCCAAACGCAAGGGCGAAGAAATTAAAAAAGTGCCCCTCCATAGTGGAGGGACACTTTCGCCGGAGCGGATGACGAGACTCGAACTCGCGACCCTC
>NZ_KV813901.1:105969-193443 GCF_001813755.1 Corynebacterium sp. HMSC074H12
CAAGGTGATGCGCTACCAACTGCGCTACATCCGCGTGACGAGCTCTCGCTCGTCGCGGGCTCCAAATGGAAACCCTGTGCGCGATACTGGGATTGAACCAGTGACCTCTTCCGTGTCAGGGAAGCGCTCTCCCACTGAGCTAATCGCGCATATGTATTTATCAAGACCCTCCACTCACTTATGCCAAAAAGTTTGGCGTCAAGAAAGTCTTGGAGCGGATGACGAGACTCGAACTCGCGACCCTCACCTTGGCAAGGTGATGCGCTACCAACTGCGCTACATCCGCATTCGAAACCAGGCCCGGTTTCTAGGACAAAGTCCTTGTGCGCGATACTGGGATTGAACCAGTGACCTCTTCCGTGTCAGGGAAGCGCTCTCCCGCTGAGCTAAACGCGCTCGCAGCGCCCTGTTTGGGCGCCAGCATTTGAGGTGGAAACGGGAATCGAACCCGTGTGCACGGTTTTGCAGACCGTTGCCTCACCACTCGGCCATTCCACCGTGGCGATACCGCCTCACACACTACATGTGCTGGAGCGGATGACGAGACTCGAACTCGCGACCCTCACCTTGGCAAGGTGATGCGCTACCAACTGCGCTACATCCGCATTGCACGTTCCCGGCCGGTATGCCGTGGTGCGAGAAGAAACTTTATCGTGCGCCGCCGTAGTTTCCAAATCCGCAGCCCACGGCACTAATCCCCAGACTCCCCAAAGCCTGCGGATTACATCAGTGTGATTGAGACTGCAGTTACAGCGAGCGGCGGCGATGACAACAAGAGACCCCCTACCGATTCCACCACGACAGCCAGCGCCCACACATACAGCTTAAAGCGCGTTTGAGCTGGACGATTAGGGGGTTACTACACGCGCGGTGTACCTTAAGTGCTGCACCGAGGTTCTATAGCTCAGTGGGAGAGCGTTCCGTTCACACCGGAAAGGTCGCTGGTTCAATCCCAGCTAGAACCACCATCATAACTGCAGGTCAGAGACCTGCAGCATGTGGCACAAGCCTTCGCGTGGATACTATGTGGATTATAAATCTACATTAATGGTTTCTCGCGGGGGCGTTTTCTCATTGTGCCTCATCTTGGCCACAAGGGCTAGACGAAAACCTCGACGCGTTGGGGACACGGCACGGTTACACAAGACTGCATGACATTGAACCTGTCCCCCTCGCACACTTATCCGATTGCTCCATAAGGGTTCGATAGCAACAAGTGCAGGAATAGGGTGATTTTATGCGGTTGCCAAAGTGCGGCCCGGCCTGGGCCGGTGCCTTGATGGGTACCTCGATTGCATCGACTTTGTCGGGGTTGCATGGTTTAGGCGTAGCGCAGTTCGTCTTCGCTTTTATCGCAGCGGTGCTGCTGGTGATTGTTACCGCGGGGACGAAGAATGAGCCTCCCCGGCACCAGAACATGGCGGCGTGGGGCATGTACACGATGGGGCTGCTGGCGTGCGGCTCGGCATGGACCGCGCTTACCGGAAGCGATGCCTTCCAGTTGGCAAGTTGGTGGATTGGTGCACCGCTATCGGTGGTGGTCTGTTTGTGGCAGCTATGGGGGTTGTTCAAACAGCCGCACCTCTACGACAAGCCCGCTTTTCCTTGGGGCCTGGCACTTGTTTCTCCCATGGTGGCGGCGACCTCCGCAGGTCAGTTGGCTATCAACCACGGGCAGTTCTACCACTTTGCCGGCGAGTTATGCTTCTTCCTCACGTTCATCACCGCAATTCCACTATTCGCCTACTGTTACTGGTCCCTTGTACAACGCCGAGAAAGGCCGCGCGGGGCAGCTGCAGGGACAGCGTGGATCCCGCTCGGCGTGGTTGGACAGTCAACGGCAGCCTCGACACTGCTTTTTGACGCCCACCTCTACGGCATCATCATGTTCACCATTGGAGCACCCTGCGTCGCATTCGCAATGTACTGCTTCTACCGAGCGGTCTTCGAGTGGACTCCCTACAGCCCCGGCTGGTGGGGCTCGACCTTCCCGGTCGGAACACTGTGCCTAGGTTCATGGAATGAAGGCTGGCACCGGTTGTCCTTCGTTCTCTTGGTGCTCTTATTGCTCCATTGGGGAGCCTGCGCGCTGCGCTTCGGCACATGGCGGCTCCAGCGCGCCTAATGGCATGAGATCCACTTCCCCAGGCAGTAGCCACCCTTTGCGGTACCGTGGGGCGCCATGAGTGACACTGCGCTGATAGAACGCCTACTGGGGCCAGACCGAGAAGGAATCCGCTTGATTGCGGTGAGTACGCTCCACGGCTCCGCCACCATCGATGGCACTTCCGGTCCCATGGGTAACGACACTGACGCCGAGCTCTTGGCGGCTTTACGCGAGTGGTCCGATATTGCCGTCGTCGGCTCAGCCACGGTGAAGGCGGAGGAATATGGGCCGTCGACAAGCACGCGCCTCGCCGTGCTTAGCCACTCCCTCGATTTTGCCGGTTTCGAGGATTTCATTGCAGCAGGCCCCATCGTGCTTACCCCGGCAGAGCGCGCGTCTTCGCCCGAGGCACGGCGCTTGGCCGACGCCGGTGCCGAAGTCATCAGCACAGGTACCGGAACCATGAGCGAGGCTGTTTCAGCTCTTCACGCTCTAGGCGCGCGCCGCATCAGTTGCGAAGGTGGCCCATCCGTTTATTCCGCCTTTATCGCAGAAGGCCTCGTCGACCAGCTTTATCTGACGCTCGATCCGCACCTTTCCCCTTCCGTCGAAAAGCCCGTCGTCGACGGCGAGGCCACCTCCCCCGCGCTCAAGCTCGAGCTGGAGAACGTCGACACCGTCGACAGCACGGTGTTTCTGCGCTACCGGCGCGCACAAACCCCGTAAACTTTGCTGCCGTGACTTCTCCGGCTCCCTCATCCCCAGCTTCCGCGCGACTGTGGACGGCCGCCGCCTGGCCCGCCGCCATCGTTTTAGTCCTTCACCGCGTGTTCGTGCTCGCTGTTAACGGCTCGGTGACTGATGACTTCGGCACCGTCTACCGCGCGATCCGGAGGTTGTGGGAAGGCCACCCGGTTTATGAACAGAACTATTCCTTCGTGGAACCGCTCTACCTGTATAACCCAGGGGCCACCGTCCTGCTGTCTCCCTTAGGACTCGTGTCTGAGGAACACGCGCGCATCGCCTTCATTCTGGCCAACGCCGCTGCCATCGTCGCTGCCTTGGCCCTGCTGACCCGCTTCGTAGGTCACAGCCTGCGGGGCCCGCTGTGGCCGGTCAGCATCGCCGCAGCCTTCGCTACCGAATCAGTCATCAACACGTTGGTCTTTACCAACATCAATGGCTTGTTGCTGCTCGCGATGGTGGCGTTCCTGGCTTTGTTGGATAAACACGGATGGGCCGCTGGACTCTGCATCGGTCTGGCGATTCTGGTTAAGCCGCAATTTGCCCCGCTGCTCTTCCTCGCCTTGGTGCGCAAGCGCTGGCTCACCTTAGGTTTGGGCGTGGCTATACCGCTGGGGAGCAACGTTGCTGCATGGCCGTTCGTTCCGGGCGCGGAAGGCTTCCGCGCCAACCTTCTTCCTTACCTGTCCACCACGCGCGACTACGCCAACGCCTCATGGCCGGGCGTGCGCGCTTACTTCGATCTCCCCGGCGTCATCTACTACCCCATCTGGATCCTTTTCGCGGCGCTAGCCGCAGTGGCGATCCTCGGTCTGCTGCGCTGGCGCGACAGCGAGCCGACCTTCTGGGCGCTGAGCACAAGTGGTGCCATCATGGTCGGGATCTTCTTCCTTTCCTCCTTGGGACAGCAATACTACTCCATGTGGCTTATCCCAATGCTGTTTACGGTGGTGCTGGGCCGCTCGGTCTTCCACACGTGGGGAGCATGGTTGGCCGCATTTTTATTCTTGGCGCCGCTCGAGTGGACGTCGTCCAGCATGCCCACCGCCGCGCACTGGATGAGCGTGTTCATCGCCACCATCGGGTGGGGCCTGCTCATCGTCGTGACCGCTGCCTCCGTGGCCGGCTGGTGGAGCGCGGAACGAGGGGCTAGCCGGCAAGCTCAGTCGAGCGATAAGATTCCCGCATGACTGATTTCAAGCTCATTGCCGATACCGAATGGCGCCAGCGCCTGAGTCCTGAGGAGTACCACGTCCTGCGTGAGGCCGGCACCGAGGCACCGCACGTCGGCGAATACACCAACACCACCACCGAAGGCGTGTACTCCTGCCGAGCCTGCGGCGCCGAGCTCTTCCGCTCCACGGAAAAGTTTGAATCGCACTGCGGATGGCCGTCCTTCTTCTCCCCTTTGGCTGGCAACGCCGTCATTGAGCGCGAGGACAATTCACTGGGCATGCGCCGCATTGAAGTGCTGTGCGCCAACTGCGAGTCCCACCTAGGCCACGTCTTCGAAGGCGAGGGATACGATACGCCGACGGACCTGCGCTACTGCATCAATTCCATCTGCCTCAACCTAGAAGAAAAGCCGGTCGAGGACTAAACCCTCAACCGGCTTCCGGCGCTATAACGACCCTTTAAGGCAAAATCGCGATGAGCTCAGCCACATCCTTCACGCGGCGACCGGTGTGGAAGGGAATCTCCTCGCGCACGTGGTGGCGCGCCTCGGTGTAGCGCATGAGGTACATCAGATCCACGATGCGGTGCAGCTCCGGGGCCTCAAAGGCCAGGATCCACTCGTAGTCACCCAGCGCGAAGGCCGGCACGGTGTTCGCGCGCACGTCCGGATAATCACGCGCCTGCATGCCGTGCTCCATGAGGATGCGGCGGCGCTTTTCCTCGTCCATGGTGTACCAGTCGTAAGAGCGCACGAAGGGGTAGACGGAAATCCACTCACCGGGCTCCTCGCCCATGATGAAGGACGGCAGGTGGGACTTGTTGAACTCCGCCGGGCGGTGCAAGGCGTTTCCTACCCACGTCACCTCAGAGACCTGGCCCAGGACGGTCTCGCGGCGGAAGTCCGCGAAGGCCTTCTGGATGTCGGCGAATTCCTCAGCGTGCCACCAGATCATGAAGTCAGCGCTCTCCCGCATTCCGGACAGATCGTAGATACCGCGCACGGTAACCACGCCTGCTTCCTCGAGCTCAGAGAAGAACTTCTGCGCCTGCGCGACGATCTCCTCGCGCTCAGTGCCCAGCGCCCCCGGGATGACCTGGAACACCGCGTGCTGCGAGTAGCGCTGGACCTTGTTGAGCTCGGCGAAGTTGACCTTCGACATGCCTCTCTCCTTTTTCAACCGACAAAGTTTCTTATCCATCATAAGTTGGAGACGCCCTCGCGCGCCACTAGCCTTTCGGCGCGCCTTCCACCGCCACACGGGCGGAGCTTATACCTTGAACCCCGTGAGCAATTCCGACGTTTCTTCGCGCAACCTTGCAGGGGCACCGACCAACCTGCACGATCGCGCCGCCGCCTCTCCCGCCGAATCGCGCCCCGCAGAACCGAGCACTCCGGCTGCCTTCACGGAGGCCGTCGAGTCCCTCCACGCTGCGCAGCTGCGCCCAGAAATCACCTTGGGCACCATCCGACCCCCGCAGCGACTGGCCCCGTTCAGCCATGCCATTGGCCTGGAGGTTGAGCGTCACGAGCAGGAGGAGGCTATCCCCACCGACTCTGAGGGTGATGCCTTCGGCCGCCTTATCCTGTTGCACGACCCAGGCGCTGAGGAAGCCTGGGAAGGTGCGATGCGCCTGGTGGCCTACATCCAGGCAGACTTAGAGGATGCCGTAGCCGGGGACCCGCTGCTTCCCGACGTCGCCTGGGAGTGGCTCACCGAATCACTCGACGTGCGCGAGGCAACACACACCAACCTCGGAGGTACTGTCACCTCGACTGCCTCGGTGCGCTTTGGCGAGATCGGTGGCCCGCCGCGCGCCTATCAGTTGGAAATGCGCGCGTCCTGGACCGCAGCCGACCTGGATCTTGCCCCACACGTCGAGGCTTTTGCACAGGTGCTTTCTCTCGTCGCAGGCCTGCCGCCCGAAGGCGTCACCGAGCTCGGGCGCTAACATGAGCGAACTGCGCCAGGTCCCCGTCGACGGCACGCCGAAAGTCCTGCTTTCTCCCCGTGAGTTCCAGGCGGGTGCCGCGCGCCTGGCCGCGGGGACTGGACCCTTCGCCATTGATACCGAACGCGCGTCGGCCTACCGCTTCGATGACCGCGCCTTTCTAGTGCAAATTCGCCGGGAAGGCGCAGGCACGCTTTTGTTTGCCCCGGAGAATCGTCGGCATGAACTGAGTTCCGCGCTAGCGCCGGTGCTCAACGGTCAGGACTGGGTAGTCCACGCCGCTCCTTCCGATCTTCCCTGTCTGGCCTGGCTGGGGCTACACCCCGGAACACTGTTCGATACCGAACTCGCCGCCCGCTTCGCCGGTTTTGCACATCCCAACCTGGGGGCGATGGTGCTGGAGCTGTTCGACGTCGAACTGGAAAAAGGTTACGGGGATTCCGATTGGTCCCAAACCCCCATTCCCCGGACATGGCGCAACTACGCGGCGCTCGACGTGGAGCTGCTCAACGAGCTTGCTGTGACGTTGCGCGACATCCTTGCGGAAGAAGACAAACTCGACTGGGCCTTTGAAGAATTCGACCGGATCGTCGACGAGCACGCCGGGATTACCGGCCCTGAGCCTCGAACATGGCGGGAGCTGAAAGGTGTGTCTTCGCTACGCACACGCGAACAGCTCGCCGTGGCTCGCGAGTTGTGGCAACGCCGTGAATCCATCGCACGTTCCCAGGACATCGCCCCCAACCGGGTGCTGCCGCACCGCGTGCTCGTGGACATAGCGCGCCGCGTGCCTCGCACCCCGCACGACATCAATCAGATTAAAGGGTTCCCCCGCCGCCGCGGTGGGGCTACGTTGCGCTGGCTCGATGCCGTCACGACTGCGCTGGACAGCCCGCGCCAGGAGTGGCCAAAGCCACTGCGCAGCCCCCGCCCGGTGCCCTCCAAATCAGTATTTAACCGGGATTTTCCCGAGCTGTGGCAGCTCTACTGCGAGATCCGCCATGACTTCGAGGACCTCGGTGACGAACTGCGCATGAGCTACGAGCTGATCCTCAAACCCAGTCTGATACGTACAGCGGTGTGGGCAGCGTTCGGGCCAGAAGGCGGCGTCGCGGGGGAGATCGCGGAAGATGCCGATATCCCCGATTTCCTGCGCTCCCAGGGCGCGCGCGACTGGCAAGTCGAGCTGGCCACGCCGCTCCTGCAGCGCGGGTTAGCCCGGATGCGCCCTACTCCCCCGCGCTCTTAGCAGACTCCTCAGCATCGCGTGCAGCTACCCACTCACGTACTGAGTTCGCGATGCCTTCCGGGGTCAAGCCAAAGTCCTCGAGGATTTCTCCACGGCTGGCATGCTTGGGGAAGCAGCCGGGTACGCCGAGCCTGTGTACTGGAGTGTCCACATCGGCGGCGTCGAGGGCCTCGGCCACCATGGACCCCACACCGCCCCGCAGGATGCCATCCTCCACCGTCACCACGAGATCGTGATCGGCCGCCAACGCGATGATGGATTGCGGTACCGGTACCGGCCAGCGCGGGTCCACGACGGTCACGTTGAAGCCTTGGGCTTCGAGCAGCTCAGCTGCACCCAGGGAACGCGCGCTCATGGCACCGATGGCGACGATAAGCACATCAGTAGCCTCCTCCGTAGCGGCAGCAGCATCGGAATAGCTCAGGATGTCTACCCCGTCATCGAGCCGCTTGAGTTCGTCGCGGTCATCAAGGAGGTTGCCCTTGGGGAAGCGCACCACGGTCGGGCCATCCTCGATTGCGATGGCTTCGTTAAAGAGTTCCCGCAGGCGGGCACCATCGCGCGGGGCGGCGATGCGCATGCCGGGGACGATGCTCATGAGCGCCATATCCCACACACCGTTGTGTGAAGCGCCATCAGAGCCCGTGACACCGGCGCGGTCGAGGACAATGGTCACTGGCAGCTTGAGCAGCGCAATGTCCATGATGACTTGGTCCACCGCACGGTTGAGGAACGTAGAGTACACCGCCACCACCGGGTGCATCCCGGCCAGCGCCAGACCGGATGCAGAAGCCATGGCATGCTGCTCAGCGATGCCGACATCAAAAAAGCGCTCCGGGAACTCCTCTTGGAAGGGGGTTAGCCCCGTCGGCCCAGCCATGGCGGCAGTAATGGCAACGATGTCCTCGCGGGCGTGGCCCGCCTTGATCAATTCTTCCGAGAACGCCGCGGTCCACCCCGGTTGCTTCTGTCCCTTAGATACACCGGTGACCGGGTCGATGGCGCCGGTGGAGTGCATCTGGTCCTTCGGCTCGTTGACCGCAGGAGCAAAGCCATGCCCCTTCTCGGTGACCGTGTGCACGATGATGGGACCGTCATAGTCGCGGGCGTAGCTCAGCGCCCGCACAACTGCCTCAATATCGTGGCCGTTAATCGGGCCAATGTATTTGATGCCCAGCTCCGGGAACATCTCCGTGGGCATGACGGTCGACTTCACACCCTCCTTGACCGCGTGCAATGCATCAAAGGTGCGCTCGCCTACCCAACCCATGGACTTGAGGCGCTTCTTGCCCAGCGCCATGAACTCGTCGTATCCGTGCTGCGCACGAATGCGCCCCAGGTTCTCTGAGAGGCCGCCGATCGTCGGCGAATAGGAACGCCCGTTGTCATTAACGATGATGACAACGTTGCGGTCCTTGTCGGCAGAAATGTTGTTGAGGGCTTCCCAGCACATGCCGCCGGTAAGGGCGCCATCGCCCACGACCGCCACGGCATTGCGGTGGGATTCACCCCGAATCTTGAAAGCCTTGGAGAGCCCGTCCACCGTGGATAGCGCTGCCGAGGCGTGGGAGGATTCGGTCCAGTCGTGTTCTGACTCTGCGCGGTCCGTGTAGCCGGACAAACCGCCCTTCTGACGCAGCGTATCGAATTGGGAGGCGCGGCCCGTGAGCATTTTATGCACGTAGGACTGGTGTGACGTGTCGAAGACGATGGGATCCCGCGGGGAATCGAAGACCCGATGGATCGCCACGGTGAGCTCCACGACGCCCAGGTTAGGGCCTAGGTGGCCGCCTGTAGCGGACACCTTCTCAATAAGGCGCTGACGGATTTCCGCCGCGAGCTCAACCAGTTGCGTCTTGCTCAGGGCTTTAAGATCGCCTGGTGAGTGAATGGAATCCAGAATGCCCATAGAGCTTGCCTTAAACCCCTTCATCGATCGTTTTCTTCTTTACCACCGTACCCGTTGACACGCGTGACGCGTCAATCATTGCCCGACCACTCCCGCGGCACCCCCTGTGCGCCCTAGGCCAGTGGAACCAGGAGTGCCAGGGTTTCAAAGTGATGTGTCCCGGGGAAAGCATTCACCATGGCGAGGCGCTTCGCGCGGTAACCATGCTCCGACCAAGCAGCCAAGTCCCGGGCGAACGTAGCAGGATCGCAACCGATATGCAGGATGCGTTGCGGCTTTGCCGCGGCGACAGCGGCCACCACGTCGTTGCCAGCACCGGTACGCGGCGGATCCAAAATCACCGACGCCGGCTGCGGAAGCTGGCTGGCCACCTGCTCCACCTTGGCGGTGCGGAAGTGCACGTCAATACCTGCGAGCCCCGGCTGCGGCGCCGCTGCTGCGGGCGAATAATCGACGGAATACACGGTCGTGTGCCCGCCCTGGGGTGCGGTGACCTCTGCGAGCGCGGGAACGAACAGGCCAACGCCGCCATACAGATCCCAGGCCACTGCATGTACAGCGGACTCGTCCGCTGCCTCAGGTTCACCGCCGTTCCCGTGGCCTTCTGCGCCGAGCCACTCGCGTGCAAGGCTGGTGTAAACGTCCGGTGCTCCGACGTGCGCCTGCCAAAAAGCGGTGGGCGGGAAGCGGAACTCGTGGCCGTCAGCACGCTGCACCACGTTCTCAGTTGGCGCCTCGATGACCTCTCGAATGGTCTCGATTCGCCGCCCCCGCGGCGCCTTCCGGGTTTCCACGACGTGCCTATTGCCGTCGCTATCCATGACCGCGATTACCTCTGCACCTGGATTAAAGGTACGGGCATCAGGCCCCACTAGGCCGTCGACGAGCCCCGGAATCAGCTGGCTGCACGCAACGTCGGTGACGAGCTCCGTGGAGCCACGCTTGCGCAGACCAGCACGGCCCTGCTTGTCGACGCCCAACCGCACTCGCGTACGCCACCCGCGATGCGGTGCCACATCGATGGTCTCGACGTCGGGAGCATCCTCGATGTGAGCCACGCGGCGCAGCTGATCGAGCAAGACTGCGACCTTGATGTCTGGCTCCGCCGCGGGATCGAGCTCAGCGAAGTCACAACAGCCGGCGCCACGCTGCGCGGCCGGGCACGCAGATTCGACACGGTAGGGCCCAGGTTGTACGACGGAACTCAGCGCGGCTTCCACAAAGGACTTCTTCACCTTGGTCGCAGTCACCGTGACATGGTCGCCGGGGAAGGCACCCGGGACGAAGCACACGCGCCCGTCGGGGGCCGCCCCGATTCCGACACCGCCGTGCCCCATACGTTCGATGGTGGTGTCGAATGACTGCCCTTTGCTCAGGCTTCCGGCAGCGGCGCTCTGATCTTTCGCAAAGTTGTGATCAGTCGCGGTCATGGATCTTCTCCTTAGAGTTGTCGCTGCCCTGTGCTTCCTCCACGGCGGCATTCGCGCGGCGCACCATCCAGATAGTGAGGAGGGTGACAATACCCGTTAACGGCCAGCCCATGAGAATGCGGACGATACCAAGCGTTGTGGTGGCATCGGCATCGTAGAGCGCGCGTTGCACCGCAAAACGGGCGATGAACACCGTCGCCCACCCGGCGGTGGCATAGGCATAGGAGCGTCGCGCCCGTGGCACTGTGCGCCACCCCATGTCCTCACCGTTGAGGCCTTTCCATACCACGCCGACAAGCGGCCAGCGCAGAATAATGGAAACGATCGCGACGATGAACAGCACGAGCGACATCCAAATTCCGTAGAGGAAATAGCCTTTGGCATCCCCGGTAAACCACGCGATTCCGGCGCAGATGGCCACGCCCAGCAGACCAGAAAAAGCTGGTTGCAGGGTTTCCTTGCGGGCAAGGCGCCACAGGCTGATAGCCAGCGCCACGCCCAGTGCCGCAACAAGCGCCGGCCCCAACCCCCAGACGTTGTTGACCGGGATGAGAACCAGCACGGGCAGGGTCGCAGACACGAGCCCGGTCAGCCCACCCATCTGGTCGAGCAACGACGGCTCCGGATCAGCTTCTGGCGACACCGTCGCTTGTCCTGCCGCCATGTCGGCGCCAGGATTCGAGGATGGCTCAGGGGCAGGTTCAGTAGCGCGCTCGGTGGTATCGGGGTCATGCGCAGACGCCGGGGGGCGGTAAGGCTCGCGCTCTTCGGGAGTAGGGCTGGTCACGTGCTTAAGGGGTCCTTTTCGGTAGTGCCGGAGGGGTCTGGCCGGCAGGCTGAAGTGCGCTACTTGTTCTCGTTGTCTTCGAGGTCGCGCAACTGCTCGCGGGCCTGGGACTCCGCGGTCTTTTCTGTTTCCGTGGCCGTGTCCGCTGGCGCTGCACTATCCGCGCTGGCTGCCTGCGCGGCCTGCTGCTGACGTTCCTTCAGCGCCTGCTGAACTTGCTCAGCCAGCTGCTGCGGAAGCGTGACAGGCAGGGAGCTGCCAGCCAGGATGGGATCCTCACCGCGGTAGACAAAGGTGCGGGCAACGACTTCGCGCCCTAGCTGCGCCAATTCCTCTTCCTTGCCGGCAGGTGCGGCCAGGGTCAGGCGGTACATCCACCGCGGCCCCTCTACACCAATGATGCGTATGCCGCCTTTCTCGCTGCTGCCAACGATCTCAGAACCCCACGGGCCATCCTCCGGGTGGGCAGCGAAACCATCGGCTTCCAAGCCTTTGATGATGTCCTCCGCAGACTCCGCCCACTGCCCCGGCGTGCGCGGCGCGGCAAAGGCCACTGGGGTCATGCGGCCGTGTGGGGTGAGAATGTGGAGCATGCGCGGGCCTTCCTGGCCCATCTCCACCTGGACCTGTGAGCCCTTCGGCAGCGGGATGCGCAGTGAGCCCAGATCCAACAGGCCTACGGAGAAGTCCTCAAAGTTAAACTCAGCGATGTCGACATTATCCCCATCGTAGGGACCCATGTCGCCGTTGATGGCATCGTGAGCCACAGCCTTCACGGCTAGAGAAGCCTGAGTATCATCTTCATCCTCACGGACAAGACCCGCGGTTGGCTCGGGAGCGGCCTCAGCGGCGCCATCGTTTGCGTTCTCCGCTGCCGGGTTCACTGCGGTGGTGTCCTCGGCCACGGCCTCGGTAGCCACCTCTTCTTGGTGGACGGCAGAGTTCTTCTTCTTTTTTCCAAAGGGCCACATCGCCATAGTTTAAGCCTTCCTCATTCCGTGTCTGCTTTGTTGAACTTAGTTAACGCCGGTTGATCCATACCCGCCGTCGCCACGAGCGGTGTCATCAAGTTCCTCGACTTCCTGGAAGCCCACCAGCTCCACGCGTTGGACAATCAACTGCGCGATACGCATTCCCCGCGTGACCTCAAAGGTCTCCTCTGGGTCGTGATTAATGAGGCATACTTTAATCTCACCGCGATACTCGGCGTCAATGGTGCCGGGTGTATTCACGACGGAAATGCCGTGCTTGGCCGCCAGGCCCGAGCGCGGGTGGACCAAGCCTACCGTGCCCATCGGCAGGGCAAGGGCAATGCCCGTACCGACAAGAGCGCGCTCGCCGGGCCGCAAAATAACGTCGTGAGCAGCGTAGAGATCCGCGCCCGCATCGCCGCCGTGAGCGCGATGCGGCAGCGGAAGCTCCTTATCAAGACGCTTGACCTGAATGTCGCCGAAGGGACTAACCGGATCTACGAGAGGGTGTTGCTCATTCACGGGGCCCAGCCTACCTTGTCCCCTCCATCCCCAACCGTCAGGGCTGGAAGCCGCGTCAGCCTGGCAGCCGCGCCTACTCTGCGTGTTGGGCTCTCCCCTGCCCCGACGGCTAGACTCGAAGGTCATGACTTCGAGTTCTTCGTCTGCTTCTCCCTCGGCACCAGCCGCTTCCCCAGTGATCCTCTACCGTGAGCGCCAATGGGTGCCGTGGTACTGGTGGCTGATGGCGGCCTTTGTTGTCGCGATCTCCACCGCCACAGTCAGCCTCAACCGTGGAATCATGTGGGTCATCGTCCCCGCCATCCTGCTCAGTGCCATCGCCGCGTGGGTCCTGCTGACATGGTCCAACACGGTGGTGCAGGTGGAACAGGATGCCGACGGCACACGGTGGCTCACCGTCAAGGACGCGCAGCTGCCGAACGATGTTGTCGCCCGCAGTACCGCGGTGCCGGCCACTGCCCGCCGCAACGCGCTCGGTCCACAGCTCGATCCGGCTGCCTTCCTCGTCACACACGGCTGGGTACCCGAACACGTCATGCTCGTCCTCGATGACCCCGAAGATCCAACGCCCTACTGGCTCATCGGATCCACCAACCCCGAAAAACTCCTCGCAGCCTTTGTCCCCGAGCAGGCCGCAGCAGCTACAAGGCGCAGCAATTAAGGCTTGAATTAAGGCCTCAGCCACGCCTCGGTGAAACTGGCCTACTAGGCGCAGTCCATGCAGATTGGCTCGCCGTCCTCTTCATGGTCAAGGCGCTTGTTGGACTGCACCAAGAAACATACAGAGCAGGTGAACTCGTTTTCTTTGCGCGGAACGACGGTGACGTTGAGCTCTTCACCGGTCAGGTCCACTGACGGCGGTTCGAAGGCCTCGACGATTTCTCCATCGTCATCCATGCCATTGTTATCGTTTTCAGCCGCCTTCAGGCCCTCGAGGGAATCGGCCTCGAGGTCGTCTTCAGCGCGGCGACGCGGTGCGTCATAATCCGTGGCCATAATGCTTGCCCCTGTGAGTCAGATCGATAGGTATGTGTATTTATCGACGGCATCCTAAACCAGACTGGCCTCTGTGTCACACTCGCCCCGCCGTGGGGGCACCAAACCCTGCACTATCCTACCCCCTATTACGCCTCCTTCACCCCTGTGACCTGCTGATTCCAGCTCTATAGCGGGCCGCAAGAATTTCATCACAGTCTGTGCCTACCGCCAGCCCAAAAAGCGCGTCACGCACCGCAAACCGCACGGCACTACCGCTACTGCCCTTTTCATCCCTCGGATCATGCCGCATCATCGCGCGGGTCCACATAGACTGTCGGTATGACCGCCCATGAATCACAGCACCAGGACACGAAACCGAGCCCGCAGCACGAAGGCCACGCCTTCGGCATCGATGTTGGAGGCTCTGGCATCAAGGGTGCCGAAGTCGGCCTCGCAACGGGAGAGTTCGTTGGTGACCGCCTCAAGATTGCTACTCCCCAGCCCGCAACGCCGGACGCCGTCGCCAAGGTGATTGCCCAGATCATCGAAGAGAAGAACTGGGACGGTCCCGTCGGCATTACCATGCCAGCGGTGGTAAAGGACCAGGTAATCCGCAGCGCGGCAAACATTGATAAATCCTGGATCGGCACGGATGCACAGGAATTGTTGAGCTCATACCTCGACGTTCCTTTTACCGTGCTTAACGACGCCGACGCGGCCGGCCTCGCCGAGGTGGCTTATGGCGACGAGATTGCGCGCTCCGGCCCCGTCATCTTCCTCACTTTGGGCACTGGTATTGGTTCCGCTTTCCTGCTAGATGGCCAGCTTTTCCCCAATACGGAGATTGGGCACCTCATCGTTGGCGAGAAGGAGGCGGAGCACCAAGCTTCTTCAGCCGTCAAGGACCGCGAGGGGCTCAAAACCAAGCAGTGGGCGAAGCGCGTCAACCGCGTACTCCACGAGTATGAGGCCCTGTTTAACCCTTCAGCCTTCGTCATCGGCGGAGGAATTTCCCGCAAGTTTGACAAGTGGGGAGAGCACCTCCGCATCGAAACGCCCGTCGTTGCAGCTCAGCTTCGCAATCGCGCCGGTATAGTAGGCGCAGCCATGGCAGCACAAGAAGGTATTCGCCCATAAGGCAACCGGGGGCCAGCATTTCCGAGTTGACCCCAGTCACCGCCTAGTGCAAGAAATGATCTATACTGGGCTGTCGATTATCCAATATCCAGCGGCGCGCCTCCCCTGCTCATCTCGGAGGCGGGCTAGCATCGGGGACTAGTCGCGACTAACTTGCGCGTCCCCATAGTTTCCACTCAGAGAGCAAGTCGAAAGGGCGTACGTGGCAGCCACTGATTCTTCAGACCAGGTACTCGGCGCGGGCGAGAGCACCTCCGAGGCATCTGCACCTGCACAGAAGACCGCCAAAAAGACGGCAAAAAAGACCGCTAAGAAAACGGCCAAGAAAACCGCGAAAAAGACAGCCAAAAAGACAGCCAAGAAAACGGCTAAAAAGACGGCCAAGAAGGCAACAAAGAAGACCACCCGCAAGTCTGCACAAAAGGCCACAAAAAAGGCGGCCAAGAAGACTGTGCGTAAGTCAGCAGCCACAAAGGCAACGTCGCCTGAAGCTGCCAAGTCTTCCGAGGATCTCGCCGAGGATCAGACCGACGAGTTGGACGCCGACACCACTGACGATGCCGATATCGATTTCGATCCGGACAACGCCGAGATGGATGATGAAGACGAGTTCGGCGACGACGATGATGACCTCGAGGGCGACGACGCTGATGAGGACGAGGACGATGGTTCCTCGGTCTGGGACGAGGATGAGTCCGCAGCCCTGCGCCAAGCCCGCAAAGATGCGGAGCTGACCGCGTCGGCAGACTCTGTCCGCGCCTACCTGAAGCAAATCGGTAAGGTCGCCCTGCTCAATGCCGAGCAAGAGGTCTCCCTCGCCAAGCGAATCGAGGCTGGCCTCTACGCTCAGTACCGCATGGATGAGATGGAAAAGGCCCGTGCCGAAGGCGACAAGGCCGCCAAGCTTTCCCCCATGGAAAAGCGTGACATGCGTGCCATCGCTCGTGATGGCCGCAAGGCGAAGAACCACCTTCTCGAGGCAAACCTGCGTCTCGTGGTGTCCTTGGCCAAGCGCTACACCGGCCGCGGCATGGCCTTCTTGGATCTCATCCAGGAGGGCAACTTGGGTCTCATCCGTGCTGTTGAGAAGTTTGACTACACCAAGGGCTACAAGTTCTCCACGTATGCCACCTGGTGGATCCGTCAGGCTATTACCCGCGCGATGGCAGACCAAGCACGCACCATCCGCATTCCTGTGCACATGGTCGAGGTCATCAACAAGCTGGGCCGCATCCAGCGAGAGCTGCTGCAGGATTTGGGCCGCGAGCCCACGCCGCTGGAGCTGGCGAAGGAAATGGACATCACCGAGGAAAAGGTGCTGGAAATCCAGCAGTACGCTCGTGAACCCATCTCCTTGGACCAGACCATCGGTGATGAGGGTGACTCCCAGCTGGGTGACTTCATCGAGGACTCCGAGGCTGTCATTGCTGTCGACGCGGTCTCCTTCACCTTGCTGCAAGACCAGCTGCAGGACGTGCTCACGACCCTGTCTGAACGTGAAGCCGGCGTGGTTCGCCTGCGCTTCGGCCTCACCGATGGCATGCCGCGCACTTTAGACGAAATCGGCCAAGTCTATGGTGTCACCCGCGAACGTATTCGCCAGATCGAGTCCAAGACCATGTCCAAGCTGCGCCACCCTTCGCGCTCCCAGGTGCTGCGAGACTATCTCGACTAAGCCCGCGGACACGACAATGGCGGCGAGGAAAGATTTCCTCGCCGCCACTTTTCTTTCTGTATGTTCCAGGGCTCTGGGGTTCCTAGCGGCTCTAGGGATTGAGTCCCATGACCACCATCATGGCCATGGGAACGAACGGTGCGATACAACTCCAACAGAATCCGATGATCATCCCGGACACTGTGATGCCGGTTCGCCTATGCTCCGGGCTTCGCCCTGATCCGAGGATGAGCGCCACGATCCCCAGCCCCACCGCGCACCAACCGGTAAAGATCGTCAGCATCGACGACAAGAATCCCACTGCACCCCACAAGAGCGTCAGCACGATGATGACGAGTGGCGGAAGCACCGCCAGCCCCAGTACCCACGGCGCGAGGGGATTCGGCGTGGAAGGGTGTTCTATCGGAGACGTGTACGACCCCGCAGAGGAGTAAGGGGAAGTATTCGGATAAGCCTGTACGTAATCGGGCTGGTTCATGGATTCCCCGCTTTCAAGAGAACTCAACTAGGACGCTGCCTTTTACCCTATTCGAAGGCAGTGGGAGCGTCCTTCCGTACGGGGGACAGTGCCCGCACGCTTCTAACCGTCGAGCCCCAGCTCGATGGCCGTGGCAATCCGGTCGATGACTTCCTTATCGGAGATATCTCCGCTAATGGTCACCGATGCGCCCTGGCAAGCACCGAGCGACATCAGCATCATCGCGGAGTCTGCCTCTACTGCCTCACCGTTATAGGTAAGGACGATATCGCCCTCTGCTTCAGCCGCCATTTCAGCGATCTTGGACGCGGGACGAGCATGTAGTCCTGCTTCATCGGCAATGGTCACAGTCAGCGAGTATCGATGTGGATCTTCCTCTTGGTCTTGCTCGCGCACAGTCCCGGGATCAGCAGGCTGCTGAGGAGTGAAAGCCTCGATAGCTCGTCTAGCGGCGTCAGCAACTGCCCCCAGATCATCGCCTTGCTGGGCGGCGGTTGCCGCAGCGATAGTGGCCTCGACCAGTGGGGCATCAACGAACAGTGCTTGCTCTTCGTCCAGAAACTCCAGAACCGATTCGACGGTCATCGTTGCCGAGCCCAAGTCCGTGAGCACAACAACGCTGAGACCTTGACCTATGGCGTGGCTGATAGCGCCTTCGATGAAGTCATAGGACGTTCCGATACTGCCGTCTTCCAAGCCACCTGCAGGAAGGATGGTGACATCAGCGGCCATCTGGGCGGCGAGCTCAGCCAATCCTTCTGCGAGCTTCGCGGAATGCGAAACGAGAACGAGTCCAACGCGCGGCTGTGCCATGCTCTACGCCCCCTTCCCAGTAGTGTCGGCGGCGTCAGCAGCCGCAGCGAGGAAAAGCGCCGAGGAGGCGGCACCCGGATCCTTGTGCCCGGCAGAACGCTCGCCCAGGTAGGAAGCGCGTCCCTTAGTCGCAACCATCGGGATAGTAGCGTCCGCGCCGGCTGCGGCCGCGTCGGCAGCCGCGCGCAAGACCTCGGCGGGGCTCTGTGCGGCATCGGCGGCGTCGCGGGCAGCGCGCGCCGCTGGCGCCCAAGCATCGACCATGGTCTTCTCCCCTTCCGTTGCTTTGCCGCGGGTCATGATTCCCTCGAGGGCGGCCTCAATAAGCGCAGCCGTCGTAGAAGCATCAATGTCACCGGTGCCGGCGGCCTTCGCCGCACGCAAGAAGGCGGTGCCCAACAATGGGCCGGAGGCTCCGCCGACGGTGGACATGAGAGTCTTCGCGGTTAGTTTGAGTACATCAGCGACCGTTGAGTCATCCGAAGAGATATCCGCAGCAACCTTGTCGACGACGGCGCGGAAACCACGGTCGACGTTTTCTCCATGGTCGCTATCGCCGATGGCACGGTCGAGCTCGATGAGCTCCTCACGGTGTTCACGCGCGGCTTCGGCACAGCTTTTCATCCATTCCTGTGCCCACGCGCTTGAAAGAGTTTCAGAATTCGTCATAGTTAGATTGTTACATTCCTTGGCGTAGTGCGGAGGTGTGGCAGGGAGCGTCGAAAAGCGCGAGGTCCTCGTCGTCCGCTCGCATGACGGTAACAGAGCACCCAGCCATGTCCAGGCTGGTGACGAAGTTACCCACGAGGGAGCGCTCAATGGCGATGCCAGCCTGCTGGAGACGCTGGGCCACGCGGCGGTAGACCACGTACAGCTCAGAGGCCGGGGTGGCGCCCATGCCATTGACGACGACGATGGTGCGCTCCCCCTCGCTCAGCTTAAGATCTGCCAAGACGGGGTCGAGTAGGTGATCAGTAACGTCATCGGCAGAAACCAGTGGAATTTCCTTGCGGCCCGGCTCGCCATGGATACCCACGCCGAGTTCGACTTCGTCTTCCCCAAGGTCGAAGGAGGGCTTGCCCACGTGCGGCACCGTGCAGGCGCTCAGTGCCGCGCCCATGGTCGCGGTATTCTCCACTACCTTCTTAGCCACCGCTGTCACCGCAGCAAGATCATCGCCGCGCTCGGCTGCGGCACCTGCCAGCTTCTCTACCAACAAGGTTCCTGCCACGCCGCGGCGTCCGGCGGTAAACGTAGAATCCTCCACCGCGACATCATCGTCGACGATGACCTGGCTGACCTCAATATCATCGAAGTCAGCCAGCTCGGCTGCCGTATCAAAGTTGAGAACATCGCCGGTATAGTTCTTGACGATGTAAAGAACGCCCGCCCCAGCACTTACCGCTTCGGTGGCTGCTTGGATTGCATCCGGTGTAGGCGACGTAAACATGGCGCCCGGCACCGCCGCGTCCAGCATGCCGTAACCAACGAAACCCGCGTGCAAAGGCTCGTGCCCAGAACCACCACCGGAGACAATAGCCACCTTGCCGTGTTCTTTCTTCTGTGCGCGGGCAACAAACAGCGGTTCCGTGTTGCGAGTCACAATGTCACCGTGGGCTAACGCGAAGCCTTCTACTGATTCGGCTACTACGTTGTCCGGCGAGTTGACGAGCTTTTTCATCATCCATCTCCTTAGGTTGTCTTTGGCCTAGAGCACTCTTCTCACAATGCTGCCGAGCCTACCCTTCGCTGCTGGATGTTTCGCTGAAACCGTTGCGCCAACACCGTGGGCTACGCCCCCTTGCTTAGCCCTGCGCTGCTTTGCGGACCTGCAACGCACCAATAAAACCGAGCCCTAAGAACGCAACTGCGGTCAGCAATGACCAACGCGCTGCATCACTCATACCGTCGCTGAGTGCTCGGACCAACACGGCAGTCTCCTCTCCGAAGGGACTGGCGGCACCCTGCGCACGCAGCCCAGCGATACTCGACCCAGCCGATTGACGCGCTGCTTCCGCTATTCCTTCCGCAGCCGGACCATCGAAGCCAATGGTATTAAGCGCCTTCGGCAGAGACAGCGCTAGCGAGACGGAAAAGACCGAACCGGAAATCGCGGTTCCCAGGGAAGAACCAATTTGACGAACTGTGCTCTGTGTCGCGGAAGCTTGGCCTGAGTTTTCCACGGGGATGTCACGCAAGACGGTTCCGGTTAACTGCGCAGAAGCGAATCCTAGGCCCACTCCATAGATCACAAGCGGCAGCGCGATGAGCCATCCGCTGGTGTCGGGACCGAGAATTAACGCGAGTATGAGAGCACCGACGACCTCGAGGCTCAGGCCGATGAGTACGGTGCCAGGGGCGCCGAAGCGCCCAGCGACGTGGCGTGCAGCTGCACCTGAAATGAAGGCTCCGACGGCCATCGCCGCGAGCACAAGGCCGGCAGACATTACGCTTAAGCCCAACGCATTAATGAGGTATATCGGCAAGACGAAGATGATGGCGAACTCCCCGATGGCTACCGCACCGGCGGTGGTATTTCCCCACGAAAACGTAGAGTAGGAAAAGAGTCCTAGATCCAGCAATGCGGAACGCTGCACTCTCTCGCGGTGCTTCTCCCAACGGATAAACAAAGTGAATCCGACCGCGGCGATGAGCAGCGCCACCGGCACAGCGGATACCGGCGCGGTGGTAGGCCACGTCCACCCGAACACAGTCAGCTCCGCTTGCGGTGTCCACCAGCCAAGGCTGGGCCCCTCGATGACGGCGAAAACAAGGGCCCCAAAGGCAATCGCGCTCAACTGTGCGCCGTCGACGTCGACTCCAGGGCGAGTCTCTGGGCTGCGGGTTTCCCGGACGGTAAGGACAGCTCCACCGGCCACGATAAGGCCGATGGGGACGTTGACCAGAAAGATCCAGTGCCAAGACACCCACTGAGTAAGCGCGCCGCCGGCTAAAGGGCCTACGGCAGCAGCGCCTGAGATGACGGCGCCCCACACGCCGAATGCGGCTGCACGATACTTCCCGCGGAATACGGCGTTCACGGTGGACAGGGTGGAGGGCATGATAAAAGCCGCGCCCACTGCCTGCACGGCACGTGCCGAGATGAGAATTCCCGCTGTTTCGGAGAGACCAGCCCACACGCTGCCTGCTACGAATACAGCGAGGCCGAGAAGGAAAGCTCGTTTGCGGCCCCAACTATCCGCGATTTTTCCTGTGGACAGTAGCAGTGCGGCCAGCACTACCGCGTAGAGGCTGTTGACCCACTGTGCCTGGGTGATATCCAGGTTGAGGTCCGTGATGATGGCGGGCAATGCCACGCCGACGATAGTGCCATCAAGAACAATGACACCCAGCCCTACCGATAAAACCGCAAGGCTAATCCAGTCACGGCGGGTCGGTGCCACCGTGCTGGATTCTGTTGTAGCCGCGGGCATAGCTAGGCGCTCACAGAAGTTGCGGCGGCAGGGTTAGCGGGCTCGTTCAATGCGCGGCCAAATGCGACGAGGAAGAGTGCCAGACCCACCGTGATGAAGATGTGTCCGAGGCCGGCGATTCCGGCGATCATCGCGGTCGATTCCTCCCCCAGCACAGTTAAGCTACCGTGCCAGATGAGCATTCCAACGGTAAGCACAACGCCAATGTTGTAGGACCAGAAGAAGGAGCTAAAAAGCTTCGTGTTGCGGGACACGGCGAAGACCTTGTCCACCACAAGGAAGATGAGGAACATCATGAACCCCAGCGCCAAGAGGTGGGTATGGGCCACTCCTAGCTGGGTGAACTGTCCCTCCGGGAAATCGTTCGCGCGCGTGAACTCGCGGTAGAACACGCCGGCGCTCAACCCCATGACAAGGTAGAAGATGGCTGCTCTATAGAGGGACTGCATTGTGTGTTCCTTCCTAGCCACGCTGCTGTGGCGATTGCGTCGAGGATGGTGATTGGCCTTTAGACCATCTGCTATCCATCCTGCTTCGCGCTCACAGCGTTTCCATCGCGTAGCCGGTTGAGTTTCTCATCAACCAACTAGTTGATAGCGCGGCCGCGCCGGCTACCACTTGCGCAGGTAATCGATGCGCTCCCGCAGCTGCTCGGCGTCGCACAACGCAGTCGGCGGGCCACCGCAGGCCTTGCGGGCTTCGGTGTGGATGGCACCATGCGGGCGCCCGGTGCGTTGGGCGGTGATAGACACCACCGTGTTGAGTTCTTTGCGCAGCGCGGAAATCTCATCCACCACACCTGGCTGGGAACCAGCACCGCTTGCCGACGCCTCTGCCCCACGCTTGGGTGCATGTGGGGTGCCGTAGAGCTTGCGGTGTTGTTCCTCTGCTGCTTCCGCAGCCCGGCGCGCCTTCTCTTCTGCCTCGCGGCGGTCCAACTCTTCGGACTGCTTTTTGCGCAAAAGGTCCTTGACCTGGTCGGCGTCGAGAAGCCCGGGAATTCCAAGGAAGTCTTCCTCTTCGTCCGTGATATTGCCCGTCGTGAACTGCGAGCCGTTATAAAGCAGCCCGGAAAACTCTGCCTCCGCTCCGAGGGACTCGTAGGAAGGCTCGAGCATATCGGGCTCGGTCTTCTTCTGGTTAGCGTCCTCCAGAAGCTCGTCGTCCCAGCCTTCCTTGTCGGGGTTCTTCTCCCCTCCCAGGACGTGGTCGCGCTGCTTTTCCATGTTCTCGGCAAGGCCCAAGAGCACCGGCACGGAGGGCAGGAAGACGGAGGCCGTCTCGCCGGGCATGCGGGAGCGCACGAAACGCCCGATGGCCTGAGCGAAAAACAGCGGGGTCGAGGCAGAGGTGGCGTACACGCCCACGGCGAGGCGGGGAACGTCGACGCCCTCCGACACCATGCGCACGGCCACCATCCACTCGTCGGTGGATTCAGAGAACTCCGCAATGCGCGCGGAGGAGCCTGGGTCATCGGAGAGGATGACGGAGACTGGAGTATTGGAGATCTGCTTGAGGATCTTGGCGTAGGCGCGCGCGGTTGTCGTGTCGGTAGCAAGTACCAGACCGCCGGCATCCGGCATGTTGCGGCGCATCTGCATCAGCCGCGTGTGCGCCGCCTGCAAGACGGTGGGGATCCACTCGCCTTTCGGGTCGAGGGCCGTGCGCCAGGCGCGGGCTGTCTGCTCCGGATTGAGAATATCGCCGAGACGGGCCGCATGTTCCTCACCGGCGCTATCACGCCAGCGGGATTCGCCGGAGTAGCTGAGGAAGACCACGGGGCGCACGACACCGTCGGCAAGCGCATCGCCATAGCCATACGTGTGATCAGAGCGGGATACGAGGTGGCCTTCCCCGTCCTCCTCATAGCGCACGAAGGGGATCTGCGAGTCATCGGAGCGGAAGGGCGTACCAGTCAGTGCGAGGCGGTGCTCCGCATCATCATAGGCCTCACGCACGCCATCGCCCCAGCTCTTGGCATCTCCGGCGTGGTGAATCTCATCAAGGATCACCAGGGTGCGCCGCGCTGAGGCAACCGCGCGGTGCTTGTACGGGTGCATGCCCACCTGCGCATAGGTCACCACGACACCGTCCATCGCGGGGTTGACTCCCGAGGAGTTTGTGAACTTGGGGTCGAGAGCTAGCCCTACGCGGGAGGCGGATTCCGACCACTGCACTTTGAGGTGCTCGGTGGGCACCACCACGATGACGCGCTCTACGGTGCGGTCCGCCATGAGCTCTGTGGCTACCCGCAGGGCGAAGGTGGTCTTACCTGCGCCTGGCGTTGCCACCGCCATGAAATCCTTCGGCTTGGTGGCTAGGAACTTATCCAAAGCCGCGCGTTGCCATACGCGCAGCGAACCGTTATTGGCAAATCTCTGTGCTGGAGTCTGAGTAGACACGGTCAGCGACTTTCCCCCTCTAGTTATCCCAACATCCCGCTCTTGTGAAGTTTTTCGTACGCTTCGGTTTACGCCGACGCAGGATGAGCGTCGACGTCAGACTTAACGGCGGCGCAAGCTCTTATATATGCGCTCGCAGTCTGGGCACACGGGTGAGCCGGGCTTCGCTTGCTTGGTCACCGGGAAGGTCTCTCCACACAGGGCAACGACGTACTTGCCGTTGACCGCGGAATCGAGGATCTGGTTCTTCTTCACGTAGTGGAAGAACTTCGGGGTGTCGTCGTTGGTCGACGTATCCTCGCGGACATCAGGGCGTTCAATAGTCTTAGTCGTCGTACTCACGCCCCCTATCATGCCGCATCGGTATCGAAGTTGGCGAGTCCTGCAGCTACGCTAGTAGGCATGACCCCTTCGAACTCGCGCGATAACCCCCGCCATACCCCACGTTCGGGGCAGCGGCGCGGGCGCCGATTCGGCCGCGAGACGCACCTCATCACGACTGCCAAGCTCGCCCCCGGTCAAGACCGGCATCGCCGCGAGATCATCTACTCCATACTGCAGTTTTTGCGCGTTCCATCCCTCCTGATAGCCGGGGCCATGGTTTATGTTTGGCAGTGGTGGATCCCCGCTGCCCTCGTCGTGGCCGTCACCTTCCCACTGCCCTGGATCGCTGTGGTCATTGGCAATGGTCGGGGTCAAAAGAAAGACAAGCGCGAGAAGGCTGTTTATAAGCCCGCTATGGCCCGGCAAATGGCGCAGGCCCAGCGCGAGCAACTGACAAGCCGGTCCCATGGAGCGCTTCCCGGCGCGCCGTCATCACACGACGATACGGCGAAGCAAAACACCATCGACCACGAAGACTAGACGTTTACCGTTTACCTCCCGAAGCAATGTAAGGACACTTTTGTGAGCACACAACAGCCTTCTCCTTTTGGCCCGGAGATGAACCCAGAGCACCCCGTCGCGGATGTCGCGGCCGACCTCGCCCGTGTCTTTGCTGACGCGGGATTCACCGCGGACGGCATCGCGGGACACTTAGGGCCGGAGTACACCGAAGCCCTACATCGCGGGGAGCCCGAGGCCGTGGCGCTGGGTGCTAGCGGCGACTCCCGTCTCGACCGCCTCATCCGCATCTTTGTGTTGCACGAGCACGTGCCGGCCACGCTGCTTTCCGACGTCCTCGGTGCCCGCCTAGCCACCCAATTGCTTGACAGCGGTGTCGCGCTTACCGACGATCACGGCACTGTCTACGTGGCATACGACATTCGGCCGCACGTCATCGTGGGCAAGAATCGCGTGGTGTTTTCCGATGTTGATGCTTCCCTCGTGGACCACGTTCCTGGTCCCGAGCACGTCTTGGGTGTCGGCTCTGCCAGCCTTTCCCTACTTCATTCGACTCCCACTACTCCGGTGTCATCGGTGCTGGATCTGGGCACAGGCTCTGGCGTGCAGGTCCTGGGGCAGCTGGATTCTGCAGAGCGCATCGTCGCTACTGATGTCCATGAGCGAGCCCTTGAGCTCGCCCGCGCTACCGTTGCTGCAGCGGACGCAAAGGAACGGGTCGAACTGCGCCAGGGTTCGTGGTTCGAGCCGGTACAACACGAGCGCTTCGACCGCATCGTGGCCAATCCTCCATTCGTGGTGGGCCTTCCTGAGGTCGGCCATGTGTACCGAGATTCCGGACTCAACCTCGATGGTGCTAGTGAGCTCGTGGTGTCCCAAGCCGTGGAACACCTCACCCCTGGAGGAACCGCGCACGTGCTCGCCGCGTGGGTTCATCAAGGCGAGGAGTCCTGGCAACAGCGGGTTGCCTCGTGGTTACCGGACACCGGTGTAGCCGCATGGATCATTCAACGCGACGTGGCAGATCCTGCTCTGTATGTGTCCACCTGGTTAAGCGATGAGTCCGTGGATGTTCGCAGCCCTGAGGGAAGGGAGCGTTCGCGCCGCTGGCTCGAACACTTCCGCGAGCACGAGGTCACTGGCATCGGATTTGGTTTCGTAGCCATCCAGCGTATTGGGGACGACGAGCCCTCGGACATTCTGGCGGAGACAATGTCACAGCCGCTCATTGGTCCACTCGGACCAGAAATAGAAGAGTATTTTGCGCGCGTCGAATGGCTGCGCGCTTTGGTGCCGGGTGAGCTGGAGACCAAGCACGTTCAGCTGCGCCCCAGTGTTGCTCGGGAGGACGTGGCCCTGCCAGATGCTGAGCTTGGCATGGGCTTTGAGCGCGAAGCGCTACGTTTGAGCCGGACCGACGGTCCGCGCTGGCAGCATGATGTCGACGAGCACCTCGCGGCTATCGTCGCCGGGCTTAATCCACATGGGTTGAGCATCGGCGAAACCATCGAGCTTTACGCCGCCGCACAAGGCTTTGATGAGACCGCACTGGTGAGTGCTGCGCTTCCTGCCATCGTGGATCTCATCCGCCATGGTCTGCTGATCCCCACGGAGCTGCTAGCTTTTAGCAACACCGAGTAGACCAAGTAGTTCGCGTTAGCTGTATCCCCAGGAGCCTCATTGCGTACTGAAAACTTCTCCACAAGAAAGGTTGTGTATCCCCGTCCATGCGTGCTGTTCTCACCCGCGTTTCTGAAGCTTCCGTCACGGTAGAAGGCGACGTTGTCGGTTCCATCAGCTGTCCCGACACCGGCGGCATCCTAGCGCTCATTGGTGTATCTCGTGACGATGTCACGGCAGGCGCCGAAGCTGGTCCTGCCGACGGGCCATCCTTGGAGGAGCGGATGGACACGATGGCACGCAAGATCGCCGAGCTGCGCATTCTCAAGGGCGAAACCAGCGTGGTTGACAGTGGAGCTCCAGTGCTAGTGGTAAGCCAGTTCACTCTCTACGGGCGAACGGCGAAGGGCCGCCGGCCATCGTGGTCAGATGCCGCACCCGGGGACGCGGCGGAACCGGTGATCCAAGGGGTTGTCGCTCGCCTGCGGAAGCGCGGGATCACCGTGGAGGAAGGTCGCTTCGGAGCCATGATGCAGGTCTCCTCCGTCAATGAGGGGCCGTTTACCGTGCTCGTTGAGGTGTAGCCTCGGCGCGCCTCCCCCAAAATGGCCTAAAACCCACCTCGCAGACCGGGATGCGTGAACTTTTTTCAAACCGTGGGAACTATCTGCGCCGAAGGTCCGTTGTAGGAGATGAACCAAGCCGCAACTTAGGAGGCATGAGATGGCCACATCATCCGCTGCTAGCGTCCAGGACGAGGACGGACAGGAAGTTGACCGCGGCTCACGCCGTAACCAGACTAATGACAATCCCTCCGCGGACTTGGTCCGCGTTTACCTCAACGGAATCGGCAAGACTGCGCTGCTGAGCGCCGAAGACGAGGTTGAGCTTGCACAGGCAATCGAGGTGGGCCTGTACGCCGAGTACAAGCTCGCCAATGCCGAAAAGCTGACCCGCGCCGAGAAGCGCGACCTCAAGATTCTCGCCCGCGAAGGCAAGAAGGCACGCTCCCACCTCCTCGAGGCTAACCTGCGCCTCGTGGTCTCCCTGGCTAAGCGTTATACCGGCCGCGGCATGCCGCTGCTGGACCTCATCCAGGAAGGAAACCTGGGCCTGATTCGCGCAATGGAGAAGTTTGACTATGCCAAGGGCTTCAAGTTCTCCACGTACGCCACGTGGTGGATCCGCCAGGCCATTACCCGCGGCATGGCTGACCAGTCCCGCACCATCCGCCTCCCGGTGCACCTGGTAGAGCAGGTCAATAAGCTTTCCCGCATCAAGCGCGAGATGTATCAGTCCTTGGGCCGCGAGGCTACGAATGAGGAGCTGGCCGAGGAATCCGGCATCGAAGAGTCCAAGATCGAAATGCTGCTGCGCCAGTCTCGCGATCCCGTCTCCCTGGATATGCCTGTGGGCACCGATGAAGAAGCACCGTTGGGTGACTTCATTGAGGATGCCGAGGCAACCGATGCGGAAACCGCCGTGGTGGCATCCATGCGCCACTCTGATATCCGCTCCGTCATCGGCTCCCTCGAGGAGCGTGAGCAGGATGTCATCCGCCTGCGCTATGGCTTGGACGACGGTGTTCCGCGCACCCTCGATCAGATTGGACGCAAGTTCGGTCTCTCCCGCGAGCGTGTTCGCCAGATTGAGCGCGAGGTCATGGCCAAGCTGCGGGAGGGCAACCGCGCCGATCGTCTCCGCGAATACGCGCTTTAAGTTCTGTTTCATAGCTTGGCGCTAGCCATCGAGGTTCATCCCTCCTGCCCACCTAAATTGTTGGCTGGGCTCGGGGAGGTCGATGCTCGGTGGCTTTCGTCATTTCTCGAGGGCCGTGAATCTCTTTGTCCATATCTTCCTATTCACCCCGCGCAGCGTGCAGCGCTGCGTGCGCTAAGCCCTGAAAAAATACGCTATTGTTTAAGATATTCTCTTAATACACTCCTATTACCGCGCCTAAACCTATGTGGCTACGGACCGCCGACAACGCAGAAAGGTAAGCCCACGTGAGGGATCTAGTTGACACCACGGAAATGTATCTGCGAACCATTTATGAGCTCGAAGAGGAAGGAATTACCCCACTGCGTGCTCGCATTGCAGAGCGCCTAGAGCAATCTGGGCCGACTGTGTCCCAGACTGTGGCTCGCATGGAGCGCGATGGCCTGCTCCACGTGCGCACGGACCGCAGCCTCGACCTCACCCAGCAAGGTCGCGAACTGGCCACCAATGTCATGCGCAAGCACCGCCTCGCTGAGCGCTTGCTCACGGACGTCTTGGGCCTCGATATTCACAAGGTTCATGATGAGGCCTGCCGTTGGGAGCACGTCATGAGCGAAGAGGTAGAGAAGCGAGTCATAGCCGTTCTTGAGGATTCTTCCCGCTCCCCCTTCGGCAACCCCATCCCAGGTTTGGCGCAGCTTGGCATGACCCCCGCGGAACTCGACCTGGGGACTCGCGCCATCGATCTTCCCACCGGGCAAAAGACTGCAGCCACCATCGTCCAGATCAACGAGGTTTTGCAGGCGGATAACTCGACTTTCCACGAGCTTTACTCGTGCGGTATTCAGGTTGGTTCGAAGGTTACCGTGGTCAATGAAAGCGGAACGATTACGCTGACCACGGAGTCGGGCCACACCGTCGAGCTTGTCGACGACCTCGCGCACGCTATCCGAGTCAAGGAGGACTAAGGCGATGAAGCTACTTGTTACTGGCGGTGCCGGCTATGTCGGCAGCGTGTGCGCGGCCGTCCTCGTGGAGAAGGGGCACGACGTCACCATCATCGATAACTTTTCCACCGGCAACCGCGAAGCTATCCCAGAGCAGGCCCGCCTCGTCGAGGGTGACGTGGCCGATGTCGCTCGTGAAGTGCTATCTGAAGGAGGCTTCGACGGCGTTGTGCATTTTGCCGCTCGCTCCCTCGTTGGCGAATCCGTTGAGGCTCCGGCTGACTATTGGCAGCACAATGTCGTCACGACGCTGCAGTTGCTCAACGCCATGCGCGAATTCGGCGTCACCAACCTTGTGTTTTCTTCGACCGCGGCAACGTACGGCGAGCCTGCACAGGTTCCGATCACAGAGACGATGCCTACGAAGCCGACGAATCCTTATGGCGCATCCAAGCTCGCAATCGACTACATGATCACCTCATATGCCCAGGCCTACGGCTTGGGGGCGACGTCGTTGCGCTACTTTAACGTCGCCGGTGCCTACGGCAGCATTGGCGAGAACCGCGAGGTGGAAACCCACCTCATTCCGCTTGTATTGCAGGTAGCACTTGGCCATCGCGACAAGATCTTCATTTTCGGCGATGACTACGACACTGCCGACGGCACCGCCGTCCGCGATTACATCCACATCCGTGACCTGGCCGACGCTCATGTGCTCGCGCTTGAAAGCAACGCTGCGGGTACACACCGCATCTATAACCTCGGCTCCGGAGACGGTTACTCTGTCAAGCAGGTCATTGAGGCCTGCCGCGAAGTCACCGGACACCCCATCCCCGCTGAGCTGGCGCCCCGCCGCGCAGGAGATCCCGCAACCCTCGTGGCTTCTTCGGAAAAGATCAAATCCGAGCTCGGATGGGATCCCCGTCGCACCGATCTGACCACCATCGTGACGGATGCCTGGAACTTTACCCAGCAGCTCGGCGAGCGGGCGCACTCCGCTCAGCGTTAGCATCACCCTCCTGGGCCGCATCCCCTACCGCGTTGTCAAAAGCTTTGCGCGCGCCCGTGTAGATCGAAGCGCGTATCTTTTCGTGCAATCCGTGGCGATAGGCCTGGCACAACAACGATCCTAATCGGTGACTGGGGAACTCTTCCGTGACGAGCTGCAGTGCCGGTCCAGCCAGGATGTCCCACTCCTGTTCCATGTGTGCCAGGGCAAACAGGGTCAGAGCATTCGCCCGTAATTCTTCGCCGAATGTGCGCGCTGCTGCTAGGAGAAGGTACGCACCGGTTTCGCCAGCCTCCGCGCAGATGCCCACCACGAGGTCGCGCGTCCACGTCGTCGACAGCCACACGGCGCATGATGCCAACAGCTCTACATCTTCTTCGGCTTCCTCCACAGACGCCACCTGGTGAAGCGCCCACTGAGCATCATCCACAAAGTGCTCAAGGAGTTCCTTGCGCTTCTTCCCTTTCGCCGCGGCCACCTGGGCGCGAAACTGAGTCGCGGTATCGCGTGCTTGCCGGCTCAGGGCTTCGGCTTCGGCAGAATCGAGGTGTGGGTTTCCCGGCGCGAAAATGGCAAAGAATTCTTCCCTATTGAGCTCTGGAACAACATTGTGATTGACGCAGGAGCGCATCGAGGAGGCGTCGGTAAGCGCCGGTATAGTGCCTTCTACCCACTTTTTCATCGGCCCGCTCCCATCTGCGTTGACGGTTCCGTGCAACAGAACGTAGGGCTCATGTTTGGTGATTTCCTTGGCGTACCAGGCCGCGTCAATCTCCAACCCGTCACAGGAACGATCCAGGCCGTAGAGCCAGTGGGTCACCTCCCGTAATTCAGTAAGCGGGCGCTGCGAAATGAGGAAGGCGAAGACGCCTTCGCGGGCATTCTCTGCCAGCATCGCCGCGATGTCTGGCAGGGCTCCGGCGGCATCGGGGATATCGACGCGGGCGAGCGGACCCATGGCCGGGCCGCGCGGGGTGGTGTCAATGGCCATGAATACCACCGATTCGGTGGGATAGAAGCCAAGGAGTCCGGGGATGTTAGCAAGGAGATGACCAGGTGTCGTAATCGGTGGGGTGTTATCTGTGTGCGTTGAGAATGTGCTCATACTTGTACCCTGAACCAGGGCTGCCACAGGACGCTAGGGGGATCACGCCACACACGGAGAATCTGTGGATAACTAGTCCGGACTGGTCTGCAATCCGAGGGAAAGAGCCAAGTTATTCACACCCACCAACTCGACATGCTGGCACAACGGATGGCCATGTGGCATGCTTGAACGATCATCACCAGTGCCCATGATCAATCCCAGCTCGGCTTGGCAAGGAACGCACAATCGCAGCTGGGAATAGGTAGTAGCCCTACAGCGTTGCAAGGCACAGAACGCTGATTAGGTCCGTACGCTTCTAAAGAAGCGCACGGATAGAAGGAGGAGTCACAATCATGCAGGAAGAACAGGGCCGCATGTATGAGCTGGAGTATCCCGCACCAGTGGTCAAGGACGATTCCGCCCCAGGCAATGGCCCTACGATGATCGTGGCCATGAATGGCTATGCCGATGCGGGCCAGGCCGTCGAAGCCAGTGCTGATCACCTCAAAGCCGCGTTGGAGAACCGCCAGCTGGCTTCGTTTAATAATGACGAGCTTATTGACTACCGCTCTCGCCGCCCCGCCGTCACCATTGACCACGACCGCACGGTAGAAATTGAGAACACCGATCTGGGCATCAAGGTGCTCCGGGATAACTCCGGCACACCTTTCCTGCTGCTTTCTGGACCGGAACCGGACTTGCGCTGGGAGGCATTTACGGACGCGGTGGTGAACTTGGTGGAAAAGTTCGATATCAAGAACACCATCATGCTGTACTCGGCCCCTATGCCGGTGCCGCACACCCGCCCCACCGTGGTCACGGCGCACGGCAATGAGCCGGAGCTCCTTAACTCCATGGTGCGCATGGAATCCACCATGATGGTCCCGGGCGCCGCCGCCCTGTATATTGAGCGAGCCTTGGATAAGAAGGGCCGCCGCGTTGCTGGATACACCGCTCATGTTCCGCACTACCTTGCGGCGTCTCCTTACCCGGCCGCCACGCTACGGCTGTTAGATTCGGTCGCCTCGGCGGTTGACCTCAACATTCCGCTGGGCAGCCTGGAAGCGGACGTTGCTCGCATCAACCAGCAGTTGGAGGAGCAGGTTACCGATTCTGAGGAGATCGCTGGCGTCGTACGTCAGCTAGAAGAGCAGTACGATGCCTACATGGAGCGCTACCGCTCCCGCCACCCGCAGGCCATCATGCCAGGTGAGGAGCACATGCCCACTGGCGAGGAGATCGGTGCGGACTTTGAGGCCTTTCTTGCTGGCCTCGATGACAGCTCGGACATCCTGTCCGAAGATATCGATGACCGCGAAGACAACTACGGCCGCGATGAAGGCCCCGGCTTAGACATGGATGACGACGTCTAAGCATATCTTGCCCAGCCGCACAATTAGAGGCAGGGCAGTGAAGTTGGGGCGCAGGGCCGACGCTCTGGTTAATAGAGCTTTTCGCCTAAGGTGGGACGGGTGAACCTTTCTCAGATGTTGCCCGATCTCGCCGAAGTCCCCGAGTCGATGGTTGATGAGGCCATCTGGGACACATTTTTGTCCTGGACTTCCGGCCGCGGTATCTCGCTTTACCCGGCGCAGGAAGAGGCCTCCCTTGGTGTTCTCGCCGGGGATAACGTCATCTTGGCCACCCCCACCGGATCTGGTAAGTCCATGGTGGCCAACGCCGCCCACTTCACTGCTTTAGCACGCGGCCAGCGCAGCTTCTACACCGCTCCCATCAAGGCCTTGGTGAGCGAAAGGTTCTTCGCTCTCTGCGAGATTTTCGGCCCCGAGAACGTCGGCATGATGACCGGCGATGCCACGGTCAATGGCTCCGCCCCGATTATCGCCGCCACCGCTGAGATCGTGGCCAATATTGCGCTACGCGATGGCGCAGAAGCCGCCATCGATCAAGTGATCATGGACGAGTTCCACTACTACTCCGAACCCGATCGCGGCTGGGCCTGGCAGGTACCGCTCCTGGAGCTACCGAAGGCCCAGTTCCTGCTCATGTCCGCCACCCTGGGTGATACCGCCTGGCTGGAGAAGGATTTGACGGAGCGTACCGGCCGCACGACGACTCTGGTAGCGGGAACAACTCGCCCAGTGCCCCTCGACTTCTCTTATGTCTTTTCCGCGGTCCACGAAACAATCGAAGAATTGCTCGCCGATGGCAAAGCCCCTGTCTATGTCGTCCACTTCTCCCAACGCGAAGCCTCAGAGCGTGCGCAGGCGCTCACTTCGCTGTCGAAGATCATCACCGCAGAGGAGAAGGAGGCCATTGCCGCGGAGCTCGCGGGCTTCCGCTTCACCACGACGTTTGGCAAAGACCTCTCTAAGCTTCTGCGTAAGGGAATCGGTGTCCACCACGCTGGCATGCTGCCGAAGTACCGGCGCTTGGTTGAGCGCCTGGCCCAGAAGGGCCTTCTCAAGATTATTTGCGGCACCGATACTTTGGGTGTGGGCATCAACGTCCCCATCCGTACAGTGCTGATGACGGGTTTGGCCAAGTATGACGGGACCCGCCAGCGCATTCTGAAATCCCGTGAGTTTCACCAGATTGCCGGCCGCGCTGGCCGCGCCGGTTATGACACGGAAGGCACCGTCGTAGTGCAGGCGCCGGAGTATGAGATTGAGAACGCCAAAGCGCGGCGCCGTGTGGGCGATGACCCGGCCCGCCTCAAGAAGCTGAAGAAGAAGTCTGCGCGCGACGGTGAAGTGTCGTGGTCGGAGCAGACTTACGCCCGGCTTATCGACGCCGAGCCGGAGCAATTGACGTCCCAGTTCCGAGTGTCCAACTCCATGTTGCTCAACGTGCTCGCCCGCCACGGCAACGGCTACGAGCACCTTAAGCACCTGCTCCGCACGAGCCACAACACGCGCGCCCGCCAGAACGAGGACATCCTCACAGCGTTGAGTCTGTTCCGAGGCCTCCTCAATTCGGGCGTGGTGCAAAAGTCTACGAAGGGGCTCGATATCTACGGCCGCCCCTACCACGTGGTCCGTGAGATGCCGCGCGATTTCGCCCTCAACCAGCCTTTAGGCCCCTTCGCGCTAGCGGCACTCACCTTGCTGGATCCCGAGTCCGAGACCTATGCCCTCGATGTCATCTCTGTCTTTGAATCGGTGCTGGATGATCCACGCCAGGTGCTTATTGCTCAACAGAAGCAGCGGCGCGGTGAGGAGATAGCAGCTCTCAAAGCGGAGGGCGTGGACTATACCGAGCGCATGGCCATCGTGGAAGACATCACGTGGCCAAAGCCCCTGGAAGAACTCCTCGAACAATCCTATGAGACCTTCTGCCAGACCAACCCATGGGCTAAGGAGTTCGAGCTGCGGCCTAAGTCTGTAGTGCGCGACATGCTGGAGAGCGCCATGACTTTTTCCGATCTCGTCGCCACCTACGGTCTTGCCCGCTCGGAAGGCGTCATTTTGCGCTACCTGACGGATGCCTGGCGCACGCTCAAGCAGTCGATTCCCGCGGAGTTCCTCACAGAAGAACTCGAGGACATCATCGTCTGGCTCGGGGAGCTTATCCGCCAAGTAGATTCTTCGCTTGTCGACGAGTGGGCTGAGATGGCTGGCGAGGACTCCCCCATTTCCCAGGAGGATTTGGACCGCGAGTTGGCCTTTGGAGTTGAGGATCCCACTGCCTTGACCGCGAATCAGCGGGCTTTCAGCATCATGGTGCGCAACTACTTCTTCCGCCTTGTTCAGCTCTTTGCCTTGGAGAAGGAAGAGCGCTTGGCAAACCTATTGGATTACTTGGAGGAGATCCCCGACTTCGGCCGCGCCCTCGATGACTACTTCGATGATTACGATGACATCGACACTGGGCCAGCGGCTAGGGGGCAGGAATATTTTGTCTTGGATAAGGGTGACACGGGCTCGGGCGCTCGTGGAGTTGGCGGCTCGCGGTCGTGGACCGTGCGTCAGATCCTTAAGGACCCAGAGGGTGATAACTCCTATCAGCTCGTTGGCATCGTAGATCTCGATGCCTCCGATGAAGCCGGGGAAGTACGGCTTTCTGAGCTGCGCGTGGAGTACTAGGGCGCATAAGCAGGGACTATTAATACCCCCTTTTCTGAATTAATATTTTCCGTTCATCGCATATTATTCGTATGATTGGAGAATGAGCACGGCACAACAGATAGACGAACGCAAGCTTTCCCCAATTCCTCACGCCAGCGCAGCCCCCGCGGCCGAGCGCCTCACACCCGGTTCCTTCACCATGAAGGTCCTCAACGGCATCTCCATCGCCGTCGTGGTGTCGCTGGTTCCGCAAGCTCTACTGGGCGAACTGGCCAAGGCTCTGCTGCCCTTCTGGTCTGGCGCCGCCACCGTCATGGCCCTCACCGGTTTGGCCGCTAGCCTTTTGCCCGTCATGATCGGTGTCCTCATTGGCATCGAATTCAAGATGACACCCATCCAAACCGCCGCGGTGGGTATTGCCTCCTTCTGCGGCTCCGGCGTGGCCACAGTGAATCCCGAGGGCGGCTTCTTCCTCAAAGGTACTGGCCTTGTGATTAACTCAGGACTTACCGCAGCCATCGCGGTGGGACTGCTTCTTTTCATCGGCGATAAACTCAAGAACTACTCAATCTTGCTGCTCTCCACCATTGTGACTCTGGTCGCGGGCACGATTGGATGGGTAGTCACTTACCCCGTTGTTAAGGTCTTCACCCTGTGGTTGGGCAACTTGGTCAACGGCGCAACCACTTTGCAGCCGGTCCTTATGGGCGTGGTCCTCGCTATCCTCTTCGCCATCATGATTGTCTCCCCAGTCTCCACCGTTGGCATTGCCACTGCCATCTTCATTGACGGTGTTGCCTCCGGTACCGCCAACCTGGGTGCCGTGGCCGCCGGATTTACCCTTCTGGTTGCTGGTTGGCGCGTCAACGGCTTCGCCACCTCCATCCTGCACGTCCTCGGTTCCCCCAAGGTGCAGATGGCCAATATGCTGTCCAAGCCAGTGACCTTCCTCCCGGTACTTTGTTCCGCGGCAGTTTTGGGCGGGGTCGGCGGCGCCCTAGGGATTTCCGGTACCCCGATTTCCGCCGGTTTCGGCATCTCCGGCCTGATGGGCCCCTTGGCCGCCCTCAACTACGAAGGCTGGGGCTGGAGCGCTGGCAACGTAATGATTATCACCTTTGTCTACCTCGTCCTGCCGCTCGCCCTTGCGCTGCTCTTTTGCTGGCTCTTCGAGAAGGTCCTGCATCTCACCAAATCTGAATACTTTTCTCTCGATTTCACATAGCCACGTGGGGAGTACAGTGGGTGGCGCTATGAATACCCCAGACTCCCCAGCCACCAGTATTCGCCTCGCGGGCGTTCACTTTGAAACGCAGGATGACGCCGTCACGGTCCACTGGCTTCTCGGAGGCCTTCCCCACCACCGTGACGTCGTGTTTAAGCTACACACCCTCGATCTTCAACTCATCATCCACTTTGAACAAGACCAGCTCGCCTCCATGGAAATCGCTTCCTTTGGTGAGGACACCAGGGATGCCCACCGGCCCGTCGATTATCACTACATCTACACCCCCGAAGAGCTCGTAGTCACCGTGCCAACGGCTCATTTTGAACTCACCGACCAGGTTTTCACCATGGGTCTGTCTGTGGACGGCGCCGCCTGTGGCGAATGGACTGGCACTATTGTCTAAGCCTTCGCTCCCTGCATTCAGCTAAGCCTACACACGCTTTACAGGGCGTTGACCAGCAACAATACTGGAGAATAGAAAGTTCTCTAGACAATTGCGAGAGCCCTAGAGCACGATGCGGACACCCTAGACTTCGAGGAGCTGGCAATGCCCCACCATGGCAACGAACCCCACGGATCTTCACACAACGCACGTCTCAACTCTTTGCGGGCAGGCGTTCTCGGCGCCAACGACGGTATCGTCTCCGTCGCCGCGCTTCTACTCGGAGTGGTGGGCTCGGGGGCGTCGGCAAGCGCCATCCTCACCGCAGGCTTGGCTGCTACCGTGTCCGGTGCCGCCTCCATGGCGCTCGGAGAATACGTCTCGGTGTCCGCGCAGCGCGACTCCGAGCGGATGATGATCGACAAGGAGACCCGCGAGCTGGCGGAAATCCCCGAACAAGAACATGCTGAGCTCGTCTCCATGCTTGCCAGCTACGGCATGGGAACTGATACCGCAGACACCGCAGCGCGCGAAATCGCCGCCGAGGATCGGCTGCTGGAGGCACACCTCCGACTTGAAATGGGCATCGACGGCGAGGATCTGACCAATCCCTGGCATGCGGCTTTCTGGTCCGCAGTATCCTTCCTCGCCGGCGCCGCACTCCCCCTGTTGTCGATCTTCCTCGCCCCCATGAGCATGGCTGCAGCAACAGTCGCCATCGTTACCTTGGTCGCTCTTGCCATCACAGGCTACGTCTCCGCCCGCCTCGCCGACACGAACACTGGGCGTTCCGTGCTCCGCCTCGTCATCGGTGGTGCACTGGGCCTGGCCGTCACTTATGGCATCGGCGTCGCGTTCGGCGGGGTCGTCGGCTAAAGGCAGGAAGAGAGCTGTCCCACGCGCCCTCTGCGCACCGACGCCCCTCCCCGACGGGCCCCAAAACAGAAAGTCCCACCTCCCGCCAAATGCGGGCAGTGGGACTCTACGTTTAGCTAGGAAAGTGCTAGCTGGCTTTACTCAGCGGTGCGCACGGCCTCGGCCTGCAGCGCCTGGGCCACAGCCTCGATGACGCCAGCTACCTTGATACCTTCCCAGATCTGCTCCTTGGTCACGCCCTCCTCCAAGAGGGTGTTGGCGTGAGCGGACAGGCAGTGCTCGCAGCCGTTTATGGCGGAGACCACGGTGCTCCACAGCTCAAACGTGGTCTTTTCCACGCCAGGCTTAGCGATGATGTTCATGCGAAGACCGAACTTGACCTGAGCAAAGTCATCGCCCAACCAGCTCTTTGCGCGGTAGGCCACATTGTTCATGGCCATCACCGTGGCAGAGCCAAGAGCTGCGTCAATTGCCTCTTCGCTGAGGTGCTCGCGGGCTTCCTCAAGAATCTCCGACAACACCAAGTCATTGCGGGTAGCGGCCGCGGCAGCAACCAAGCTTCCCCACAACTGCTCCTCATTCAGTTCGGTCGTACGAGTAAGGGTACCGATGTTGAGCTTCTGATCCTTGGCATATGCCGGAAGCGCGGACTTCAGGTTTTCGATGGACATTGATGTAACTCCTTTAAGGTTGGACGGTTGTGCTTAGTGCTGCTTTACAGAGCGGACTGAACAACCTCGAGCTTGTCGATGTTCTTGGTCGGGTCATTAGCCTCCCAGTTGCAGGCACAGACCTCTTCGGACTGCAGGGCGTCCAGCACACGCAGAACCTCATCCACGTTGCGGCCGACAGCATCCGGAGTCACGGACACGAACTGGATAACACCGTCCGGATCGATGATGAAAGTAGCGCGGTCAGCAACACCGTCGGCATTCTCCACACCGAGGGCACGGATCAGGTCGTGGCGAATATCAGAGAACATCGGGAACGGAACTTCCTTCAGCTCTGGGTGGGTTGCACGCCAGTTGAAGTGTGCGAACTCGTTATCGGTGGAGCCGCCAAGGACCTGGGTATCGCGGTCCAAGAACTCCTCATTCAGCTTGCCGAAGGCCGCAATTTCAGTCGGGCAGACGAAGGTGAAGTCCTTCGGGTAGAAGAACACAACCTTCCACATTCCCTGGTACTTGTCCAGAGATACCTGCTCGAAGTAGTCCTCCGGTTGGTTAGCGTTGACGTCGTGGAGGTCGCCACCCTTCAGCGCGGTCAGATCGAACTCCGGGAACTTCTCGCCAACAGTCAAAATAGGCATAGAAGACTCATCTCCTTCAATAGTCACAACAATGCTCAAAAGTGATGCAGATCTCTACGACCGCACACCACTTTGCCTTTTAGCTGGTACGCAGCCGTACGCCTGTTAAGTATGCCACGAAAGATTTCGCGCGTCAATAGGCTCCGCGAATTATAGGTGTTAGAGTTATAGGCATGAACAATAAGGAGTATCGTCCGACCCTCGCCCAGTTGCGTACCTTCGTCACGATCGCAGAGAACAAGCACTTTGGCTCCGCGGCCGCCAAGCTCGATATCTCCCAGCCTTCGCTCTCCCAAGCCCTCGTCGCGCTCGAGCAAGGACTGGGAGTGCAGCTCATTGAACGCTCCACCCGCAAGGTCATCGTGACGTCCACCGGCGAGATGCTCCTGCCCTATGCAAAGGCGGCCCTCGAAGCCTCCGATGCCTTCCTGAGCCAAGCCCGCGGCGCCAACGGCACACTCACCGGTCCCCTCACCATCGGCATCATCCCGACCATCGCGCCCTATATCTTGCCGGGTCTGTTGCGATCCATCGATGATGCTTACCCCGATTTGGAGCCCCGCTTCGTCGAGGAGCAAACCCAGCATCTTCTGAGTAAGCTGCGCGAAGGAAACCTTGACTTAGCCGTTGCTGCACTACCCACTGAGGCTCCCGGCATGGTGGAGATCCCTCTCTACACCGAGGCCTTCACCGCAGTAACTCCAGCGGCGCATCCACTCGCAGGGCGCGATGACCTCACGCTGTCGGAGCTCGAGCATCTCGATTTGCTCTTGCTTGATGACGGCCACTGCCTCCGCGACCAAGTCCTCGACCTGTGCCGCCGCGCGAAAGTGAACCCCTCCGAGGCCACCAACGCCGTCACGCGCGCCTCGTCATTGACCACTATTTTGCAGCTTGTCATGGGAAACCTCGGCACTACCCTTGTCCCTGAATCAGCGCTCGCAACGGAATGCCAAAACCCTCAGCTTGCGGTCGCCCATTTCGCCCCCACGGTAACGGCGGAACGCCAGGTTGGACTCGTTTTCCGATCGTCTGCTGCCCGCGCCGATGAATACCGCACTTTCGGGACACTGGTCACCAGCGCATTTGAGGACGCCGTCGAGCGCTCTCGGGACCTCTTTTCGTCTCCCTAGTCAGCTCCCTCTGATCAACACGCGTGCCCCAGCGCGACACTCAAAACGCCAAAGCCGCCACTGACCGGCCTCCTTGTCTAGGCCCTCCTCTGTGAAAGGGCTATCCGAAGAGGACAGTCAGGGCGGCGGCGCGCGTTAAATGCGCTACGTGTGGCCTTTAGTGTTTAGGCTGCGGGGGCATAACGCCCTTGACACTGGCGGCACAGGTGCGCGGTTGCCAGCTGCATAGCCGGTGCGATGACTACCAGCGCCAAGCCCAACGTGATGAAGGACGCGGCAAACATGAGAGCCGTAAGAACGATGAACAGCAGGATGTGGCTGTAATTCTGTTTGCCTAGCTTGAGCCCCTGCGAGAACGCCTCACCGATTGAGGAGGTATCCGCTGCCAACCAGGGCATGAGGGTAAAGAAGGGCTGGATGAATAGCCCGATCAGCATGAGCACGGCGAGAATACCGAAGATGGAACCGACGAGCGCGAGAATCTCCCCGTCTCCGAGGTTCTCGACGTTCTGCATATCCATTGCAGAGGCCCCGCCGAAGCCCACAGCAAACACAATGACGACAACAATCACGAGGGCTATAGCGCCAAGAATACCCAGGACCAGGTTCACCACAAGCGGCGACACCCAGCGAACACCTTGGAAAAGAGTGCCCCACGTGGGGCTTGGCTTATCGATCTCGCGATAGGCCAAGCGGTACACAATCAAAGAGATAACGATGGAGAGTATAGACACGGCAAAGGAGAAGAAGCTCACCATGACGCTCGCGCCCGTACCATCGGCGTTCTGCTCGCCAACGCTGATGCCAATTTGTGGAATAACCTGAATAAAGAACACCACGACAGCACCCAGCACCCACAGCATCGCATTACCCAGCGCAGCCTTGAAGCCCCATTTGATCGCCTCTAGGGCGCTGACTGGGCCCGTGTAGGCAGGGCCGGCGCCCGGACCAGGGCCCTCATATCCGGAATCGCCTCCGTAGCTTGCCCCGGCGTATCCCGGCTGACCGGCGTTGTAGGCGCCATAGGAATTGCCACCATAGGGCTGAGCGCCGTAGGACTCGCCACCGTAATTGCCATAACTGCCGGACTGGCCGAAGCCAGCCTGATCCTCTGGGTGCGTGGTGGGTTCATACCGCGGCAGGCCGCCATTGTTTCCCGAGGAGTTATTGGCGTTGTTTCCCGGATTGTTGCCGAACCCGCCGTGGGAGCCGTTGTCATCCGGTTTCGGATCAAAAGGATTGGTCATACACTTTTGCCCTTCTGTAATCTCTTTTCACACAGTCACCACAAGAGTACCAATTTCTCCACCTCGACCTGTGAGCGAAAAGCACTTCCGAGTAGACTTCTAGGTCGACTATGACTGCTACTCGCGAAGACCTCTACAACGCCCTCACGACAGTTTCCTTGAGTGATGAGCGTGCTTTCCGCCGCCGCCTCCGCAAGGCTCGCTCCCCCAAAGCGCTTGCAGCTATCGGGGCTGATATTGCATCTGCCCAGGAAAAAGTGAGCGCCATCGACGTAAACGTGCCGTCGATTTCCTACCCCGAGCAGCTTCCCGTTACCGGACGGCGGGACGATATCGCCGAGGCCATCGAGAATAATCAGGTGGTCATCATTGCCGGCGAGACTGGTTCGGGCAAGACCACTCAAATTCCCAAAATTTGTCTAGAGCTCGGCCGTGGACGCCGGGGTCTCATCGGCCATACCCAGCCGCGACGACTCGCAGCACGGACCGTCGCCGAGCGCATTGCGGAGGAACTCGGCCAATCAATCGGGGACTCCGTTGGCTACGCCATCAGGTTCGATGACCGTGTCTCCTCGACCACAGCCGTGAAGCTCATGACCGACGGCATCCTGCTGGCGGAAATGCAACGCGACCGCTTCCTCAACGCCTACGACACGATCATTATTGATGAGGCCCACGAGCGGTCCCTCAATATCGATTTTCTCCTCGGCTATCTCAAGAGGCTGCTTCCCAAGCGTCCGGATCTCAAGGTCATTATCACCTCCGCGACGATCGATCCGGAGCGTTTCGCCGAACACTTCGCTGACGCTGAAGGGAAGCCCGCGCCGATCATCGAAGTGTCCGGGCGCACCTACCCGGTAGAAATCCGCTACCGTCCCCTCGAAGTCGAGTCAGGGGGAAAGACCATTGACCTCGATCCACTGGACGCCCTGTGTGAAGCCATCGAGGAGCTCATGGCGGAAGGCGAAGGAGATATCCTGTGCTTCTTCCCAGGCGAGCGCGATATCCGCGATGCAATGGAAGCGATTGAGGGGCGTCATTGGCGCAACGTGGAAGTCACTCCGCTCTTTGGGCGCCTGTCCAACCAGGAGCAGCATCGCGTTTTCCGCTCACACAAGGGGCGCCGCATCGTGCTCTCCACCAACATCGCCGAAACCTCCCTGACGGTGCCGGGCATTCGCTATGTCGTGGATACCGGAACCGCACGTATCTCGCGCTACTCCACCCGCACTAAGGTGCAGCGATTGCCCATCGAGCCGATTTCCCAAGCCAGCGCTAACCAGCGTTCAGGGCGGTGTGGTCGCGTGGCCGATGGCATTGCTATCCGTCTGTATAGCGAGCAGGATTTCCTCTCCCGGCCGGAGTTTACCGACCCTGAGATTCTGCGCACTAACCTAGCCAGCGTTATTCTCCAAATGGTTTCGCTGCGCCTCGGCGACATCGCTGATTTCCCCTTCGTCCAGGCCCCAGAGCCCAAAGCCGTGCGTGACGGCCTGCTCCTCCTCCACGAGCTGGGCGCACTCGAGGGCAAGGAGAAAGACGGGCTACCGGTGCTGACACGCATTGGGCGGGATCTTGCCCGCATCCCGGTAGATCCGCGCATGGCTCGCATGCTCGTTGAAGCCAACACCTCCGGATGCCTCCACGACGTCATGGTCATCGTTGCCGCCATGACAATCCAGGATGTGCGTGAGCGCCCCATCGACAAACAGGCCCAAGCCGACCAGGCCCATGCTCGCTTTAAGGACAAGTCCTCAGACTTTATGGCGATGCTCAACCTGTGGGACTTTGTCCAAGAAGCTCGCGATGAGATGAGCGGCAATGCTTTCCGTAAGCGGATGAAGGCTGACTTCTTGCATTACATGCGCATCCGCGAGTGGTTTGATCTGGTTCGACAACTCAGGGATGTCGCTAAGCAGCTCGGGTGGACGACCCAGGAGAGCACCGAGCGCCGCGCGGATGACATCCACATGTCCCTGCTGTCTGGCTTGCTGTCCAATATCGGCGCACGCGATGGAAACTCTAAGGAGTTCATTGGCGCACGAAATACCCGCTTCCTCATCTTCCCCGGATCAGCACTAGCAAAGAAACCGCCAGAGTTTCTCATGGCGGCCGAGCTGGTGGAGACCTCACGTTTGTGGGCCCGCGACGTAGCGGCCATCGACCCCGCTTGGGTAGAAAAGCTGGCCAAGGACCTGCTCAAGCACAACTATTCGGACCCGACATGGTCGCGCAAGCGAGGCTCTGCGGTAGTCACCCAGCGCTCGACCCTCTACGGTGTCACTGTGGTGGCCGATCGAACCGTTCCCTACCATCGCGTCGATCCCGTTGCGGCACGTGACATGTTCATCCGCAATGCGCTTGTCGACGGCGACTGGACCACCCACCATAACTTCTTCCACGACAACAAGCGCAAGCTTGCCGAGGCTTCCGAATACGAGGAAAAAGCACGGCGCCGCGGCCTCGTTGTGGACGAGGACACGCTCTTCGACTTCTACGATCAGCGCATCCCGGAATCTGTGACCACTGCCCGGCACTTTGACTCGTGGTGGAAGAAACAGAAAAACAAGCATTCTCTGGACTTCGACCCAGAAGCACTTCTCGAGGATGACCACGATGTCACCGAGGACGCCTTCCCGGATCGGTGGTTGAAGGGAAGCATCGATTACGACCTGACCTATAAGTTCGAGCCAGGTGACCCGCTTGACGGCGTCACGCTCAGGGTTCCAGTTCCCCTGCTGGCTGGATTGGATACTGAGGGATTCGACTGGCTCGTGCCGGGCCTGCGTCTAGAGCTTGTCACTGAGCTGATCCGCTCGCTACCGAAAGCGCTGCGCCGTACTGTGATTCCGGCCCCCGAGTTCGCTGAGCGGGCCTTGCCCAAGCTCCTTCCCTATGAAGGAGCGCTCATCGACCAGCTCGCAGCGGTGTTGCGGGACATGGGCGGCCAGGGTATCAACGCGGCTGATTTCCGCCCTGATCAGCTCCCGCCCCATTTGCGCATGAACTATGCCGCAGTGGACAAGCGGGGCAAGATCATCGATTCCGATCGCGATTTGAAGGCGCTCGTGCAACGCCAAGCCGGGCATATCTCGTCCTCCGTGTCGCGCGTCGGCCGCGCCGCCGAATCCGCTTCCGTCAAGGAATGGTCGGAAGACACGCTGGGCGCTATCGATGAGGAAGTGACCACGGTGGTTGATGGGCATGAGGTCACCGCTTATCCTGCACTTGTCGCTACGAAGGAGGGCGTGGCGCTGAAGGTGCATCCAACCAAGGCGGCTGCCGACGCCTCCATGATCACCACCACCCTGACGCTGCTACTCCGAGAGATTTCCGTAAACACGCAGCATATGGTCAAGGGTCTACCCCTGCAGCAGCGGGTTGCTGTCGACGCCTACCCGCACGGCGGGGCCGAAGGTCTCGTCAACGATGCTCGGGTCGCCGCAGTACGCGACATCATGATGGAGAAGGGCGGGCCGGTACGAAGTCCTGGTGAATTCACCACTCTTCTCAACGCGGTTAAACCGGAGGTGCCAGGCCGCGTCCGCCAGGCGGTGGTCGCGATCGCACCTGGTTTGGCAGAGTATTCGAACCTCAACGCTGAGCTCAAACAGTGGGAGGGGCCGGCAATCGATGATATTCGCGATCAGCTGAAGTTCTTGTTGCCCCCGAATGCGATCACTATGCACGGCATGCAGCACCTTCGCCACCTGCCGCGTTATATCCAAGCCGCGCGCATCAGGCTCGAGGACATGAATCTAGACACGGATCGGGATGCCGACCGCCAAGCCGATGTCGACGAAGCGAAGGCATATCTGAACAATCGTTTACGCACGCTGCCCGCCGGCCGCGAGAAGACCCGTGAGGTCAAGGACATCTACTGGATGATCGAGGAGTTGCGCGTATCGCTCTTCGCACAACGCCTGGGTACCGCGCATGCGGTGTCCGTGCGGAGAATCCAAAAAGCCGCGGACAAGCTGCGCTAAAACGTTAGAAGCTGTCGCGGTCGCGCCGGCGCATGAGGCGAATTTCGGATTCAAAGTCGTCGGCGCTCTCAAAAGACTTGTATACCGAGGCGAAGCGCAGATAGGCCACCTCATCGAGGTCACGCAGGGGTTCCAAGATAGCGAGGCCGATATCGTTGGCGTTGACTTGTGACGATCCGTGACTGCGCACGGTTTCCTCGACCTCTTGCGCAAGCTTTTTCAAGGCATCATCGCTAACATCCCGCCCCTGGCACGCGCGCTTCACGCCGCGGATTAGCTTGTCCCGGCTGAAAGGCTCGGCCAAGCCATTACGTTTGACCACCGACAAGACAGCCTTCTCGATGGTGGTAAACCGGCCTCGGCACGCAGCACACTCGCGACGTCGGCGAATTGACGTTCCACTGTCGATCACTCGGGAGTCAATGACTCGTGACTGTTCGTTGTGACAGAACGGGCAATACACTGTGCCGTATCCTTCCTCTCGACCGCTGCGCAGACGCCTTCCGGCCCCTCGGGAAGTCTAGCGCGAAGAAACAACCGCTGTGGCTGATGCACCGCTAGCGCTAGGGGCCTCACCATCAATACTAAGACCACCCCACACGGTGCCGATAAATACCGCTGCACCGAAAACTGCTCCAAGAACATAGTTACCTACGTTCGAGCCGCTACGGCGAGGTAGGGACGCAGCACGCTGGTATGAAACTGAGGAATCCCCTATTCGATCTGTGCGCCCCTGTGTTCTATCTCTCGGCTCGAGCGTTCGAACACGCGACAAACCACTTTCACGCGTTAACGCGAACGAGTGACACCGCTCAGGTTCCCACACGGCCGCGGGCGGGACGAGCACAGGACCCTTTCCGGACTTCTCGGGAGTTACTCCATGCAGAGCAGAGCTGGTATTAAGTGCAATGGCCATGACAGTTCCTTTCCAGGACTTCTTCTTCATTGTGGTGATGCCTGAAGTGTAAGAGCGAGGTTCGACATCGTCGAACACTTCCATCGACCAACCGTTCGATTTGGTCTGTATGTTCGATTTATAGCAGGCGCTCGAAAGTTTGTCCACATCCAAGCGGCGTTAGTCGAACATTTTTTCTTTACGTGCTAAAAAGGAAACGGAAACACCAATACGGCGCACGCCACGATGAGCAACCAACGAGACGTCACCGCGATGCCCACCAGCGTCCTGCACGCCTCAACCCGACGCGCTGTTTTGCGCACACCGATAGCCCTAGGAGTAAGAATGCCCCGCAAGCCGAAGCGAAGCGACCAACCTACCCTCGACTCACTTTCCGCCCGTCAGCGCCGCATCTTGGAAGTCATCCATGACGCTGTCATGCTGCGCGGGTACCCGCCAAGCATTCGAGAAATCGGCGATGCAACAGGCCTACAGTCCACGTCTTCCGTGGCCTATCAGTTGAAGCAACTAGAGGAGAAGGGCTTTCTTCGCCGCGATCCAAACAAGCCGCGCGCCGTTGATGTGCGCCACTTCCCCGGCGCCGACGATCCAAAGAAGCCGGGCCGCAAAGCCGGGCAGGCCAACACCACAGCAGGGCAGTCCACTCCCGACGTCCCCGAGGATGCAGCAACGCCGAACTACATCCCAGTAGTCGGCCGCATCGCCGCGGGCTCTCCTATCACCGCCGAAGAAAACATCGACGGCTACTTCCCCATGCCAGGTGAGATCCTGGGAAGCGGAGAACTTTACATGCTGCAGGTCGTCGGCGACTCTATGCAGGACGCCGGAATCCTCAATGGCGATTGGGTTATTATCCGCTCCCAGTCCGTCGCCGAAGAAGGCGAATTCGTCGCTGCACTCCTCGAAGGCGAAGAAGCAACTGTAAAGGAGTTCCACCGCGATTCTTCTGGAGTGTGGCTCCTCCCCCACAACGACGCCTACGCTCCCATCAAGGGCGATGAGGCCGAAATCATGGGCAAGGTTGTATCGGTGTTCCGCAAGCTTTAGGCACCCCTAAGCCACAGCTATCCCTCCCCCAACCGGTTGCCCACGCCACCGCTTATTTCCACTCGGTGCGGGCGAACTGGACGGAGGGATTTTTTCTTTTTACCCCCTTGTGTGTGTACATGTCCGAATCGCGCCGTTTAAGCGTCCGACATCACACATTTGCAAACATGCAGTATAAACATTGTTTTTCTCGCACGGTTGCCGCCAGCAATGTGAGCTTTTATTTGTTTGGTTCCGTTTTGTTCGCATTCAGTGGGACAATAGAAGCATCGCCGCAACATTCGTTGCTCTCTTCGCTCACATGCCCCGGCCCCACTTATTATCACCGCCGGGCGCAGCGACTACCACAGGCAAACTTCACTGGGAGGAACTATGTACGCAGAAGAGCGTCGCCGACAAATTGCGTCATTGACCGCCGTCGAAGGCCGAGTCAATGTCACTGAGCTTTCCGAACGCTTCGATGTTACCGCTGAGACGATTCGCCGCGACCTCGCGGTCTTAGACCGGGAAGGAGTTGTCCACCGCGTTCATGGCGGTGCGGTTGCTTCCCAATCGTTCCAGACTGCAGAATTTACACTCGATACTCGTCAGCGTTCCGCCACGGGCGCGAAAATGGCTATCGCCCGCGCCGCACTAGAGCAGCTTCCCGACGGGGGCAGTATCTTCATCGACGCTGGAACTACCACCAACGCCCTCGCTGACCTCATCGGACAGCGCTATTCTGCTGGCCAGTTCAGCATTGTGTCGAATAGCCTACCGATCGCCCTCTCGTTGGCCAGCAATGGTGTTTCCGAGGTGCAGCTCCTAGGCGGCACGGTGCGCGCGATCACCCAAGCCGTCGTCGGCGATACCGCCCTTCGCACCATGGCGCTGATGCGCGCAGATGTTGCTTTCATCGGCACCAACGCCCTGACCATCGACCATGGGCTATCCACGGCGGACTCACAGGAAGCAGCTATCAAGTCGGCCTTTGTTACCAACGCGCATCGCGTCGTCGTCTTGTGTGACTCGTCGAAGCTCGGCAATGACTATCTGGTCAGCTTTGCCTCGCTCGATGAGATTGATGTCGTCATTACGGACGCCGCTGCTCCAGCCGCCTACGTCGAAGCCCTGCGCGAGCACGGCATCGACGTGATTATCGCTTCGGAGAAATAGGCGGTTTCATCCCACGACCGCGTAAGGGCGGTGTGGTTCCCCGAGGGGCCTCTCGGGGAACCACACCTCCCTGTTTCAGCAGCGGCCTAAACCAAGCTAGAGCTACTAGGCAGTCTGGTATTCCTCCAGCAGCGCAATCACTGCGGATCGCGCATCTGCTGGGCTTTCGGCGTTGATAGCCGCCTCCGCCATCTTCTGGCACTGCTCGAGTGTGAGCTCAGCCAGCTGTGCGCCAACGCCCGCAACTGCGGTCGACGCTGCGGACAGTGAGGTGACTCCAAGGCCAGTCAGCACGCAAGCGAGCATGGGATCGGCGGCGGCCTCACCACAGACACCAACCGGCACATTGTTATCGCGACCCACCACGCACGTGTGCTGGATCAAACGCAGCACGGCCGGCTGCCACGGATCGGTCAGGTAGGCCAGCTGCGGCGACAGGCGGTCCGCGGCCATCGTGTACTGAGTCAAGTCATTGGTACCGATGGACACGAAGTCGAGGTGCGGCATGATGGTATCGGCCATCAGGGCCGCTGCAGGCACCTCAATCATCGCGCCGGCGATGAGCCCGCGCTCACGACACAGTTCAGCAAACCACTTCGCCTCTACTGCCGTGGCCACCATGGGCGCCATGACCCAAGTGGTAGCGCCATCAGCACGCTTTTCCGCGGCCTGTGCGATGGCGTCGAGCTGACGGGTGAGAAGCGCCTCGTTGTTTCGGGCGATGCGCAGGCCGCGCACACCCAAGGCCGGGTTCTCCTCAGAGTCCAACGTGGCGTAGGAAATCGGCTTATCCGATCCGGCGTCGAGCGTTCGAACGACGACCTTGGATTCGGGGAAAGCGTTGAAAACCTTGCCGTAGATGCGTGCCTGCTCCTCCACGGTCGGTTCTTCGCTGGCAGAGAGGAAGGAAAGCTCCGTGCGGTACAGGCCGATCCCCTCTGCCTGCGAATCCGAGGCGATGCGAGCTGCGTTCCCGTCGGCCACGTTGGCCAACAGCTGCACGCGGTGACCGTCCTTGGTCTGGGCAGGGCCACGCCACTCGGCCACCCGCGCTGCCTTCTCGCGGTATTCCTCAACTGCCTTAAGTGAGGTGTCACGATCCGCGCCAAGGGACACCGTTCCCACGGAACCATCGACGAAGATCTGGGTTCCCGCTTCAATCGAGCGGAGATCAGCGCCAACTGCGACGATGCACGGAAGGTCCAGCTGGCGGGCGATGATTGCAGTATGGCTCGTCGGCCCGCCGAGCTCGGTGACCAGTGCCTTGATATGCGCAGTGTCCAAGGTAGCGGTATCCGCTGGAGCGAGGTCATCCGCCAGCAGCACCGCCTCGCCTTCGACCATGGGCAGGCCCGGTTCCTGCTCACCGCGCAGTTGTGCGATGACGCGATCGCGCACATCCTTGAGGTCGGTTGTGCGCTCTGCCATCACGCCGCCGGCGGCCTCAAACATGGTGACGAACCTGTCTGTTGCGCCGACGACCGCATACTCGGCGTTCTTGCCGCTACGAATACCCTTGCGCACTGCCTTGTGCCAACCTCGGTCCTTGACCATTCCGGCGGTAGCACCGAGAACCTCAGCAGCCTGGCCTTCAGCCCCAGCTGCACGCTGCTCAAGGCGGCTGGCAACAATGTCCGCCGCTTCGAGGAAGCGATCGTACTCAGCATCGCGCTGCTCCTCCGGCACGGTTTCTCCCGCCGTGGGCAGTTCTGGGCGTGGGCGGACCCACACCGCCTCAGCGTATGCAACGCCGGCGACGACGCCGGTGCCTTTAATGGTGGATGGGGATGCGTTTTCCATGACACATATCCTTACGGAGACGATGTTTTCTCTATCCAGATCATCACAAGTCGGTCAAAAATGCAACGAAAACCACAGTGATTCCGTTGACATTCGGACACATACGGGCAATAATCAACATTAAGCAACATTAGTTTCACGCTGACCACGGGCAATCTGCACCGAAGTTCTTGTTCGAGCCGCCGCGGCGCTTTTGCCCCAATATACGCACTCCGCGAAAGGGGACATTGTCCACGATGATCCTTACTTTGACCCCCAACCCGAGCATCGACGCCACAGTGCGCCTGAACGAGGCGCTCGACCCCGGTGCTGTCCACCGCGCCGAGTCTGTCTCCAGCGTTGCTGGCGGTAAAGGCGTCAACGTTACGCATGCCGTAACGCTCGCCAACGTCGACAGCTTGGCGCTGCTCCCCGCCGCCCCCGCTGATCCTTTCTTGGCCCTTGCTGATGACGCGTCCATCCCCGTACATGCAGTACACACGGCCGGCGCGGTGCGCACCAATACCACTCTGACCGAGCCAGACGGCCGGACGACCAAACTCAACGGTCCCGGCCCCACGCTCGATGAGTCAGTTCAGCAAGACGTGGCACAGGCCGTTGCTGAACACTGCGCCAACGCCGAGTGGATCGTCATGGCAGGCTCCCTGCCCAAGGGGGTTCCCACCGACTGGTACACGCAGCTCATCACTGTCGCTCGCGAGGCGAACCCCAACATCCGTGTAGCCGTCGACACCTCCGATGCCCCTATGGTGGCTCTCGGAGAGAACCTCGAGGTAGCCAGCCCCGATCTCATCAAGCCCAATGGCCTTGAGCTTGGACAGCTAGCCAACGTTGATGGCCAGGCCCTCGAAGCTGCCGCCGAGAACGGTGATTTTAGCGGTGTGGTCGAGGCCGCGAGGGTCGTCGTCAAGCGCGGCATTCCTGAGGTTCTCGTCACCCTAGGTGGCGCTGGCGCAGTGCTGGTCACCACCGATGAAGCGTGGGCCGCTACTCCCCCGCCCATTACCCTCCGTTCCACCGTGGGTGCCGGCGATTCTTCGCTCTCCGGCTATATCCTCGCCCGCCGCAGCGGTGCCTCCTACCCCGAAGCGTTGCGTCAGGCCGTGGCCTACGGATCGGCTGCCGCAGCGCTCCCAGGAACCCAGATACCAACCCCTGAAGAACTCGATATTAAACACACGACGGTTCAGGCCGTCACCGACCTTTAGCAGTACTGAGGAGTACTTACCCGATGTCATCAGAACTCATCACCACCGACCTTGTGGCGCTCGACGCCGACTTCGGTGGCAGCATCGAATCAGTCATTACCAACCTGGCCACGCTTGTCCATGACACCGGCCGCGCCACCTCCATCGAAGAGCTGGCCGGCCCCGCCATCGAGCGTGAAGCCAAGGCCGGCACCGGTGTTCCCGGCGGGGTTGCCATCCCGCACTGCCGCTCCGCCGCAGTGTCTGAACCCACCTTGGCCTTCGCCCGCCTCTCGCGCGGCGTGGACTTTTCCGGCCCCGATGGTGACGCCCACCTGGTATTCCTCATTGCTGCCCCGGAAGGTGGCGGTAAAGCACACCTGAAGATCCTCTCCAAGCTTGCCCGCGCGCTGGTGAAGAAGGACTTCCTGGAGGCTCTGCGCACCGCGCAGACCAAGGAGGAAATCGTCTCCCTGGTACTCGACGTGGTTAACGCCGAAAAGCCGAAGAAGAAGGCGACGTCCAGTGAATCGGCACCTGCCGCTGCGGCTGCGGCTCCTGCTTCGAGCAAGGCTGCAGATTCAAAGAAGACCCGCATCGTCGCCGTCACCGCGTGCCCGACCGGCATTGCCCACACATACATGGCGGCCGACGCCCTCACCCAGACCGCCGAGGAGCGCGACGATGTCGAGCTCACCGTAGAGACCCAGGGTTCCTCCAACAACACCGCTGTTTCGGCAGACACCATCGCGGCTGCCGACGCCGTCATTTTCGCCACCGACGTCGGCGTTCGCGACCGGGAGCGCTTCGCCGGCAAGCCCGTCATCGAATCGGGCGTTAAGCGCGCCATCAACGAACCGGGCGTGATGCTCGATGAGGCCATCGCCGCGTCGAAGAATCCCAATGCGCACAAGGTGGCAGGCACGGCAGGCGCAGCCTCCTCTAGTTCCGCGGAAGAAGGCGAAGGACTGGGCTGGGGCAAGCGCATTCAGCAGGCCATCATGACCGGCGTGTCCTACATGGTGCCCTTCGTCGCCGCCGGCGGCCTCCTCTTGGCCTTGGGCTTCCTCTTCGGCGGTTACGACATGGCCAACGGATGGCAGGCCATCACTACTGATTACTCCCTGACCAACCTGCCGGGCCATGACGTCATGGTTGATGGCGAAATGATGACCTTCCAGAAGGCAGGATTCGCCCTATACATCGGCGCCGTGCTCTTCGCGATTGGTCAAGCATCGATGGGATTCATCGTCGCAGCGCTCTCCGGCTACATCGCCTTCGCACTGGCAGGCCGCCCGGGCATCGCGCCGGGCTTCGCCGGCGGTGCTATTGCTGTTACCTTGGGCGCCGGCTTCATCGGTGGTCTGGTCACCGGTCTCATCGCTGGCTTTGTTGCGATGTGGATTGGCAAGTGGAAGGTCCCGCGCTGGATCGGCTCCCTCATGCCTGTGGTCATCATCCCGCTGCTCGCCACGATGATTACTGGCCTGCTCATGTATCTGCTTCTCGGTGCCCCGCTGGCCGCCATCATGGAAGGCTTGCAGAACTGGCTGTCCTCGATGTCCGGTTCCTCAGCAGTGCTTCTGGGCATCATCCTCGGTCTCATGATGTGCTCCGACCTGGGTGGCCCAGTCAACAAGGCTGCTTACCTCTTCGCTACTGCTGGCCTGTCCACGGGTGATGAGGCTTCCATGAAAATCATGGCCGCCGTTATGGCCTCCGGCATGGTTCCGCCGATTGCGCTGTCCATCGCTACCTTCGTACGCAAGAACCTGTTCACGCCCGCGGAGCAGGAGAACGGCAAGTCGGCCTGGCTGCTGGGTCTGTCCTTCGTTTCCGAGGGCGCTATCCCGTTCGCTGCTGCCGACCCGCTGCGCGTCATCCCTTCCATGATGCTCGGTGGCGCAGTAACAGGTGCTCTGTCGATGTCCTTGGACGTCATGTCTCGCGCCCCGCACGGCGGAATCTTCGTTATCTTCGCTATCGAACCTGCGTGGGCTTACTTCGTGGCCATCCTCGCTGGCGTCATCGTCTCCGCCATTGCAGTCATCGCGATGAAGCAATTCTGGCCTAACAAGGCTGCTGAAGAAGCTGCTGCGAAGGCAGACAAAGCCAAGGCTGCCGCCTAGCGCTTAACCCGCGTACACTTGTAAGCACGAAATACCGTAATTCGAAAGGATTATCATCATGGCTTCTAAGACCGTCAAGGTTGGCTCCTCCGTCGGACTGCACGCACGTCCGGCCTCCATCATCGCTGACGCCGCCGCTGAGTTCGACGAGGACATCTTCCTCACCCTCGTTGGCGATGAGGACGAGGATGAGACCGATGCCGCTTCTTCCCTCATGATCATGGCTCTCGGCGCCGAGCAGGGAGACGAAGTCACCGTGACCTCCGAGAACGAGGCCGCTGTGGAGAAGATCGCCGGCCTCATCGAGCAGGACCTCGACGCTTCCTAAACGGCATCCTGCCGCTTAAGGCCCACGCTCCCGCTTCCCTCTTTGCTGAGGGTAGCGGGAGCTTTCTGTTGCTTGGTTGTCTAGCACAAGGTTCCAGTCATCAGGCTCTACTCAAACGGTTCTGTTGGGGGCAAGGAAACCAAATAGAGGTGCCTAGAAGGTTCATTTGACCTCAGAAGAACCTTCTGACCCAAACCGTTTGAATGGAACCATGTGTATGCGCGTCTTCATACCGCAGAGGGACCGAAGTAAAAGCACCTTATGCAGATTCCTGCACGAATTCACCTGGGGGCTTTCTAAAACAAAGCCCCCAGATGGTGCCTTTACTCCGGTCCCTTATCCTCGCTAGTCGGCGGAAGCGCCTCTAGTACTTCGCGCCGCGGCCCTCACCGATGGTGCTATAGAGCTTCTTCATCACCGGGTAGAGCACGATGATGCCGACAGAGCCCCAGGCAATACCTTCCAGCGTCACGCCGAAGACGTCGAGAGTGAGGTTGCCAATACCCGCGATGAGCGCCACCGCCGCCGCCGTGAGGTTAACCGGGTTGTTGAAGTTGACCTTGTTGTCCATCCAGATGCGCACGCCGAGCATGCCGATGAGGCCGTAGAGGACGATGCAAGCGCCACCCAGCACGCCGGTGGGGATGGTGAAGATGAGCGCGCCGAACTTCGGGATGAAGGCCAGAGCGATGGCTGTGATAGCAGCTACCCAGTAGGCGGCCGTGGAGTAGACGCGGGTGGCGGCCATGACGCCGATATTCTCCGCGTAGGTTGTGGTGCCGGAGCCGCCGAAACCACCGGCCAAGGAGGTGGCCAGGCCGTCGGCGATGAGGGCGTCGCCAGCGAGATCATCGAGATCGCGCTTAGTCATCTCAGAGACTGCCTTAACGTGACCGACGTTTTCCGCAATCAACACCACCAGCACCGGAAGTGCTGCCGCGATGGCGGAGACGTGGAACTCCGGCGCATGGAACTGGGGGAAGCCAATCCAGGCTGCTTCGCGGATGGACTCCACGGCCCCCTCGCCCAGGTTGCCCGTGGCAGCCGCGAAAGCCCAGCCGACGACGACACCAATCAGAATCGACAGACGCGAAACCATGCCGCGACCGGCGACGGTGGCCAGGATGATGACCGCCAGCGTCACCGTGGCAACCAGAGGCTGGCTCGAATAGTTGGTGGCAGCATTGGGTGCCAAGTTAAGGCCGATCAGCGCCACAATGGCGCCGGTTACGGCCGGCGGCATGACGGCGTCAAGGACCTTGCGGCCCGCCGCCTTCACCGCGAAACCAATCGCCACCAAGACTAGGCCCGTCACCAAGACGGAACCTGCCTGCGCACCAATGCCGTACTGCTGGGAGGCGCTCAGCGGTGCAATGAACGCGAAGGAGGAGCCCAGGTAGGAAGGCAAGCGGTTGCGGGTAATCAGGAGGAATAGGATTGTTCCCAGGCCTGAAAACAGCAGCGTCGTATTGACCGGGAATCCGGTCAGGGTGGGCACCAGCAGCGTCGCGCCGAACATGGCCACCACGTGCTGCATGCCGATGCCGATAGTGCGGCCCCAGCTCAATCGTTCTTCGGGTGCGACAACCGCGCCCGGCTTAATCGTTTTTCCGTCCCCGTGGACGGCCCAGCCAAAATTACTCACGAACCATAATTATGGCTCACGGGAGCACCGAAACCTAAGCGTCCTCACCAGACACGCGAAATTCGCTGAGTTCGGCGGCGATGGAGGCGGGCAGGCGGACGTCGACAAGCGTGCCCTCCCCCGTGTACTCCTCGCTGCGCACCGTACCCTGAGTATGGATGCGATCGACCACGTCCCCGCGAGTAAACGGAATGAGCAACTGCACATGCTCGTCCTGAGAATTGAGGAAGAGCTCCACGCGCGTGGTGAGCTCATCGATGCCCTCCCCCGTCTTGGCGGAGACATACACCACGTTGTCACGGTCGAGGGCGTGGCGAAGCTCCGCCAGCACCAGCGGATCGGCCTGGTCTATCTTGTTGATGACGATGATCTCCGGCGGGGCCTCCTCGCCGGTTTCCTTCACGATGTCATAGATGACCGCATTAACCGCCTCAATTTGCTTCAGCGGGAAAGGATCTGAGCCGTCCACGACGTGCAGCATCAAGTCTGCTGCGAGGACCTCCTCCAAGGTGGACTTGAAGGCCTCCACCAACTGTGTGGGAAGGTGGCGGACGAAACCAACGGTATCGGTGAAGACAACCTGGCGGCCATCAGCAAGCTCGGCGCGCCGGGTGGTGGGGTCCAAGGTAGCGAACAGCGCATCCTCCACCAGCACGCCAGCGCCCGTCATTGCGTTGATGAGCGAAGACTTACCAGCGTTGGTGTAGCCGGCGATCGCAATCTGCGGGATCGTCGATGACGCACGGCGCGAGCGCTTAATCTCACGCGCCGTCTTCATCGCCTTAAGCTCCTTACGCAGCAGCGCCATCTGCGTGCGGATACGCCGACGGTCCGTCTCAATCTTGGTTTCACCGGGGCCGCGCAGACCGACGCCGCCGTTGGAACCAGCACGGCCGCCCGCCTGGCGCGAGAGGTTGCCGCCCCAACCACGGGTATGCGTATAAAGATATTCCAACTGCGCGAGCGAAACTTGGGCTTTGCCTTCCTTGGACTTGGCGTGCTGCGCAAAAATATCCAAGATGAGCATGGTGCGGTCGATAACTTTGGTGTTGAGAGCGCGTTCCAAGGCAGAGAGCTGGCCGGGGGTTAGCTCGCCGTCGCACACCACGGTATCCGCGCCAGTGGCAGCCACGATATCCTTGAGCTCGTTCACTTTGCCGGAGCCGATATAGGTACCCGGGTCCGGCTTATCTCGCTTCTGATACAGGGCTTCTACCACTTCGGCTCCCGCGGTTTCCGTGAGCGCCGCGAGCTCCGACATCGTGGCCTCAACCTCGGCAACGGTGCCTTCAGTCCACACTCCTACGAGGACTACTTGTTCAAGGCGCAGCTTGCGGTACTCCACTTCGTAGCCGTCGGTGGTGTCTTCTGCGCGAATGGTGGTCTCGCGGGTTACCCGGCGGAAGGCGTTGCGCTCAGCTAGGTCGAGATCACCGGTAGTCGGCTCCGGTGAGGTGGGCGCGGGCTCACCAAAAGCCTGCGCGAGGAGATCATCATGGGTTTCTTTTGTCATATGCTTTCTATTCTTGCACGTCACGCCTCTTAACAGGGAATCTCCGTTGCACACGACCTTGTGCCGATCCCGGCGGCAAGGCTCACCGACAACATTTTTGAGTCATCGCGGCGCCAGATACAATGGGCCGCATGACCGTCAAAGAGACCACTCACCCAGAGATGCAGGCCATTGGCCTCAACTACGAGCGCTGGCAGGACGCCGTCGAAGCAGCCATTTCGACCAACCTGCTGGCAGTCACGGGGGAGGTTCGCGGAGGACAACTCATTCAGTTCTCGGATCCTTCCGGGGCGCAACTCAATATCCTTGCCGTCGAACCTTTCGCCACCTTCATTGGGTTTGAGGGCGTCACCCAAGGCTTCGCCCACGTCTCTATGATCAACGATGTCTTGGCTTACCTGGACATCATCGATCCTTTCGGAAACGTTCTCGCGCAAGCGACGGCGAACTTGGCGCAGGGCCCGCTCTTGGCTGATGAGGACACCCAGCAGTGGCAGCAGGTAGAGCTTACTGCGATGGGTCTCGATGTCACCGCGTTCGACAACGCAGATGCCTACGAAGCCGAGAAGGAGACCTACCCAGCCACGTTTGAATCCACCGGTGCGGCAGTTGTTGCGGCCGGTTCCGGCGCCGAATCCCCTACCCCGGGCTGCACTTTTTCCGCTCGGGTTATGGAGTCCGAGTGGCGCCACAACCAGCTCACCGGTGAGCGCTTCATGCACCTCGTCATGGATGGCACCTTCCCCTTCGATCTGTGTCTGCCGGAGAGCTTTGGCGAATTGCCGCCGAAGGATTCCGTGCTTGCGGGTTCGGCGATGCTGACCGCCTCTATCGCGCTACCCACCGGCGGCTGTGGCGGCGAGGGCGGCTGCGCCTGCGGCTCTGGGGGCTGCGGCGGCCACTAGGCATACCGTAGAGTCGTAAGCATGAGTTTTTCCGCATCTCAGCGTCAGGGTTTTGCCCTGCTCCTTGCCGGGGTTACCGCTACGGTACTGGTTCTGACGCTGAAGCTGCCGGGAGTTATTCTCGCCATCTTTATCTGCGGGGCGCTATGGCTGTTTGTCGGCGCCCGCCCCGATGCCTCGGAACATGCGGCGCTGCGGGCTTCCATTGCGCTCACGGTGGAAGACATCACGGGCGTCCTCGAGGACTACGCCACGTTTGCTACGAGCGACGACGCTGAAGCATTGGCGGACCGCACGCTCCACCGCCCAGCGCTTGCCGACGTCGACTGCACGAACCCCACTATCGAAGCGTTCCACTATAAAATGCATGGCGCGCAGCGTTTCTTGCGCCGCCTCGACGCACGGGTTAACTCGCCAGATGCTGGCACCAGCGAACTCGAATCCTTGCTCAAGGTGGCCGATGATCGGGCCGCCGAGCTCAAGGAGTCCTGGCTCGCCGCCCGCCGCGCCGCCTTGGCGCTAGGGACCAACTACAAAAAGGGGGACGGACGCTAAACGCCGTCCCGAAAACCCTATAGTGAGGTTTCGCCTGTGGCTACGATGCGCGAAGGCCCCGTCAGTGTGGAACCGTCCTCAGTGATTTCTACCTGGACCTCGCCGCCTGGGACGACGACGCGGACGCGGCCGGTGGTGTGGGAGGCGTCGGCAAGCGCGGCGCATGCTGCCGCCACCGTTCCGGTACCGCACGAGCGAGTCTCCCCTGAGCCGCGCTCGAAGACGCGCATGTGAATCACGCCATCGTGCAGCGGAGTAACCAGCTCCACGTTGACGCCTGCCGGGAAGAAATCAGTATCGAAGACGGGCTGCTCAAGGCGCTTCGCCGCCAAATCCTCCGCGGTCAGTCCCGGGATAACGGCCGCTAGGTGTGGGTTCCCCATGTTTACCCCGAGCCCGGCGAAGCTCTCTCCTGCCATCGAGGCGGTGGAGACACCGAGTACCTGTGCTGGCCCCATCTCCACGCTGACCTCTGCCGCGGTCTCATTGAAGGAGTGGACAGTGACCTGCTTGGCCCCAGCGCGCGTGCCGACGGTGAAAGTATCGGTGTTCACCAGCCCACGGGAGCGCACCCAATGCGCGAAAACGCGGGTACCATTGCCGCACATTTCCGCCACCGAACCGTCCGCGTTGCGGTAGTCCATGAACCAGTCATCGGTGTTAATGCCCGGTGCGAGCTCATCGATTTCTCCAGAGGAGAGCAAGTCACCTGCACGTATGACGCGCAAGACGCCGTCGGCGCCGATCCCGGCGCGGCGATCACACAGTGCCACTACCTTTTCCGGCGGTAGCGGCTCGGCTCCTTCCACAATGACGAAGTCGTTTTCAGTTCCGTGGCCTTTAGCAAACTTCATAGGTGTAGAGTCTAACTCTCTTCGAGGACACGCAAAGCCTGCGTTGTCGTATCAGCCGCGGCATCCAGCCAGTAGATGCGCTTATCACGGTTAAACCAGGCACGCTGGCGACGCACATAACGACGGGTTCCAGTGATGGTACGCTCCACCGCTTCTTCCCAGGTGAGCTCTCCACGCTGGGCTTGGAGGACTTGGGCATAACCGATGGCCCGCCCCGCCGTTGAGTCCGCCTTCAGCCCCTGCGACTGAAGGTTTTCGACCTCTTCGACCAGCCCCTTGCCGAACATGAGGCGACTGCGCAGCTCGATTCGCGGATTCAGCCAACTGGATTCCGTGCGTAGCCCGAGGATTCTTGTCCCCCACCGGGGCGGTGCGTTCTTCGGCGGCTGGCTGGCCTTGAACGGCTTGCCCGTGAGCTCAATGACCTCCAGCGCGCGCACGGTACGGCGTGGGTCCTTGTCTTCGATGATGGCTGCGGCTGCCGGGTCCACGCTGGCAAGTTCTGCGTGCAGGGCATCGGTACCGATCTCTTGGCGTCGGGCCTCCCAGCGAGCGCGCACCTGCGCATCAGTGGGTGGGAATTGCCAGTTGTCCACGAGCGATTGGACGTAGAGCATGGATCCACCGACGAGGATCGGGGTTTTGCCACGGGCACGAATGCTGTCTATATCCGCGATGGCGGAGGACTGGTAACGGGCTACTGACGCCGTCTCCGTCACGTCCCACACATCGAGCTGGTGGTGCGGGATACCTTCGCGCTCCTCCATCGTCAGCTTGGCCGTGCCGATGTCCATGCCCCGGTAAAGCTGCATCGAATCGACGTTGACTACTTCCCCGTCAAGCTCGTGCGCCAAGGCGACTCCGAGTGCTGATTTTCCGGAGGCCGTCGGCCCTACGACGGCAATCGGGGTTGGGCCGCTACTGAGAGTCTCTGGCATTAGCACTGCCACCCCGCCACATAGCGGCCCACGCCCAACGTCGAATCTGCAGCCCGGAGTTCTGCATGATGCGGGTGCACGCCTGCTAGCTGCGCCCACAGTGCCGTTTCGAGCACTCCCGTCGAATGGAGCAGCTCTTCGTCACAGTCTTCCTCCGCGCCGGCCAGCACGCTCTCGCACCACAGGTGAGTGTCCCGCGCACCCTCGACAAGAGCGAGCGGCGCGCGCTCCGTCAAGCCTGCAGAGCCATCAACGCACACTATTGTGAAACGTCCGGAACGCACCTCCCCTAGGGAGGCGCGGGAGTCTTCCACCGTGAAAGCGTGGTGACTGCTTTCTGCCCCGAGCGCGTTAGTGAGTACGTAGCGGGCCATGATTTCGGGCAGGTAGTTTCCGCCGCCGACGTCGACCTGGGGTGCGCCCCACGCTCTCAAACTTCCCGTGTGCTCGGTACGCCAGCGCGCATCGCGCGATCCCACGATGTCGACCTTAAGCGGTGCCCTACCGTTGACGCGTGCGGCATCACGTGTGAGCTCGCAGGCGGCGCTAAGGAGCGCGCGCGAAGCGTCATCGCTCGGTGACAATTCTTCCGCCAAGGCCGGTGAGGCTGGCATAACCATGAGATTTTGCATCAACTCCCATCCTATAAGGTTAGTTTTTCGGGGTTAACACGCGGCTGCGCGGCGGAAACGGTAGTGTTGTGTCACATAAGTTCTGGCAGCCGTGTCGCGCGGCGCGATAATACCGAAGGTGGTTTCTTAGCATGTCCGCTATTCCTTCCCCTGGAGCCATGCCTCGCAAGGGCGCTCGTCCCGGCCCGTCTTCCTCTGCTCCGGCAGCACGTCCCGTGCAGCCCGCAAAAAACGATCCGGCCCAGTGGGGCCGCGTTGATGCTGATGGATCGGTATTCGTCAAGGCCCCCGAAGGCGAACGCAAAATCGGCGAGTGGCAGGCCGGCACGCCGGAAGAGGGCTTGGCGCACTTTGGTGCACGCTATGACGATCTGTCCACCGAGATCGAACTGCTAGAATCCCGCCTCACAGCCCATCCGGGCGATGCTGCGTCGATCAAGGCGACTGCTGCGGAACTGCGAGAGTCCCTACCTACACAGGCAGTAATCGGTGATATCGCGGCACTGGACAAGCGCCTAGCCACTATCATCGAACACTCCGTGGAAGCCGGTGAGCAAGCACAGGCTGACAAGGCTCGTCGCCGCGAAGAAGCCATTGCCAAAAAGGAAAAGCTCGCTGCCGAGGCCGAGGACATCGCCGCCAACTCGACGGAGTGGAAGGCTGCCGGCGACCGTATCCGCGCCATCTTGGAGGAATGGAAGCAGATCCGTGGCATTGACCGCCAGACGGATGATGCCCTGTGGAAGCGTTACTCCCGCGCCCGTGACTCCTTCAACCGCCGCCGCGGATCCCACTTCGCCGAACTGGATCGCAACCGCGCGGCCGCCCGCGCCAAGAAGGAAGAACTGGTAGAGCGCGCAGAAGCTATTAAGGACTCCACCAACTGGGGCGAAACGGCGCGCGCGTACCGTGATCTCATGACGGAGTGGAAGGCTGCGGGCCGTGCCCCTCGTGAGATCGACGACAAGCTCTGGGCCCGTTTCCGCGCCGCCCAGGATCACTTCTTCAATGCCCGCAACGCCGTCAATGACGAGCGGGACAAGCAGTTCGCAGAGAACGCCGCCGCCAAGGATGCGCTCATTGCGGAATATGACTCCCTGATTGATCCCACCAAGTCGATCGACTCGGCGAAAGCCAAGCTGCGGGAGCTGCAGGAAAAGTGGGAGGAGATCGGTTTCGTTCCGCGCAACCAGGTGCGCGAGTACGAGGCCAAGATCTCGGCGCTGGAAAAGCGCGTGAGTGACGCCGAGGATTCACAATGGCGCCGGACGGACCCAGAGGCCCAGGCCCGCGTGGCCCAGTTCCAGTCCAAGGTCGATGATTTCACCGCGCAGGCAGAAGCTGCCGAGGCCAAGGGCAACACCAAGAAGGCGGAAGATCTGCGTGCCCAGGCCAAACAGTGGCAGGAATTCGCCGATGCCGCAGCGGCTGCTGTCAACGACAAGTAGCACCCTAGTCTGAGTGTTCGTTCAGATTGTCGCGCCGCCGGGTTCGGCCTCAGCTGAGCCGGCGGATTGCCTGCGTAGCTTCGTTTTCGACGCCAACCTAGCCGCCCAAGAGGCCAGCGGCGATCCCGCTGCCAGCGGTTCCCCGCGCCGTGTGCTTCAGCGCCTGCAAGGCTCCACAGAGTCTCGCACCTATCTCTTCGGGTTGACTGACTCCGCCTTGGGGCCGGCTGGTGAACTAGGTCTACCCGTTATCTCAGCGGCAGAGCCCAGCCCCGAAGTCGATTTCGATGGCTTCATCCACATCTCTCTTCCACTCTTGGAGGAAACAGAGAACGCCGATATCGAATGCGTCCTCGCCGCGGATCTCCTGCCCTTGCCTGGGGAGGATCTAGAGCCAGAGGCTCTCGACGTGACGCGAGCCCTCGCCCGCGAGGCACTCCGGATTACCCGCCAGCTGGGCCGCACGACTGCCCAGGTTGGCATACTGTACCCGCCAGACGCGGACCATACCTATGACCCAATGTCGCAGGCCTACCTTGAGCTCGGGTTTCGTCGCAAGCATGCCGAGCGCCAAATGTTCGTCGAAATAGCCCCCACTCCTCCGGTGGTTGGAGCGCAGGTGTGGCCCGACTACGACATCCCGGAAGAGCTGCTTGATGATGTCCTGCGCCTGCTCACCCTAGCCTCCACCGACGCGGTCTACGGTGACTTAAGCGTCGAGCCCATCGTGTGGACACGACAGCGCCTGAATGAAGCGCACGCACGGCTGCGCTCGCGCAAAGCGCATACGCTCCTCGTCGGCATTGTTGAACAGGGACGCGTCGTCGCACTCACCGAGCTCTCCCGCCACGGCGATGCGGACCCTGAGGTATGCGAGTGGACTCTTACCGTGACAGACCGCGAACAGCGCCGCCGTGGCCTGGCTACACGTGCCAAGCAGCATGCCCAGTATGCGGTGGCGCACCACTGGCCCGACGTCCGCCGGGCTTACTGCTCAGTTGCCCAGGCGGATCCGGCGATGAATGCGCTCTACAAGCGCCTCGGCGCGCACGTCATCTCGGCGAGCAGCGCCTACGAGTTGACCGTGGAGAACGGATAGTCGGTGTAGCCGTGCGCTCCACCCGTATAGAACGTGGTCTCATCCGGCGCAGTGACAGGAAGCTCTTCCTGCCAGCGGCGAACGAGATCTGGGTTGGAGATGGCCAACCGGCCCACGGCCACGGCATCACCGTGGTGTACTAGTTCCTCGGCTTCCGCGCGCTGGGTCACCTGTCCAAACCCCGAATTCAGGATGACACGGGTACGCCCGTTAGCACGCGCTTCGGCGCTCAGCTCAGTAATGAGCTCACCCGTAGGCGCTGCATGCAGGAAGGAGACGTAGGCCAAACCAAGGTCTGCGACAGCGCGCAGCAACCTACCATAGGTGGCACGCACATCCGCAGCGTCGGTTTCCTCAATGCCCTGAATATTGTGCTGCGGGGACAGGCGCAGCGCTACGCGGTCGGCTCCGATCTCCTTCGCCACGGCACGCAGGATCTCTACTACCAGGCGGTAGCGCTTCTCCGGGGTTCCGCCGTAGGCATCCTCTCGGTGATTCGAGCTCGGAGAAAGGAACTGGTGCAGCAGATAACCGTTCGCACCATGAAGCTCCACGCCATCCATCCCCGCATCGATGGCATTGCGGGCAGCTTGGCGGAACTCATCGACAATGCGCGGTAGCTCCTCGATGTCGAGAGCGCGGGGCACCGGGCACTCCTTGCGGGATTCGAAATCTCGGACCGCAGTGCCCGATGCCAGCGCAGAGGGTGCCACCGGTTCTGCACCCTCGAGGAGGCTGGCATGAGAAAGGCGCCCGCCGTTCATCATCTGCATGAAAATGCGTCCGCCAGCTTCGTGGACGGAATCGGCCACTCGCCGCCAGCCGGAAATCTGTTCTGGAGTTTCGATACCGGGCTGGCCAGGGAAAGCGCGGCTGGTCACTGCGGGGAATACGCCCTCCGTCACGATAAGACCCATGGAAGCGCGCTGCGTGTAGTACGTCTCGTGCAAATGCGTGGGGACGCCATCGCGACCTGCCCGTGAGCGGGTCAACGCTGCCATGGTCACGCGGTTTGGCAGGGTCAGTCGTCCCATTTCAAGTGAGTCGAAGAGTGTAGTCATGCACTCCACAACACGAATCTCGTAGCGCTTATTCCTCGTCCTGCTGGCGCCGGTGGCGGGAGGCCGCGCGGGAGCGGCGGTCGTCGATAAGCAGCGGATTCTGTTCTGCCGGCAGCTCGGTAGCGGCTTCGGTCTGCAGGACTCCCACGTGATCGAGCTGGCCGGCGACTTCCCGCACGCGTTCTGCGGCGGCCAACTGCTCAGGACTGCGGCGCAGTGCTACCTGGCAGTACACAAGAAAGGCGACCAACGTTGAGAAGACGCCCACGTACATACCTATGGCAGCGCCATCCGAGGCGCTGTCCCTGTACCAAAATCCCCACAGGTTAGCGAAGAAAGAGATCGTCGTCATCATCCACGCTACGAGAGCCAGCTTGGTCCGGCGAGTGATAATCGTGGCGGTGGTTAAGATCCCCACTCCACCCAGCGCTAGCCATGCGCTGACGGTTTCCATGAGGGAGATACGCACGCCCTCGGCCGTTCCACCGACGAAGAGAGCTTCCCAGCCGCGGGCATCACCGGCATAGGGCAAAACCAAGTAAGCAACCCACGCCACGACGGCCACGATGAGCGCATATTTATGCTTTCCCAATTCGAGAGTCTGCGCTGCGCGCTTCTCAGCAGCAACGGCATCGTGAACGGACTTTAAGTCATCACTCATAAAACGGAGCCTACCCCCTTTTAGCAGCCGCAGGAATCGGCAGGAGCACTGGGCTTGCCGACGCCCGGCAGACCCAGACCCACCCCAATCGGTGCCGTCGTGGGCGTCTGCCCCGCCGCCGACATATCGCCGGCCTTCGTGCGACGGTGCTCGCTCACGCCGGAATCAGCCACCAGGAAAAAGGAGCCTGCATCCGTCACGGTAGCGTGCACAACATCACCGGGGCGAATCTCCGCAGAGATGTCCTTGCCCGCGGCATCGACTGGTGCAAAGTGAACAAGGCGACCATCACGCGCGCGTCCGGTGAGGCGGTGGGTCTCGGCGGCCTTGCGGCCGCCTTCCGCCTGCACCAACAGCTCTACATCAGTGCCGACAAGCTTGGCGTTTTCTTCTGCCTGAATGGAATCCTGCAAGGCGACGAGGCGCTCGAAGCGCTCCTGCACAACTTTCTTGGGGATTTGGTTATCCATTTCTGCGGCCGGGGTGCCGGGGCGCGGCGAGTACTGGAAAGTGAAAGCGGAGGCGAAACGTGCGCGGCGAACCACGTCCATCGTGGCTTCGAAATCCTCCTCGGTCTCGCCTGGGAAGCCCACGATGATGTCGGTGGTAATTGCCGCGTGTGGCATCTTCTCACGGACCTCGTCGAGAATCCCCAGGAACTTTTTCGTGCGATAGGAACGGCGCATGTCCTTGAGGACCTTGTCAGACCCAGACTGCAGCGGCATATGCAGCTGCGGGCACACAGCCGATGTCTCCGCCATGGCATCAATAACGTCGGAGGTGAACTCGGCCGGGTGCGGCGAGGTAAAACGCAAGCGCTCGAGGCCCTCAATCTTGCCTACCTCGCGCAGCAACTTGGAAAAGGCGAAGCGATCACGCGGCAGGTCTGGGTCCGCGAAGTTGACGCCATAGGCGTTGACGTTCTGCCCCAATAGGGTCACTTCGGACACGCCTTGATCTACCAAGGCCTGAACTTCTGCGAGGATATCGCCGGGGCGGCGGTCTTCCTCTTTGCCACGCAGCGAAGGGACGATGCAGAAAGTACAGGTGTTATTACAGCCCACGGAGACCGAGACCCACCCGGCATAGGCGGATTCGCGCTTTGCCGGCAGTACGGAGGGGAAAGCCTCGAGGGCATCGACGATTTCCACCTGCGCTTCATTGTTGTGACGTGCACGCTCAAGCAGTGCCGGCAGCGCCGCCATGTTATGGGTGCCGAAAACCGCATCCACCCACGGCGCGTGGTCCAAGACGGTGTCCTTATCCTTCTGCGCCAAGCAGCCGCCAACCGCGATCTGCATGCCGGGATGGTTTTCTTTCGTCTTCTTCAGCGCACCCAGGGTGCCGTACAGGCGCTTGTCGGCGTTCTCGCGCACGGCGCAGGTGTTAAATACGATGAGGTCAGGCTCGGCGCCATCCGGCGCCGCCGAGTAGCCGGCCTCCTCGAGCAGGCCGGAAATGCGCTCGGAATCATGAACGTTCATCTGGCAGCCAAAGGTCCGCACCTCATAGGTGCGGGGCTGGTTATTAGTTACGGGGGAGCTCACGTGGGGACATTCTAACTGGACGACCCCACTACTCATAATGCCCCGACCGCATATAAGAGTTATGGATTTGTTACACAAACCTCCCCGCCTCCACTATCCACACGCCTATTGTTCTACATATGATTCAGCTCACTCTATCTAAGGAGGTGTGATGTGACCGACCATTCCGGCCCGATGATCAAGATGGACGGAGTCAATAAGTACTTCGGTGACTATCACGCGCTCCGCGATATCAACTTGGAGATTGGCCGCGGCGATGTCGTCGTTGTTCTCGGTCCGTCCGGCTCCGGCAAGTCCACCCTGTGCCGCACCATCAACCGGCTTGAAACCATCGACGAGGGTTCCATCGCGATCGACGGCACTCCCCTTCCTGAAGAGGGACGCGAGCTAGCCAAGCTGCGTGCGGACGTGGGCATGGTGTTCCAGCAATTCAATCTCTTTCCACACAAGACCATCAAGGACAACGTCACTCTGGGGCCTATCAAAGTCCGCAGGATGAAGAAGTCCGAGGCCGAAGAGCGTGCGATGCAACTGCTTGACCGCGTTGGAATTGCTAATCAATCAGAAAAATACCCTGCACAGCTCTCCGGCGGCCAGCAACAACGTGTCGCCATTGCCCGTGCCTTGGCTATGCGCCCGAAAGTCATGCTCTTCGATGAACCTACCTCAGCTCTCGACCCTGAGATGGTCAACGAGGTGCTTGACGTCATGACGGATTTGGCCAAAGAAGGCATGACCATGGTCGTGGTGACCCACGAGATGGGCTTCGCCAGGCGCGCGGCCGACCGCATCCTGTTCATGGCCGACGGGGCCATCGTCGAGGACACCGACCCGGAATCCTTCTTCACCAACCCACAATCAGAACGAGCAAAGGACTTCTTGGGCAAGATCCTGCAGCACTAAACGGTTACCAGTTCACCTCTTTTCTCTACCTTCATTCATTTTCCACTCACCTCATCAAGGAGAATCTCATGTCCCGCACTTTCAACCGCATTACTGCCACCGCCGCCGCCATCGCCGCATCCAGCGCTCTGCTCGTTGCGTGTGGTGATTCCTCTGACTCCGCCAGCGGAGGCGAGGGTCTTCTCGGCGCTATCGAGTCTGGCTCTGTCACCCTAGGCACCAAGTTCGACCAACCGGGTCTGGGCCTGCGCGAGGGCGATGGTTCTATGACCGGCCTCGACGTTGACATTGCCACCTACGTGGTCAACCACATTGCCAAGGATAAGGGGTGGGAGGAGCCGGAGATCGAGTGGCGCGAGACTCCGTCCGCGCAGCGCGAAACTCTGATCGAAAACGGCGAGGTTGACCTCATCACCGCAACGTACTCCATCAACGCTTCCCGCGCGGAAAAGGTCAATTTCGCTGGTCCGTACCTCATCACCCACCAAGCGCTTCTTACCCAGGCTGATAACAAGGAGATCAGCGGGCTCGAGGGCCTCGACGGCAAGATCCTGTGCTCTGTCACCGGCTCCACCCCGGCACAGAAGGTGAAGGAAGCTCTGCCCAGCGTGCAGCTGCAGGAGTACGACACCTACTCCTCCTGTGTGGAGGCACTGAGCCAGGGCAACGTCGACGCCATGACTACCGACGCGACGATTCTTAACGGCTACGCCGCTCAGAATCCTGGCAAGTTCCAGGTCGTCGAGTTGGAGAAGGACGGCAAGCCCTTCACCGATGAGTACTACGGCGCGGGTCTGAAGAAGGATGATCAAGAGGCGACAGACGCTGTCAACAAGGCCCTGGAAGAGCTTCATTCCTCCGGCGAGTTCGACAACCTCGTAGCCAAGAACTTGGACAAGGGCGAGGGCATCGACGAGGCCACCGTCGGTGACCTCTCCTTCCTCAACTCCTAAACGCTCGATTAGCCCCCACCTAGCCTGCGCCGAGGACATTCAGCCTCGGCGCAGGCCTGTTAGTAGGAGATTTCTATGGAATCCATGTGGGCCGCACTAGGCCCCGAACTATGGCCAGCCTTTTGGCTCACCATCCAGCTGACGTTCTGGTCTGCCATCGGCGCAATGATCCTCGGCACCATCCTCACTGCCATGCGTGTCTCCCCAGTAAGAATCCTGCGGTGGATTGCCACGACGTACATCACGACGGTGCGCAATACTCCCTTGACTCTCATTATTCTGTTCTGCTCGTTTGGCCTGTACCAGAACCTAGGGCTCACGCTTGCTAGCCGAGACTCTGCGACCTTCCTAGTGGATAACAACTTCCGCCTCGCCATCGTCGGGTTCATCTTGTACACCTCGGCATTCGTTGCGGAATCCTTGCGCTCGGGAATCAACACCGTGGACTTCGGTCAAGCCGAGGCCGCACGATCGCTGGGTTTGAGCTTCTCACAGACCTTTAGCACGATCGTCTTCCCTCAGGCGGTACGTGCGGCAATCGTCCCCCTGGGAAATACGCTCATCGCGTTGACCAAGAACACCACGATCGCCTCCGCAATCGGAGTGGCAGAAGCTTCCCTACTGATGAAATCCACCATTGAGATGCATGCGAGCCAGCTCTTTGTCATCTTCTTTATCTTCGCGCTGGGCTTCATCATCCTGACCTTGCCCATGGGCTTAGGCCTAGGCAAACTCTCCGAAACTGTGGCGGTGAAGAAATAATGGCTGTACGCGCAACCGTGCTTTACGACGCCCCCGGCCCCAAGGGCAAGCGGCGCAATCTCATCTATACCGTCATCACCGTCGTTCTCTCGCTAGCTGCACTGTATTGGGTGCTGTCTACATTGGGTGAGCGCGGGCAACTCGACTCCGCGTTATGGACCCCTTTTCTTAACAGCCAAACGTGGACCACGTACCTGCTCCCTGGCCTGCGCGGAACGATCCTTTCCGCCGTAGCATCCATCATCTTGGCCATCGTGTTCGGCGTCGTCTTCGGCCTCGGCCGATTGAGCGAGAACGTCATCGTACGTGGCGTGTGTGGTGTGGTCGTGGAATTCTTCCGCGCCATCCCCGTCCTGCTGCTCATGATTTTTGCCTACCAGCTTTTCGCCATCTATAACGTAGTTCCGTCGAAACAGCTGGCGTTTAGCGCCGTGGTCTTCGCGTTGACCCTCTACAACGGCTCTGTCGTCGCAGAGATTCTGCGCTCCGGAATCAAGTCGCTGCCCAAGGGGCAAACTGAAGCCGCCCGCGCGCTGGGGCTGTCGCATGGGCAAACAATGCGTACCATCCTGCTCCCGCAAGCAGTAGCCGCAATGCTTCCGGCCCTCATCGCCCAGATGGTTATTGCGCTCAAGGACTCTGCGTTGGGCTACCAGATTGGCTATGTCGAGGTGGTGCGCTCCGGTATCCAATCGGCGTCCTACAACAAGAATTACCTGGCCTCGCTCATCGTCGTTGCGATCATCATGATCCTCATCAACTGGGGGCTGGGCCTCCTGGCCGAACGCATCGAACGTCAGCTTCGAGCGGGCCGTGCGCGCCGGAACATCATCGCTAAAGTTCCGGAGCAACCAGACCAAGGCTTGGACACCAAAGACCAGGTCAACGTTGATTGGCACTCAGAAAGCTATACAGAAATCCGCAACCCGGACGAATAGAAACAGCTAGGAGAGCTCGGCGATGCGCGCATCCAGCACTTCGATGGAAATACGCATCACCAGCTCCTGGCGATAGCCGCGCCGCGCGAGTGTTCCTACAATGCGACGCAGGAACTTGTCCCTCTCATGGCGGTCGGCGGGAACACTCTTCAAGGTTCGCGCCTTTTTCTCCGCTACGCGGCGCGCTACGGCCTCCTCAGATTCCTCGGTAATCTGCTCTAGGGCCGCTGCGCGATCGGCGGCCTCAACGCCCTTCTCCTTGAGTTCCACATTGAGGGCACGGGCCGACTTACCGCGCCGCGCGTGACGCTGGCGCACCCACTCCTTGGCGAAGGTTTCATCATCAACGAGCCCCACCCCTGCAAGGTCATCGACCACGTCCTCGACCACATCGGGCTCAAAGTCCGCCGCGACAAGCCGGTCACGCAGTTCCTTGCGGGAACGTGCACGTTGATCTAGCAAGCCTAATGCTCGGGAGCGCACGGGCGCCTTCGCTGCTTCAGCATTCGCATCAACAAGCTGCCCACCGGCGTCGCCCGCCTCGTAGGCTTCGAGAGCTTGACGTAGCTTCTCTAGCTTCTCTGGTGAAGGTTGTGCCATTGCGCCTGTTTAGTCGTCGTCGAAATCAACGTTCGGTACCAGATCCACAGCCTCATCCGTCAGCGGATCGTCTGCACCCGGCACATCCATGGCGACGTCCTCACCAGCTTCGGCTGCGGCAGCACCCACGCCGAGCTTGACGAAGATCTTCTTCTCAATCTCATCCGCTAGATCGGGGTTGTCCTTGAGGAAGTTGCGGGCCTTTTCCTTGCCCTGCCCCAGCTGATCGCCTTCGTAGGTAAACCACGAGCCAGATTTCTTAATGAACCCGTGTTCGACACCCAAGTCAATGATGGAAGACTCGCGCGAAATGCCTTCTCCGTACATGATGTCGAACTCAGCGATCTTGAACGGCGGGGACACCTTGTTCTTCACCACCTTGAGCTTGGTGCGGTTACCGATGGCATCCTGGCCGTCCTTCAAGGTTTGGATTCGGCGGATATCGCAGCGCACAGAGGCATAGAACTTCAGCGCCTTACCACCCGTGGTCGTTTCCGGTGAGCCAAACATCACGCCGATCTTTTCACGCAGCTGGTTGATGAAGATGGCGGTAGTCCCGGAGTTGTACAGAGCACCCGTCATCTTGCGCAGCGCTTGGGACATGAGACGGGCTTGGAGGCCAACGTGGCTATCTCCCATCTCACCCTCAATTTCCGCCTTGGGCGTCAAGGCGGCTACGGAGTCAATCACGATGATGTCGATGGCGCCAGAGCGCACGAGCATATCTGCGATTTCCAGAGCCTGCTCACCGGTATCCGGCTGGGAAACCAAGAGGTTATCCGTGTCCACGCCAAGCAGACGCGCGTACTCAGGATCGAGCGCGTGCTCCGCATCGATAAACGCCGCGATGCCGCCGTTCTTCTGCGCCGATGCGATGGCGTGCAGAGCAACGGTGGTTTTACCCGAGGATTCAGGTCCATAAATCTCTACGATGCGACCGCGCGGGAAGCCACCGACGCCCAGCGCAATGTCGATGGCCGTATTCCCGGAGGAAATGGCCTGGATTGGCGGGCGGTCATCGTCACCAAGACGCATGACGGCTCCTTTGCCAAAATCCTTCTCAATCATCGCCATTGCGGCATCGAGGGCTTTCTGACGATCATCGCCCTTGCTAGCCGCCGAGGACTTCTTCTTCGTAGCCATTTATTTCCTCACTATCGTGCGTCAGTTAGTGTGCAGTGCTGTATGTCATTAAATGGGGGCACCTAGTTAGACTGCCATGAAGCAACTTCGGTTCCCAGGCCCGTCGCATTGTGTTTCCGGCATCGTCCCGGTTCCATCACATGCCACGAAAGTACCCTAACGTTTCCACCAGACCACAACCCACAATACACACACAAGTGTTCGATTGCCCATTCGAGCAACGCGCGTGTCTGAGACCTAATCCAACGCCTCGCCGCCTAGTGAAGTTTCCACGGACCGCCCTGCTCTGTACGGACGAAAGACACCTGCTCATCGGCAGGCAGTACGGCAACTACCCCGCCCAGCGCGCTACAGACATCCAGCTCATCAAGAGAGGCCCTGCTGCTCACATACTTCGACGCTCCACGCCCCTGCGCATCCCGATAAATCTCAACACTCCCCGAGCTTGGCGGCACCCATTCATCATCCTCGTCGGTACCGCCCTGCCAGGTTCCCCCACTAGCGTTTATGACATCCTCCTCGACAGCCCCAGGACAGATAAAGATCACGCGGTGATATTCGGAATCGAAGATGTCGCCGACGCGCATGTCGACGCTGCCAGACTCCCCTTCCTCCACCCCGGCCGCTTCTTCGATATTTTCGATGACATTCGCGGAACCTATCAACGAACATCCAGCCACGCTCCCCAGCGCGATACCGGAAAGAAGCGCTACCACACTGACACGAGCAAGCCCTAAGACATGCTCCATCTTCTTTCTATTTGCCATGCCTCTAGATTACCCCGTTCGGGGTAGTTTCAAGGCCTAAAAGCCGTGCTTGAACACTGTTCAAAAGTGCCTATTTGCTGCATCATTAAGCTACTAGATAAACTTTGGCCCATGAAAAAGAATTCCGTCGCGACTGATATCGCGTACGTCGCGGTCTTCACCGCGCTCATCATAGTCTTTGCGTTCGTCTCTATCCCTACGCCTACCGTGGGCGTGCCCATCGTTCTTCAAAACGCCGTCATCATCCTGGCTGGCCTCGTCCTTGGTGGCCGCCGTGGCTTTTTCGTCGGTCTACTCTTCATAGCTCTCGGCCTCGTCGGCCTTCCCATCCTTGCCGGCGGCCGCAGTGCCCTGAGCGCCATTGCCGGCCCCACCGTGGGCTACCTTGTCGGCTACGTCGTCTCACCCGCCATCGCCGGCCTCATCGCCTACCGCGCGCCGAGAAGCAAAGGAGGCATGACGGTAGTCCTCGCCATCGCCGGCGTCGTCGGCCTGGCCGTGCAGTACTTGTGCGGCATTGTTGGCCTGATGGTCCGCTCTGACATGTCCTTCGGGGCGGCCGCCGTGGCTCAGGGCCCGTTCGTCATCCCCGATCTCATTAAGGTCGCCGTGATGGTTGTCATCGCCGTCGGTGTCCACGCAGCATTCCCCGACCTGATGGGTCGCCGCACCAAGGCAAAGTAGCACCAGTGCCGCAGATTGACTTCCGCAACGTTTCCGTCACCTTCGACGAAACACCGGTGCTCAAGGATATTTCTCTCTCATTAAACGAACAGCGCATCGGCATCATCGGTGCCAATGGTGGCGGGAAATCCACTCTCGTCCGGCTCATCAACGGTCTTGGTGAACCTTCACGTGGTGAGGTCTTGGTGGATAACGTGGACGTCGCCAAGCACGGCAAGGAGATTCGCCGCCAGGTGGGCTTCGTGTTTTCTGATGCGGAGAACCAGATCGTCATGCCGCACGTGCGCGATGACGTGGAATTCTCCCTTCGCCGGCTCAAGCTGTCTCGTGAGGAGCGCACCGCACGCGTCGACGCCGTTCTCGAGCGCTTCGGCCTGACGCCGCTAGCTGAGCAGTCCCCGCACACTCTCTCCGGCGGGCAGAAGCAGCTCCTCGCGTTGGCGGCAGTGCTTGTCATGGAACCCACCGTCATCATCGCTGACGAACCCACGACCTTGCTAGATCTGCGCAACCGCGATCGCATTCGCCGCGAATTTGCGCAGCTCGAACAGCAACTCATCGTGGTTACCCATGACCTTGACTTTGTCTCTGATTTCGATCGCGTTCTGTGCATCGATAACCACCACGTCGTAGCCGACGGATCTCCCGACAAGGTCATTTCCTTCTACACCGAACTCATGAAATCCCGCCCGCTCTAGAGTCATGCCTAAAAACATCCCCCTCGGCTACTACGTCGACGCCGATACCATCATTCATCGCATACCGGCCGCGGTGAAATTCCTCGTGCTCATCGGCTTCATCCTCGTGACCTCGCTCGCCGTGCACACGCTTCCTTGGGCGTCGGCCAGCCTCTTCCTCCCACTAGTGCTCTTTCCCGTCGCCCGCATCCCGTTTCGCGTCGCACTCGGACAGCTTGTTCCTCCGCTCTACCTCCTCGTTGCGCTCGCAGCTTTTCAGTGGTGGCAGAAGGATTTGCTGTCGGCCGCGATCATGTTTCTCACCATCTACGCAGCCATCAGCGCGGCGGTGCTGCTGACGCTGACAACGAAGGTGTCGGAGATGATGGACTCCCTCGATCGGGCCCTCGCGCCACTGGGGCGCCTCGGGGTTCCGGTTGAGAACATCACGCTGGCGATGTCCCTGACAATTCGTTTGCTCCCCCTCATGCTGGGGACCGTGGTCGAGGTGCTTGATGCACGAAAAGCCCGGGGTGCCACGGCATCACTGACCGCTTTTGGCACCCCGGTTATCATTCGCTCAATCCGCCGAGCACGCGCGATGGGTGAGGCGCTTCAAGCCCGCGGCGTCGGCGACTAAACCTTATTCTCCGCGCAACTCGCGTAGGCGAGCCTGGACGGCATCCTCCTGCACGTTCGGCTGACCCTTAGCCTCTGCCGAACCGATTGCCTGCTGGGAGTTTCCCTCCACTGCCTTCGGGTTATTCATCTCCGCGCGGATCTGCTCGAGACGGGAGTGGCCAGCCAGTTGCACGCCAGCCTGCTCGATCTCCTGCATGCGGTTAGACACTGAGTTCTCGGCGAGCTCTGCCTGGCCCAGGGCCTTGGAGTAGCGGCGCTCAATCTTGTCACGCACAGCATCCAGGGAAGGCGAGTTACCGTTTGCGGAGAGCTCGTTCATCGAGTTGAGGGACTCGGAGACCTTCTCCTGCATCTTGGCCTGCTCGAGCTGCGACAGCAGCTTGGAGCGCTCGTTGACCTTCTCACGAAGCGCCATGCCGTTGCGTTCAACGGCCTTCTTGGCCTGCTCCGCCTGCTGTAGAGCCTGATCGTGGAGCTTCTTAGTGTCCTCAACAGACTGCTCAGCGGTAACCAGCTGGGCAGCGAAGGCTTCAGCCGCGTTTTCGTACTCGGTCGCCTTCTGTGCATCGCCTTCGGCACGGGCCTTGTCCGCAAGGCTCAGGGCGTTACGGGTATTCTGCTGCAGCTTTTCAATCTCACTCAAACGACGGTTCAGCTGCATCTCCAGCTGGCGCTGATTACCAATGACCGCAGCGGCCTGCTGTGACAGCTCCTGGTGCTGGCGCTGCGCCTCCTCGATTGCCTGCTCAATCTGAACCTTCGGGTCGGCGTTCTCCTCGATCTTGGAATCAAAGAGAGCCATCAAGTACTTCCAGGCTTTTACGAATGGGTTCGCCATAACAGGAGGTGCCTTTCTCAGCAGTTCGTTGTGTCAATAAGGTGTGTAACAAGAATATTTCCTGCCTGCCTAATAGTAGCGAAGCAGACAGTATTCCGTTGCGGTTCTATAGTTCCGATGCAGCGGGTGCGGTGGATGCGAGCTCCTCATCCATCGACGGCAACGCCATGTAGCCGGCCGCCTCAATGAGGACATCGGAGACGCTGACATCGAGTGCATGGCAGACAGAGGCCAGCAGCTCGGAGGAAACCTCCTTGCGGCCACGCTCCAGCTCCGAAAGATATCCCGGGGAAACACGCGCCACACCGGCGAGTTCGCGGAGGGTCACGCCTTTATCCGCGCGGAAGGCGCGAAGCGTTAATCCGAGGGCCTCACGCAGCAGCGGTTCAGGAGTCCGCGTCGACCGCGCCGGGGACTGGGTGGGTTTATCGAGTAGTGCAACTGAAGTGTTCATCACCCCGTACAACGGCTCAGCAGTCGTACTTGTTCCCACAATCAACTAATTTTCTTCAAGAGTTGATAGGAGAAGACTCAATGCCGCCTCAATGGCAGCGAAACGAATCGCGTTGCGCCCCTCAGCAGGAAGCTCATAAAGGACGCCGCGCTTGGCGACGCCCCCGCCACCCCTCCCGCATAACCCCACGTACACCGTGCCCGCGGGTTTGCCTTCCTGGAGGTCCGGCCCGGCTACACCAGTCAGCCCTACCCCCCAATCTGCACGCGTTTCAACGACCGCCGCCTCAGCCATCTGCGCAGCAGTCGCAGCAGACACCACGCCTTGCTCCTCAAGTTCTTCCACGGTGGTGTTGAGAAAATGAGCCTTGACCTCTGTCGCATACGTCACCAGCCCACCCCGCAGCACCGCCGAGGCTCCCGGGATGCACGCCACAGTCGCAGCGGCTAGACCAGCAGTAAGGGACTCACAGAACGCCACAGTTTCACCGCGTTCGCTGAGCGTGGATACTAGTTGCGCCTCGATGCTCATTGGTTCTCCCTATGGCCATCAATGAGGTACTGGATGCCGGTCAGGACGGTAACGAAGGCGGCGGCCAACATAACGAGGAGGCTCGGAAGGTCCATCCACCCTGGCAGCGGACAAAGATACAACGCCACCGCCACAGTCTGCAACGCTGTCTTGAGCTTTCCGCCTTGGGAAGCCGGCACCACCTTCCCTTGACGCAGCAAGAAGAAGCGCCAAATCGTAATGCCGAATTCGCGAAACAGAATCAGCACGGTGATCCACACCGGCAAAGCCCCGGTGATATTGAGGCACACGAGGGCCGCGGTCATCAGGGCTTTATCCGCGATCGGGTCCGCAATCTTGCCAAAGTTAGTGATGAGTCCCCGCGCGCGTGCAATATCGCCATCCAACTTATCCGTGAGCATCAAGAGCGCGAAGCAGAGGAAAGCCCACCATTCATGGCCGGCGAGCACCAGCCAGGCAAACAGGGGGATAAAGAGGATGCGCAAACTAGTCAGGATGTTGGGCAGGTTCCAATTGGAGACCTCGGGGTTTACATCCGTGGTTCGAGATTGGTTGCGCGCAGCCTGAGAATCATTCACGCTCTTCATCCTACCGTGGCCTCCCTGCCACTCGAGCGAGCACTACCATGGTCGGTATGAAGTATTTCGCAGTTTCCTATGAATACAATCCATCTAACCCGGTTATTGCTGAGGTTCGCCCGAAGCACCGCGAATTCATCGGCGCACTCCACGACAAGGGCCAGATCTGTGGCTCTGGCCCCTACACCGATTCCAAGGGCGGGGCGCTCATCGTCCTGCAATTTGAGGATGAGTCCGTAAAGGTGGCCGATGTCATCGCCCTCATGGACCAGGATCCCTTCTACACCGAAGGCGCTGTTACTGGGCGCGCTTTCCGCGAGTGGAATCCCGTTATTAATTCCTTCTAAATCCCCGCGGCCCGAGTTTAAGGCAGCTCGGACTTGGGAAGTTCGTCCGCCTTGCCGACGAGCTCGCCCTCCTTGTTGCGAACGATCTTGTTGCCATAATCGTCCCAGTCGTAGTGGTTGTGGGAAATCACCACACCACCCTGGGCTTGGTCGCGTTTGTCCTTCCACACCGACAACAACACCGTCACGAAGAGGACGCCAACGATGACCAGCAGCGACACCATGGTCGTAATTTCCGGTACCGCACTGACATTCTCGCCGCCGTTGATGAAGGGCACGTTGTTCTCATGCAAAGCGTGGAAGAGCAACTTGACACCGATGAACAGCAAGATGATACCCAGGCCATAAGGCAGGTAGACCAGGCGGTCCAACAGGCCATCAATGAGGAAGAACATTTGGCGCAGCCCCATGAGAGCGAAGGCATTGGTGGTGAAGACGAGGAAAGGCTCCGAGGTAATGCCGTAGATAGCTGGGATGGAGTCGAAGGCAAACATGACGTCGATCAGCCCGATAGCCGCCAAAGCAACGAAAAGCGGCGTCAGGGCGAATTTGCCCTTCTTCTCACCGGATTCCTCACGGTGGGTGAGCTTGTCACCGTGGTAGCGCGGGGTCACATGGATCACTTTGCGCAGCCACTTGACTACCAGCATGTCGTTGGGGTCGGTCTCGGGCGTCCCGTTGATCTCATCGATGAGCAGCTTGACTGCGGTGTAAATAAGGAAGATGGCAAACAGGTAGAAGACATCCGACCATGCCGCAATAATGGCCGCGCCCATCAAGATGAAGACAAGGCGGAAAACCAGCGCTAGGACGATACCGATGAGCAATACCTTCTGCTGATACCTGCGGGGAATCTTGAAGGAGCCCATGATGAGCGAGAACACGAATAGGTTATCCACGCTCAAAGCCTGTTCCGTCACCCAACCGGTGTAGAACTGTGCCGCGTGTTCGCTGTCCCACAGCACCCACACAACTCCGCCAAAGACAACGGCCATCGCCATGTAAAACAGGGTCCAGCCGCCGGATTCCTTAATGGTCGGCTCATGTGGTGAACGAACATGACTGTAGAAGTCGAAGATGAAGAAGCCTAGGATCACCGCGATGGTGATGGCCCAGACCCATAGTGGCACATGCATAATGAGTTATCCCTCCGGTCGACGAGACAATAAAGACCGGAGGTCTCCCCCGCTAACGGGCTCTATGCGAAGTCCCGCTAGCCGGCGCGACCGGGAACTGTACCGCAGTTGCCGTGTTGACGATCGACGCCGTGGATTGGGGTACTCCCCTCCAAGACTCGTCCTATCCTACACGGAACTTAGAACGCACCTGTGGAGGGGTTAGCGGAGATTTCTACGGTGCGGGTATCGGCTGCAGCGTCGTCCGTCCCGCCGGCACCTTCAGCGTCCTGAACCTCCTTCGGGGCCTCGGCTGGGTCAGCGCCCTTGATCATCCAGATGATGGTGTCGAGCTCCTCCGGCTTAACCAGCACCTCACGGGCCTTGGAGCCCTCGGACGGGCCCACCACGCCGCGCGATTCCATGAGGTCCATGAGTCGACCGGCCTTGGCAAAACCGATGCGCAGCTTGCGCTGGAGCATCGACGTCGAGCCCAGCTGGGAGGTGACCACGAGGTCGACGGCCTCCAAGAGGTCATCCATATCCTTGCCGATCTCCTCGTCGATCTCCTTCTTGGCCTCCGACGCCTTATCGTCCGTCACACCTTCGGTGTAGTTCGGTGAGCCCTGTGCCTTCGCGGCGTCGACAACCGCCTGCACCTCCTCGTCTGAGACGAACGCACCCTGCATACGCACTGGGCGGCCGCCCTGCGGGATGAAAAGGCCATCGCCCATGCCGATGAGTTTCTCGGCACCACCCTGATCCAGGATGACTCGGGAGTCCGTAAGCGAAGACGTCGCGAACGCCAAGCGGGACGGCACGTTGGTCTTGATCAAACCGGTGACCACGTCCACGGACGGGCGCTGTGTTGCGAGCACGAGGTGGATACCCGCCGCACGGGCCTTCTGGGTAATGCGGACGATGGAGTCCTCGATCTCCTTCGGTGCCGTCATCATGAGGTCTGCGAGCTCGTCCACGACACACACGATGTACGGGTACGGGCGCATCTCCCGCTGGGAACCGGCAGGAGCCTGGTATTCGCCACTGCGGACCTTACGGTTGAAGTCCTCAATCTTGCGCACGCGGGCAGCCTGCATGTCCATGTAACGCTGCTCCATCTCCTCCACCAGCCACTGCAGGGCCGCCGCTGCCTTCTTTGGCTGCGTAATGATCGGGGTGATGAGGTGCGGAATACCTTCGTACGGTGTGAGCTCCACCATCTTCGGGTCCACGAGGATGAGGCGAACGTCTTCCGGCGTTGCGCGGGTCAACAGCGAGACCAGCATGGAGTTCACGAACGCCGACTTACCAGAACCGGTTGCACCAGCCACGAGCAGGTGAGGCATCTTCTTTACGGAGAAGGAGGTGTACTCGCCTTCGATATCCTTGCCCAAGCCAATCAGCATCGGGTCATGGTCGGCGCGCAGCGCCGGGGAATCAAGCACATCGCGCAGGCGCACCATCTCGCGGTCCGCATTGGGCACCTCGATACCGACGGCGGACTTGCCCGGAATCGGGGTCAGCAGGCGCAGATTATCCGTCGCCACAGCATAAGCCAGGTTGGACTGGAGGTTTGTAATCTTCGAAACCTTAACGCCTGGGCCCAGCTCGATCTCGTAGCGCGTCACTGTCGGACCACGGCTAAAACCGGTGACCTGGGCATCAACCTTGAATTCTTCAAAGACCTCGGTGATGGCCTCGATGATGCGATCGTTAGCCTCCGTGCGTGCCTTCGCAGGTTTGCCGGCGGTGAGCAGGTCCGTCGTCGGCACATCGTAGCCGCCGCCCAGGGCAGTGTCTTCCGCACCACTCGGGGCTGCGGGTGCTTCTTCGGCTACGCTCTGGGCTTCATCCTCAATCTTGGCACCCGTTCGCGCATCACGTCCGGATCGTTCCTGGAACATGCGCACTGCCTCGGAATGAGCGGCGGAGACCACGTCCTCTCCCGCTGAGCCAGCCGACGCTGCGCTTGCCGACGCCTCGGCAGCCGCCGCTCCCAGTGCTGCACCGGCGGCACCGCCGACGTCCACGCGGGGACGCTTCATCGGTGTTGGCTTGGGCTCTGGCTTTGGTTCGACTTTCTGCTCCGGTTGCGGAGTTGGCTGCGGGGCTGGCTCAGGATCCGGTACGACGGGGAACTCGTCGGTATCATCCGCGCGGCTATCAAAGCTCGGGCGGCCGTGCTGTACGGGCTCCTGGCTTACTGGCTGAGCTGCCGAGTCGAAAGAGACGGTGGCATTGTCATCCAGAATCTGCTTTGGCATCGGCTTCGGTGTCTGCTTCGGGCGCGGTCGCGAAGTGTATGCCGGGCGCACAGGACGCTCACGCCCCTCGGCGATGGCGTCGATGTCATCGCTGACGTAGTCGTAGTCGTCCGCGGGGGCGTCGTCAAGCAGCTCCTGATCTGAACGATTCTTCCTGTCACGCAGGCCGCCGACGAGCGCCGCACATTGCGCGGCCACAAAATCATATGCTTCACGCAGGGTGATGCCCGTGATATTGAGTGCCCCATACACAATGAGCAAGAAAAGCAAAGGCACCGCGACATAACTAGAAAAGGCCGCCACCAGCAGCTCGCCGACTCCAAAGCCGATGGCACCGCCTGCCTCCCCGGCGGCGTTGTTATTCCAGGTCAGCTTCGGAAGACCGGCAAAGATGTGAATGAGGCTCAGCATGCACACGACGATGAGGGCCGTGCCGCCCACCACTCGTGGCTTGAAATGGCCCGCCGGACCGGACAGATCCATCATGAGCGCAATGGCGACGGCGACCAGCGCAACGGGAAGAACATAGGCGCCCGCGCCAATCACATAGCGCACAGCGTTGGTGAGGTACTCACCGATAATGCCGGCCACCTGGAACCACGTCGCGCAAGCAAGGATGATGGCCACGCCGATAAGCACAAGAGCCACCGCATCTGGATTGGAGACGCGGATGCTCTTCTCAGTGTGAGCTGGACGCCCCATGACCGTCGTCGGCATCTCACTGTCGACGTCGCGTGCTCGCGTTACCTTGCTCTTTGCCGGAACAGCGCTATCGGCCTTGTTGCTCTTTTTCTTGTTCTTCGCGCGTCCAGAAATTTCCCCTGGCTCCCTCAACTCGTCGTAATCATCGTAGGCACCCTCGTCATGAGCAGCATCGTAGGCGGAGTCATAGAGGTCGTCATCTCGACTCCCCGCATCTACCGGCTTGAGACCGGCAAGGCCGTGCCCGACCCCTCGCGCCATGCTTCCCACGCCTCGGGCGGTAGCGCCAAAAACGGTTCCCAGTCCTCGGCCAACGGCGCGAAAGGCGCTGCCGGTCCTCTCTTCGGAGGTCTCGGCAGCGCGGGTTGCGGAGGTCAGCGAATAGCTTGTGCGGCCGGACGGCCGCGACCGATTGGCGGTGCGACCTCGGCCGGAGGCGCGAGACGGAGCGTTCTTGACAGACATGCCTGCCACTTTAGTAGCAAACACACCATTAACAACATGCGCCACACGCGTGCACTGAAGATTTTAGACAGTTCAGCCTACAGACTTGACCTAACGACGGCGGATGAATCCCCGTCAATCTCAACGCGAGCCGCCTCGCGGCCGAACGCCCATAGGAGCAACTCGGAAACTGCCCCACGGACCCGCACCACGTTGTCCCCCTTCGCTGCCACACGATGTTTATCCGCCGCGACGAGTGGCGCAAACCCAGCCGGCTCCAGCACTACCGGGAGGCGAGAGTGCGCCAACAGCCTTAACCCGAGAAACTTTAGCGGTGCGAGCAACTCCTTCTGCACCGCTAGCGAGAAATCACGCGGTTCGCTGTGCGCATTGGCCCGGCGTAGGTCTTCGTGGTGCACAAAATGCTCTGCGGTGTTGAGCACTGAATCCACGTAGCGCAGAGGGTTGAGCTTTCCCAATCCCCTACCCCAGTCATCCACCAGTTCCTCAAAATCTCGCGCACGGACTTCCTCCATGATGCTGTCCGCATGGGAAGTCAGCGCTGGAACAAAAGAACTGATGACGACGTCGGGCCGGTTTTCGCGGATCCAGAGGTGCGACACGAGGTCGCGGGCCGTCCACCCTTCGCACAACGTTGGAGCATCGGGACCAAGTTCACGGAATAACGCCACCATCTTGGCGCGTTCTGCTGAGGAAAACGACATGCGCCCCAGCATACCTACCAGAAGCAGGAACGCTGGGGCACTGTCTACCTAGACGTTAGAGCGATTCACGGGAGGCGTGAACTTCATCGTCGTCAGGCATCAGGACATCCGAGTTCGTCGGCACGATGGTCGGCAGAATGACCGGCTCGCGCTTGTACTTGGAATCCATGAGCTTGGATACCTTGCGGCGCAGCTTCTGCACCATGCGGTAGGTATCGTTCTCGCCCTCAGCGGCGAGATCGTTCATCGTGGACTCAACCAACTTGGCAACCTCCGGCACGATGCCGCGGTCATCGTCAGAGAAACCAGTGGTGGATACAGCCGGATGCTCAAGCAGCCGGGACGTGCGGTTATCAATCACACAGGTGATGGAAACGACGCCGCCAGAGCCGAGGTTGGTGCGGTCTGCCAGGGTATCTGCGTCGACGTCACCCATGGAGACGCCATCGACGTAGAGGTTACCCACGGTAATCTGGCCAACAACCTCTGCACGGCCGTTGCGCAGATCAACGACAACGCCGTTCTGTGCCAGAACCACGCGGTCGCGGTCAACGCCAGTGGAGACTGCCAGTTCCTTGTTTGCACGCAGGTGACGCCACTCGCCGTGGACCGGCATAACGTTCTTCGGACGCGCAGCGTTGTACAGGAAGAGCAGCTCGCCGCCGTAGCCGTGGCCGGAGGCGTGAACCTTGGCTTCCTTGTTGGTGATAACTTCAGCACCAATCTGGGAGAGCATGTTCATGACACCGTAAACGGCCTCTTCGTTGCCCGGAATCAGGGACGAGGAGAAGATGATGAGGTCGCCGTCGCGGACGGTGATCTGACGGTGCTCACGGCGTGCCATGCGTGACAACGCAGCCATTGGCTCGCCCTGGGTACCGGTGGTGATGAGCAAGACCTTGTGCGGTGCCATCTTGGCAGCCTCGTCGATCGAGATGATGGTTCCGCGCGGAACCTTCAGGAAGCCCATCTTCTCGGCGATTTCCATGTTGCGCATCATCGAGCGGCCGTTGAAGGCAACCTTGCGGCCAGCATAAACGGCGGCGTCGATAGCTGCCTGTACACGGTACACGTTGGACGCGAAGGTTGCGATGATGACGCGCTGCTTAGCATTGGACACCAGGCGGCGGAAGGTAGCCGGGATATCTCCCTCGGATGCGGAAACGCCCGGGATGTTCGCGTTGGTGGATTCGCAGAGCATCAGGTCGACGCCCTCATCACCGTAGCGAGATAGCGCCGGAAGGTCGGTCGGACGGTTATCCAGCGGGGTCTGGTCCAGCTTGATGTCACCGGTGTGGATGATATTGCCAGCCGGGGTGCCCAGCATGATGCCCAGTGCATCCGGAACGGAGTGGTTAACTGCCCAAAAACGGCAGCGGAACGAACCGTAGTTCACATCCGACTTCTCGTTGACCTCAACGAACTTCGGCTTCTGGCGGTGCTCCTTACACTTCGCCGCAATCAGCGCGATGGTAAAGCGCGATGCCACGATTGGAATATCCGGGCGCAGCTTCAGCAGCCACGGGATAGCACCAATGTGGTCCTCGTGAGCGTGGGTTACAACGAGAGCCTTGACCTTGTGAATCTTCTTCTCGATCGGGCCAAAGTCCGGCAGGATCAGGTCAACGCCAGGCTCACCGGAGGACGGGAAGAGCACGCCACAGTCGATGATGAGCATCTCGTCCTGGTACTCGAAGACGGTCATGTTACGACCGATCTCAGAAATACCGCCCAGGGCATAAATACGCAGCGAATCCTTCTGCTGCTTCGGCGGCTCCGGCAGACGCTTCGTCAGATCCGCGCCCTGCATGGACTTGGGAACGTTGCGGCGGCCACGGTTGTTATTACGGTTGCGATTGTTGTTGCGGCCACCGTTGTTGTGGTTGTTGTTGCCGCCGCGACCGCGACCACGGCCGCCACGGGAACCACGGGAGCGAGAACGGCGGTTGCCGTCCTCAGAATTCGAGTTATTAGACTCGTTCGAATTATTGCCGGATGCAGCCGATTCGTTCGGCGCTTGAAAAACCGGCGAAGCCGCCTCATTCGAGGCGGTCTCAGTCTCCGAAGGCGGACCCGCCTTACGGGTTACCTTGCGGGAGCGATTACGGGATTCAGTCATTCTTAAAGGACTCCAGCCTTTTCCAAATCGTGGCGGAGAGCCTCGATCTCCTCCGCGTCAGCCGCGGTAACTGGGAGACGAGGTTCTCCAACTTCAATACCCTGCAGACGCAGGGCAGCCTTAACAAGAGTTGCTCCTCCGAGGCGGCCTTGCGCCTCGACGAGCGGGGACAAAGTTTTCGCGTTAATCTCTCGTGCACGTGCAATATCGCCTTCATCGAAGGCCACGTAGAGATCAGCCAGGGCGCGCGGAGCGAGGTGACCAATCACGGAAATAACGCCCGAAGCACCGAGGGCCAGCCACGGCAAGTTCAGTCCGTCATCTCCGGAGTACCATGCCAAACCGGTTTCCTGGATAAGCGGTGCGGCTGCTACAAGGTCGCCCTTGGCGTCCTTAACAGCCTTGATGTTCGGCACCTCCGCGAGGCGAAGAAGGGTCTCCGTCTCAATCGGAATGCCCGAGCGGCCAGGGATGTCGTACAGACAAATGGGGAGGTCCACGGCGTCAGCCACAGCAGTAAAGTGCGCGTACACACCAGCCTGGGAAGGCTTGGAGTAATACGGGGTCACGACCAGAAGGCTGTCTGCTCCCGCATCAGCGAAAGCGCGCGCGGCCTCAATACTGGTGGCGGTGTTATTAGTTCCCGCACCAGCGCACAACTTAGCGCGGCCGCCTACCTCTTCCTTTACAGCTGCGAACAGCTCCAGTTTCTCATCCAACGACGTCGTCGGTGATTCGCCCGTGGTCCCAGACAAAATGAGCGAATCAACGCCGTTATCAACCAAATGAGCTGCTAGGCGACGACCAGCGGACACGTCCAAGGCGCCGTCCTGGTCAAATGGAGTGACCATAGCTACGCCTACGCGTCCGAAGGTGTCGACGCCTGCCTGTGCTGTCATACCTGTGCTCATAGGCGTCAAGATTACCTGCTTTCGCCCCTATTGGCCGCATCGGGGTCGTGCGCGAGTCTCCTGCAAAGCCTTTAAGCGTACGGGCTCGAAGCCATTTCGGTGCCGTCAGCCAGGGTGGTGATATGGAAGTCGTCGAAAAGCACCGGCGATTGCTCCCGCAACAGCTTCAAGCACGTGACGGCGAGCTGGCGCATCTCTGTATCGGCTTGTTCAGTCGCCCGCGCGCCAATAAAGTGACGCCACGCGCGATAGTTTCCCGTCACGACGATGCGGGATTCCGTGAGATTAGGTAATACCGCACGCGCTGCTTGTCGAGCCTGTTTCTTGCGCAGCAATGCATTTGGCTCCTCTTCCAACTTGGACTCGAGAGCGTCGAGGAGCTCCTCGTAGACAAACCTCGCTTCGTCGGCCGCCTGGAGGGTCAACCGCGTTAGCTGTTCATCTTCCGCAATGAATTTGGGCAGGACTACCTCCGCCTCCTCGGAATGCACGAAACGTTGCGAGAGCTGCGAGAAGGAGAAATGACGGTGGCGAACCAGCTCATGCGACGCCGACCGCGATAGTCCCCGTATATAGAGCGTCGCCGTAGCATGCTCCAGCAATGCATCGTGGCCTACCTCCAGAATGTGGTGCAGATAGGCCTGATTTGAGGCGGTACGGGGATTCGGCTTGTCGAAGGACTCATAACAGGCGCGTCCGGCAAATTCGACTAGAGCCTCGCTTTCCGACGCCCCCTCATCAACCTCCCAGTCCACTCCTCGCGGCGCATGGAATGCGGTTGCCGCAATGAGCTGGACATCAAGCTCAGAGACCTTTGCCATTACAGCCCCAAGTACTTCTCAAGTCCCACGGTCAAGCCTGGGTGGGATGCGATTTCTCGTACACCCAGCAGAACACCGGGGGTAAAGGAAGAGCGGTCATAGGAATCCTGACGGATGGTCAAGGACTGGCCTTGAGTGCCGAAGATAACTTCTTCATGAGCCACCATTCCCTGCATACGGACTGCGTGGACGTGAACACCATCGACGTCTGCGCCGCGCGCTCCATCGAGAGACTGCTCGGTCTTGTCCGGCATAGCGTCCAAGCCTGCCTCCTGGCGAGCCTTCGCAATACCCTGCGCAGTGTGAACCGCGGTACCGGACGGCGCATCGAGCTTGTTCGGGTGATGGTATTCAACTACCTCGGCACTGTCGAAGAACTTCGCCGCCTGCGCGGCAAACACCATGGTCAGTACAGCTGAAATAGCGAAGTTCGGGGCAATGAGAACGTTGCCGGCGCCCTCTTTCTTAGTCCACTCCTCCACCTTGGCTAGGCGTCCTGCATCGAACCCCGTGGTACCCACAACAGCGTGGATGCCATGTGCGATGCAAAACTCTAGATTGTCCATGACCGATGCCGGCTGGGTGAAGTCGACGGCGACCTCGGCACCCGATTCAACCAGCTTCTCCAACGGGGTCTCGCGGTCGATGGAAGCAACTAGCTCCAAATCCTCTGCCGCATTAACGCCTTCCACGATTGCTTGGCCCACGCGCCCTTTAGCCCCCAAGACGCCTACCTTGATAGTCATTGACAATCCCTTCATACGTGTTCGTGCGGTTAACTGTGCCCAGTCTATCCCTGACACCGGCGTGGTTTCAGACAGGGCTCAAAAGGCCGCCTTTGATACGCATTTTCTTCCTTTCGTTGCGGACACAGGCGACGCCACTCAAATCATTCAGCATCGAATGTCCTGGCTAACCCATGGTGGCTACCCCCGTTTATAGTAACGACTTGACGGGAAT
>NZ_KV813902.1:0-105036 GCF_001813755.1 Corynebacterium sp. HMSC074H12
CACGACACTGCTACCAAATAGCCGGTCGCAACAAAGTGGTCGATGTAGTGACACACCACTTAACTGTGCAATAAACGTGTCAATTAAGTTGCACGCCACTACAGAGTGATGATGGTGCTGAAGCACATCCCGCGCCCGATCTTCAAGATGCTGCCTATTTAAGGTCTGGAGGGGACCAAGGCCCGAATAGCAGGGCTTTGGTCTCAACCCACAGCTGCAGTTCCAATTGGGATAACCGTGGAGCAATACGATTGCAGCAGCTCATCATCGTGACTGACTAGAACTATGCCCATTCCCTCGCTGTTGAGTTCTTGCAGAACGCTCATCACTTTGGTCGCTGCTTGATAATCAAGCGCCGAGGTAATTTCATCGCAGAGCAGGAGCTTTGGGCGCACGGCTAGAGCACGTGCGATTGCAACACGCTGCCTCTGCCCTCCAGAGAGTCCACTTGGCTTACGCTGTGCGAGCTGCTTATCGATACCGACTTTATCGAGTAAATCTATTGCCGCTCGGCGTGCGTCACGGCGTCCCCTTACCGACACCCGGGCTGCACGCTCTACGGCATCGAGCGCGGTCATTTTCGGGTTCAACGTAGAGGCAGGATCCTGCGGAACTATCTGCATCATCAAACGATTCTTCCGTGGCCATGTACGCTTAGCTTCACGAGTTACACCAGCACATTCAATCTCACCCGACTCTGCGTGGTTTAGCCCGATTAGGCACCGAAGTAGTGTCGACTTTCCGCTTCCCGACGGTCCCTTGACCCCAACCATAGTGCCACGCTGTACAGCGAAAGAGAGGCCCTGAAAAAGAGTCACGCGTTCATTATTCACGCAGCTCAGGTTGGAAACTCTTAAGACTGGAGACGCGCCCGCCCCTGCCCCCGCCCCCGGCATAGATTCACCAATCGAGGCTTTGGAGAGTTCTGTGACCTGGATGCCTTTCGTTACTGAACGCGGGCTGTGGCCAGAAGTCGTCTCTACACTCTGGCGTTCCACGCGCTGGGTGATCGAATCGCTTTTTTCCGTTCCATTCCCGACAGCCACGACCGAGTCAATGCAAATCGCAAGCTTAGGAACCTGGTGGGCGGTGAAAATGACCGTAACGCCACTATCCGCGAGGCCTCTTAGCAGATGAGCGATTACCGTCGAAGTATCGGAGTCAAGGCCGGCGAAGGGCTCATCAAGAGCGATGGCTTCAGGCGAACGCGATAGTGCCCGAGCCAGTGCCACCCGTCGCTGCTGTCCACCAGAAAGCTGGTGAATACGTCGGGAAGCAATGCTGGCTGGAAGATCTACACGCTGCAGCAACGCTGCAACGTCGGCCGCTGGAGCTAGCTCCCGGAGCATCCGGGCTACTGACATCAATGGTGGCAACTCGGCGCCCGGATCCTGTCCTACGAAAGCAATGTGCTCACGGCGAAAATGAGCTAATTCACATGATGAAAGCTCCAGCGGGTTTACATCTCGCCACTCACTGGACTCGACAGAAACCTCACCAATTACTTCCGATCTCTCCGGTACCGCACCAATCAATGCCTTTAAAAGTGAGGTCTTCCCGGAGCCGCTCACCCCAGTTAAAACCGTAATTTCACCCGCTCGGGCAGTGAGCACTGTGCGGGGTAGGATAACGTGCCCGCTTTGCATCACGGAAATATCTACATCAATCACGAGCTCGGCACATCCTTCGGTTCCTTCTGCCTCCCATTAATCAGGGCCACTACAGCAATCGATGTCGCTGCCAACGCGGCGGCTGGTGCAAGTACTGACCAGGGGTTCAGTGATATTCCACTCGCGTTATCCCGCACCATCGCTGACCATGCAAACTCACCGAGGCTTCTCCCGACCCCAAGGAAGCTCGCCGTAGCCAGCACATACAGCGCTTCGATAATGCGAAGACTCCATACCGAACGAAGTACTGCGGAAATATTGGGAATGATGTCCCGCAAGATTATCGAGACGGTCGATACGCCACTGCCCAGCGCAGCCTGAACATAACCAGCGTTAGCAACGGGATAGGTGGCGGTGGCGACCACACGGGCAGCATAAGGCGTACCCACCACAACCGAAACACCAATAAGCGCTGGTAGCCCACCATTGGGATACAAGACTGCGGTTAAAAGCAAAAGAATTACTGCGGGCACCAAGATGGTGACATCCGCCACTGCTTCAATAAAGAAGCCCAGTTTTGGCTTTAGCGACCCCAAGATACCGAATAGAGCGCCAAATGCCGTGGTCAAAGAACCGACGATAATTGCAGTTACGACCAAGGACCGGCCACCGACAAGCACTGCAGCGCCCACGCTTCTCCCCAGGTGTTCTGTTCCTAGGAAACCCTCCTCGTTACCGTTAGCGAAGGGCACGCCATGCGCCGACAGTTCAATGCCAAACAAACCAGCAGCGACCGGTCCGCCTAACACTAGGGCGATAAAGGCCCCCGCTAAAAACCTTCGAATCATAGTTGCACCTTCGGGGTGAATGCGACTTTTATTGCATCTGCCACAGTCAGCAACACCAATATGATCGCCCCTGTTACAGCAAGTACGGCAAGAATCACCGAGATATCCCGTTGCGCGACTGCATTAGACACCAAAAGCCCCACTCCAGGATGGTTAAATAACGCTTCGACTGTGACTGTCCCTGCTACCAAAACACCTGCTGTTGTAGCCATTGAAGTAGCAAATGTCGGTGCGGATAGCGGCAGGATATGTCGAAGTGCCAGCTGATTTCCCACGATTCCGTTTAGCTCAGCATTGCGGACCGCAGTGTTGTGAGAAGCATCCTCGAACGCTGCGAAAAGCATTCTCGAATTCCAGGCCGCCTGAGGAATTACCAGCGCCATAACCGGTAATGCGTACATACTTATCTGGGTTGGCAAGCCTTCCGCGGTGATAGTGACCGCGGGAAACCAACCAAGCCAGAGAGAGAATACCGCTACCAGAAACACACCAACGACAAACTCTGGTAGCGCAATTAATGCCACTGTCGATCGGTCAATAATGTGCGAAATCCAGGGTTTTTCAGCACGTGAAGCCCAAAAAATGGCGATTGCTACCGAAAGAACAGCAGTGACTAAAAATGCCATACCAGTTGTTGCCAGCGTCACAGGCAGCGCTGAACTCAGCAGATTAATAATCGGTACTCCGTTTACGGAAGTACCAAAGTCGCCCGCAAACGCACTTCCCAGCCAGCTCAGGAAGCGGGCCATAAGCGGCTTATCAAGATTCAGGTTTCTTTCTAGCGCTGCCAGAGCTTCCGGGGTCCGGTTTGCGCCCAAGATTGCGGAGGCAGCATTACCGGGCAGCCAATCAATCGCTACAAAAACAAGTCCGAGAACTGCGAAAAGTAAGCCTCCACGAATTATCAGCCGAGGAATAAGCCAACGCGCGATTTCCGCTGGCACACTAAGCCTTCTGGACGGTTTCAAGAAGGACACGACCATAGCCTGGAGCCTTAGGCAGACCACTCAAATTAGCTCTCGCAATATCGACTCCGTCAGATGCACCCCAGACCAGATACCCGGATCGCTCGAACTCAATCTTCTGCAGCTGGCGGCTTAGCTGGTTAATTCTCTCAGTATCGGTGCTTTCCAGTACCTGGTCATAGATCTCGTTGAATTCAGCATCATCAAATGCGGTCTCATTAGAGGCCGCGTCACCGTCGAGAACCTTCCCGGCGAAGAAGAGCACGGAATCGTTAGTTCCCCAATAGCCACAATATAGGTCTGCCTTGGTCCATGTCTCGTCGTAGAAAGTACCCGAATCCTGCTCCACTACATTGAGAGTCATGCCGATTTCTTTCACCTGATCAGCGATAACCTTCATCGCCTCTACTTGACCCGGAGCCTCAGGGGTAACGTACAAGTCATACGTTTTCTCAAGGTCAAAATCTGCCTCTTGGAGGAGATTCTTCGCTTTCACAACGTCACGCTTACGCACTAACGAAGAATCCAGGTTCGAATCTGCCGTTCCAAGAATGTCGTTTGCAGGGGTTCCATAACCGGAGAGAGCTCGTTGGATGATTTGCTCCCGATCAACTGCAAGGCGCAGCGCCTGACGAACTTTCACATCTGAGAAAGGCCCATCTGAGGTACGCATGATTAGTGGAATAACCGAGTCATTCATCCGGCGCACAATCTTTATATCTTCATTTCCTTCGACGGATCGGGCCGCAATAGGACCCGCAGCTTGAGCTAAGTCAATTTGCCCGGACAACAGCGCATTAGTCATTGCGGTGGAGTCTTCAAATGGAATGACATGGACCTCAGCAACTCCTGCTACTGTTCCGTGATAGTTATCGAAACGCTTGAGCTTAGCAGAACCATTTTCCCAACTGACCAGCTGGAACGGCCCCGATCCAATGGGCTTTTCAGCAGAAGAACCCTTCTTCATCACGAAGGTCATCAATCGCGCAAGCATCGGAAGCTGTGAATTCGGTTCCGCAGTTTCCATCACAACGACGTTGGCTCCAGCAGCACGAATGCTATCAGGCATCACTGGAAGCCGGAATGAGTTTTCCTCATCCGAAAGCATCTTCTTCAACGACCACACGACATCTTCAGATGTGACCGAGGAACCATCATGGAAGGTAGCACCGTCGGCAATCATAAATTCCCACTCAGTCGGATTATTCTGTTTCCATTCCTGCATCAGGCGTGGCACTACAGTTTCTTTCTCGCCCGGCACCGTCAGAGCCTCCCAGATCAGGGAGCTAATAAGCATATCTGAATCATTAGGCAAAAGCTGGTAAGGGTCTCGTTGAGCGCTTGCCGCTTTCCCGAGAGCCCCAACACGCAGCACATTAACGTTTTCGACTTCATCCCCACTGGCAGCCCCATCCCCTGCCGTCGACTCTCGTGACGTACACGCCGTCAGAAAAGTGCCTGTCCCAATAACTGCCATTGCAGCGAGGAATTGGCGTCGAGAAAAATTGGTCATGATGGTTCCTTAATCTCTAAGAAAGACTGCCCACAGGAGAAAAGACATTACTAACAACTACAGCAGCAGTAAAGCTTAGGCAAGCCTACTAACGAAATTCTTTTAAGAATAATTATCTAGGTCACCCTTTACAGCATAGGTTACCCTCACCTAATCTCTTTGTCATGCAGAATTTGCACCTGAGCCAAGAACTCTCACACAGGATCGTTAAAGCTGCCGACGAACTGGCTGCGACACAGAAGATTAACTCTCCCGACTCGTACAATGCCATCAATCATCTTTTGACTGATGAGCTGGAGGAACTGAAAGAACTAATTCTGCTCTCCCCTACTGCCCATGCCACTTCCATCCATGGACTTCCCTTCCCTGCAGTTCACGGACCTACCCCAGCCACGTGGCAGGAATGCGTTGGCAAGGTCCGAACCTGGAGATTCGTTCTTGCGATTATCGCTAGCGCTGTCGGTCGCCCATTCGGATGGTTCGGACAGCAGAAAGGCCGTATCACCACAGACTTGGTGCCGACCCGCGGCCAGGAGAACCAGCAAGTTGGCGCCAGCAGCAACACCACATTGACTCTGCACACGGAAGATGCTTTTCATCCGCGGCGCGCGACGCACTTCGCTTTATTTGGTCTTCGTAACCCCAAAAATGTCGGCACTACGCTGGCCCCCATCGATGAAGCATGGCATCTACTCGATGTAGATTCGAAAAAAATTCTAACCGGGGACGGAGCCATCATTATTCCAGATGCATCTTACGGTGATTACGAATATGCAGCTCCTACTGCCATGACATCAATCTGGAAAACTGATGGCAATTTAGGCATGAGGTTTGACCCCGCCTACACAGACAAAAATTCTGGAACCTTACAGTGGTGGGAGGCATTTGAGAAGCTTCAACAGGCTCTTCACACTGTCACCTATACGGTGCCTATAAAGCCAGGTCAGATGGTCATCATCAACAATGACCGATGCGCCCACGGACGAGTACCTTTCGTAGCCAACTACGACGGGACCGACCGCTGGATGCTACGCATCAACATTATGGGAACCAAAAACACACGCCCCATCAATGAAATCAACGAACCCGGCTACGGCCAACACATCCGATTTATGGATGGTGAAATCCTATGAAACAGCGAACTAACCTGACCGTCCTCAGCAGATCAGAATTAGCTCAAATAAAAATTTCACCCGAGTCCGTACTCGAGTCGGTGAAATCCGCTCTCATCGAGCTCGACCAGCCAGGAACTCTGTGCCCAGGGAAAATCAAAGTTGAAGTACCTGAAAGCGTGAGTTACTCGATGGTCGGCAGAAGTCGTTCTTCAAATTCCGTCGGATTCAAGACTTCCTATACCCATTGGAGCAAAACTCACCAACAAAGCGCCAGGGATAGAAGCTATTACACGACCCTCACACTGTACGACGATTCCAGCGGATATCCTATTGCACTTCTCGACGGCGCTGCGGCAGGAACTCTCAGAACCCCGGCAGTCTCAGCGCTATTGGCACAGTATGCTGGTGCAATTCCTCAGAGCGCTCTCATCATCGGTTCGGGAACCCAAGGACAAAACGCAGCCCCTTTTCTCCTTGAAACCTTTGAAACATTAAACACGATTTATCTCGCCGGCAGCCACAGCGTGGGACTAGAGAAAGGCGCCAAGATTGCATCAACAGCAGCAGTGAAGCTTGGCCGAAAAATAAGAATCAAGATTGTAGACGATCCTACAACTGTGAGTTCAAACTGTGATCTCATTATCGGGGCCGCTGGACCTGAGACTCGTTGTACTGTCACAGCATCCGATATTCCCCGGCACGCAACCGTCGTTGTTGTGGGCTACGGAATCGCCCCTGATATCTGTCATCAAGCGAGCAGAGTCATCACGACGAGTATCGAACAGATGAATGTTACCGGTCGCGATTACGCTGACACCGATGGTCGGTTGCCGAATGTCCATGCCGAACTATCCGATTTGCTCCGCAAAGGGCGCAAACTGCCTCGTATTGACGAAACTACGTTTTGCTATAACAGCGGACTAGTTCTAACCGATATCGCTGTCGGCCAAATCCTCGCCAAGGAAGGTCTTAAGCAGGGATTCGGGACGGAGATATCCCTGTGGTAAGTGCCATATCATGCAAGATTGATGTTCCAAGCTGGCAAACGGCTCTGATTGGCTCAGGGAAACTTGACTTCATTGCTGAGCTTTCCGACACCCCTTTTCATGTCCTTTGCCCAAACCAATTTGCTCAAACACTTTCAGCCTGGCATACAACCGCTAAGGAAGTCGGCATTAAATTCGGTATCCGGTTTGGCAAAAAGGCAAATAAGTCCGCGCACTTCAGTCGCGAGATAGCACTGAGTGCTCTTCGTGGTTTCGACAGTGGAATCGATGTCGCCAGCGTCGAAGAGTTCCAATCATCTCTGGCCGCTGGTGTACCAGGAAATAAATTAATCATTACTGGTGCTACACCGAGTCGAGAACTTATCCATTTGGCAGTTTGCCACGATGCAACTCTAACGATTTCCAATGAAGTAGATTCAAGAATAATTTCCCAATTTGTCGACGAAATCGATACGCCTAATCAGCTCCGAGTTCTTCTCCGGATTGCGAACCAAACCCCCTCCACACGGTTTGGTATGAGCATCGATACCGCCTTGTCTCTAACCGCTCGTCTTAGCCAAGGCCGTGCCAACATCGAAATTACCGGCCTAAGTTTCCACTGCAACGGTTATGACCTCCACGAGAGGATAAACATGTCGCATCTGGCAATCGACACCCTACTCAAGGTGCGCTCCCTGTCTCCACGGGCCGACACTATTTCCATTGGAGGTGGATTTCCCACAAGCTCAGTCGAGTATGGAGTCTGGCGAAACCTGCAATCTCGACTAAAAAACGAAATGTTCATAGATTCGGATAAACCTAAAGACCAATATCCGTTCGGATCACCTTTATCCGGACAATACTCACTACGGTTTATAGCTAATCAACATCGCCCACTGACACGTCGAGATATGGAGTCCACTCGACGCAGCTCGGACTCCATGGCTCAGCGCGCTCATCGTCACAACATAAAGATTTTGGCAGAGCCTGGACGGTCTTTATGCCAGTTCGCGGGTGCTAGTTTCTTTCCTGTTCTTTCGTGTCACGCATTGCCCAATGCTGCACGGACAGTAACTGTCGTACGTGGAACTAGTCTCAGCCTCTCAGAGCAATGGTTCAACTCGGAGTATTATCCGGACCCATACCTTGTGCGCAACGGAGTCATTATCGACTCGGGAGTAGCTACCGCAACAGCAGTTTCCGGATCAACGTGCTTAGACAGCGATTATCTCAGCAAAAGAATGATTCAACTCCCCGACAGGCCTCGACCTGGAGATTTCCTAGTCTATCCCGACACAGCCGGGTATCAAATGGACTCGAACGAGTCTGCTTTCCACGGATATCGGATTCCTCAGAAATACGCCTTTAATCCTGTCACCATGACCATCACGGAAGATCGCTAGAACAGAGGCCAAATAAAGATGCCAAAAAGAATTTATACGCAGATGTCTCAACTCATTGGCAATACTCCTCTGTTCGAGCTTGTCTGTACGCCCCAGAAAAGTCGCGTTTTGCTTAAGCTCGAGCAATTCAACCCAACTGGAAGTGCGAAAATCCGGATGGCCCAGTCGATGATTAAGGCGGCAGAGCAGGATAACCGACTTCAAGAGCATGGCACTATCGTTGAATCGACTTCCGGTAATACTGGACAGGGCTTAGCACTTCTTGCACTTGAGCGCGGATACGACTTCGTAGCAGTCGTCGATAATCATTCTTGTAAAGATAAATTGAACTCCATGCGTGCAATGAATGCACAGATGTGCTTCGTTTCCAATCAAGATGACGATTCGCTCGCCACATCGGCTAGAGAAAACCATGCTGAGGAGCTCGGCAAACAACACGGCTGGGTATTCATGAAGCAGCATGACAATGTCGCAAACTCGATGGGTTATTACCCTGCAGCTGATGAAATTTTGAATGATCTTGGGGAAAGTCCGACTCATATCATTAGTGCCGTAGGCACAGGTGGAAGCCTCTTTGGAGTTACTGAACGTCTCCATCAATTGGGACACCGTCCCACTATTATAGGCGTCGAACCGGAAGGTTCCATTGCATTCGGTGCTCCTGGACACGACTATTGGCAATCTGGAACGGGCACCCCCGAAGGTGCAGTTATCGGCACTTCAGTTCGCTACGACTTACTCGACTACGGAGCAAAGGTATCCGACAAAGCAGCTTTCGCTGCATGCCGAACAATCGGAAAGCACATGGGGCTTCTACTGGGAGGATCTGCTGGCGGAGCCGTAATAGCAGCCCTCGAGCTCCTGCCGGGCTTTCCCGCTGGCTCTACATCGTTGACCATGGTGTGCGATGGAGGGGAAAAGTATCTAGATACCGTATTCAACGATGAGTGGATGTCCGAACGTGGTTTACTCGATGTCGCCCTCGAGGACAAAATTTGGGAACAAGTTATGTCATTGCGCGCTGGGGAAAGCCCAATTTCGCTAAATTCAACACGAGTTTCATGGTCGAAGGAAAAGTAGTGCCCGGAGCTACCTCTCAGAAACTAAACCGCCAGATTTTGGCGTTGTCTCTTCCCCTTGCCGGCACACAGCTTGCGAATATCGCAATTTCAACCACCGACACTTTCATGATGGGCCAACTTAGCCTCGGGGCTCTTGCTGGCGGAGGTTTGGCAGTTGTGTGGTTTAACCAGATACGCACAATGGCCGTGGGCCTATTAACACCGCTGGGCAATAGAATTGCGTCGGCTCATTCACTCTACGAAAGCAAATCTCGCGAGCGAGCGGACTCCGAACTATCTGCCGCTACGCTGCAACGCGAAATTCGCAACCTCTCACGCGCCGGCTGGCTATTAGCAACTGTCAGCGGTCTAGTGGGAGCACTGGTTCTGATGGCGATTGCCTACGCCCTACCGTTTTTCGGCCAGTCCGCTGAGATTAGTTCCGCAGCCACTTCCATGATGTGGTTGCTCGCGCCAGGTCTTGTTCCTTGTTTGTGGTTCCAAGTCTCCCGTCAGTTTTGTGTAGGCCTCGGCAAACCAAAATCGCTACTACACATAACCGTGGCGATGATCGTAGTGAATGCAGCGTTGAACTACGCGCTCGGTTTTGGATTCGGGCCGTTTCCTGCATTGGGTCTGCTAGGCATTGGACTGTCCACCACACTGGTTCATTTATTGTCGGCCCTAATTTATCTGCGAATCACCATCCGAGATCCCGACCTCTCAACTTTTCTTGCCCTCGATTTCTGGAGTGCCGACGGAGACACGATGCACGGAAGGCTCCGTCACCTCGTCCGCACTCAGCTTCGTCTGGGGCTTCCAGTCTCAGCAACCTACGGAGCCGAAGCGGGCATGTTTTCTGTGCTGGCGATGGTCATGGGATCCTTTGGCACAGAAGCACTCGCAGCGCACAACGTCGTCTATCAAATAACCTTTATTGTTTTCCAGATTGGTGTTGGGTTCTCCCACGGCAGCTCTATTCTTGTGAGTCGCGCTTGGGGTCTGAATGACAACTCCCTTGCACGCCAAGTCGGCATTCGAACTCAAACGATGATGGCTGCCATCGTTGCTGTTGCTTCCGTCAGCTTTCTTTGCGCTCCCCGCCTCGTACTTTCCCCATTTATAAGCAGCTCCGAGAAATCCAATGCCACCGAGACATTAAGCATCGCATTGGGGTTGTTGGCTATTGGCGCAGTGATGGAATTTGTCGATACTGCACAAAACATAGCTATCGGTCTCCTGCGCGGGATTAGCGACACCACTACTGGTTTGAAGGCATCCCTCACTGGTTATTGGATTATAGGTTTGCCAGCTGCTTTAATACTTGCTTTTCCCATCGGTCTAGGGCCTCACGGGGTGTGGTGGGGATTGGTCATCGGGCTTGCCAGTTCTTCAATAATCCTTTGGAGAGCTTTCCTTCTCGCGACGCGTAAAGACCTTACCGTGAAACTCTAAAGAACTCGTCCCTCAAAGCGATATCCACGTCGCAGGTATCCGGTCGTTCACGTTCGTGTGCAACACTTAAAAGCATGGTTGACAAGCAGGCCGACACCTCATCATGCAGCGAAGCCCAACAGGCTTCGCCAGCTTTTGACGAAACTACAGAGTTTTCCACAAACCGGCTCGCAGGCGAGTTCACCGACGAAGACCGTTACGAGATTTTCAATGATGACCAGCTCTCCCTCAAGGCTGCCTTGATTTACCTGGTCGCAGCGCTTGTGGGCGGTTCGGTTATCGCTCTGGCGTCCTGGTTCGCCTTCCACCGCAGCTGAGTGGGCGATGTAGTGGTGAATAGATGTACGGATGTAGTGCGTAGTGAGGTAGCTAGTACACAGCGCAACGAAACAGCGCATGGAATGGCTCATGTAATGCACTGTGTAGTGACAGGGCCTCTAGAGCAGGCACGGTAGCGATCCCCTACTGGACGGCAACGGCGTCACAGCAGCACCATTACGACTGTGCTCTTGCTGCTTACCGTTTTGTTGCGCACTCCCCTAGCGCACCGCATATACGGTGTGATAACGTGTCAATGTTGGTAATTGTTGTTCACACTTTTCGGTTGTAACCGATTACTCATTACCAGCCTGAACACCTGGTAGAGCCGTGAACTCGAATATCAACCCTTCATGAGAAGAGGGAATATAACAGGTTGTAATCCAATATCAACCACACAATACGCCCCGGTAGATACTTCTATCGGGGCGTATTTATATGTCAGCAATAAATGGCGGGCATACATTTTTATGTAGCGCATTGTGAATTGTTATCCCCAAAGGTAATGTAATTGTTAGCTGTTAATTGTTATTCACCCTTTCAAGGTGAATGACACTTTCCTGCATGTAGTGCGGGACAGCTACGTTTTATCCACTTCTTTTCTTTGGAGGTTTCGCCATGTCCATGGCAAAAATTCGTTTTTCTCGTAAGACCCTGGCTATTGCGCTCGCTGCAGGTGTGTCTTTCGGTGGCGTAACAGTTCCGCAAATTGCTGGTGTTGAAGGTGTGACTGCCGTCGCATCTGCTGCTGAGACCATTGAGACCGGTAAAGACTACCCCGTCTTCGATAAAACTGTTTGGGAGAAAACCCCTGGTGGACCAGGTACAACAAACTATGCTGTAGTCGTTTCACACTCTGATGTCGAAAAAGGTAGTTTCACCATCAACAATGTTGTTGAGGATGGTAAAAACACGACGGCAAAACTCCCAGAAGACAGGTCTCAGGATGAACTCGATGGCTTTGATTCAATCAACCTATCTCCAGGGGGCGATCTGACCGTTAATTACAAGCCCGGAGTAAAACGCAGCTGGACCGGTATTCGAATTGAACTAACAGACACAATCAGCAAACAAGTACGCGAGCTCTACGTATGGCCAATCGAAGCTACTCGTCTGAACACGCCTGTTGTTTCAGTGAGTAAAGACGATAACGGTGTATGGCGAGGTGCCTTGCCAGAAGTGGATGTGTATTTCGGAACAGAAGCTGAGGGATTAGAGGGAACAACAACCGATTTTTACCGTTTCCCTCGATTGGGACAGCCTTCCAACGTCTCCGTACCCGGTGATACAGACTATAACGACCCGTCGACAAACATCATGTCTGTTGGCAACAAGGCCGTGGTTGACGGACAAGGTACTTGGGAGTTCAGTGAGAAAGAAGTAACATTTACTCCAGAAAAGGGGTTCACTGGTAAGCCCACATTCCCGCGCATTGCCGTAATAGACGCGGGGGCCGTAAACACCTGGGCCAACTACCTCATGTACTATGCCAGTAACGACAGCTTGTTTACTGATAAAGACACCCAGTGGTACCTCTATTACAATGCCGCGTTTATTGTGCCTGAGGATATGAAGGCTGAGGCTGAAAAAGACCCGGACTTCAACCCGAACATTCCGACCCCGGCTCCCGCAGAGGACCTCCATGTCACCAACGTAGAGAAGGACAAGAAGGGTGACTACGTAGTCACGCGCTCTGATGGCAAGCCCTGGACCATTGAGTTGAAGGACATCCGCGACAAGCTCGCTGAGTTGGACAAGAAGGACACTGTCTCCCCCGAAGATCTCGCCAAGGTGAAGGACGATCTCAACAAGAAGATCGAGGACATCACCGACAAGGTCGGCCCGCTCGAAGACGCAGTGAACGACAACACTGACGCGATCAAGGATCTGCGAAAGGATCTCAATGACCTTGAAGGTCGCGTCGATGGTCTTGAGGACCGCATCGATGCGCTCGAAGACGCCGTGATCAAGGAAGTCCGCGACAACGGCGACGGCACCTACACGCTGATCCGTGAAAACGGCGATGAGGTCAAGGGCAACATCGATACTTCCGGCTCCGTGACCAACATTAAGACTGACGGCAAGGGCAACCTCGTCATTACCATCGACGGCAAGGACAAGAAGGTTCCGCTTGATCAGGTGAAGATCACTGAGTCCAACAAGGGCACACCCGATCACACTGTGACCATCACTACGCCGGATGGTAAGTCTGTCACCTTCAACGTCTTCGACAACTACGTCGTGGACGTGAAGCGCGAGAAGGACGGTAACTACAAGGTTGTCCGTAACGACGGCACCGAATGGGTTATTAACCTCAAGGACATCCGCGACAAGATCGCAGCTCTGGAGGCGAAGGAATCGCCGTCCCGCGATGAGTTCAACAAGGTCAAGGACGAGATCGATAACCTCAAGAAGGAAATTGATGGCCTCAAGGCTACTGATAAGAAGCTTGAGGATGATATCGCCAACATCAAGAACGACATCACCAACCTTGATATCCGTATCACCAAGATCGAGTCTCGCCTGACTGCTGTCGAAGACCGCACTGATGCACTGACCAAGTGCGTTGCAGGTGCAGGCGCTGCGGGTATCCCTGCTCTGCTGTCGATTCCGCTGATGGTGATGACTCAGCTCAACATCCCTGGCATTAAGGACCTCAACACGCAGATCCAGAAGCAAATCGGTATCTACAACCCTGATCTGGCACGTGCTTGGGAGCGTAGCGGTGGTGTGCTGCAGGCTGGTGCTGTCCTGGCGGGTTTGGCTGGCATCATCGGTAGCATCGCTTACATTGCTAACCAGTGTGATCCGATGATGAAGACCCCAGCTGGTCAGGATACTGATCTGGGCAAGCTCAGCTCAAAGGTAGAGAAGGCCAAGACCGAATCTTCTTCTAAGAAGACTGAGTCTGAGAAGACAGAGCAGAACACTCCGGCAGAGTCTGCTGCAGAAGCTGAGGCTAACACTGACGCAGAGGCTGCTACAGCGCCGTCCGAGGAGCTTGTAGATGCGCAGTAATCACTAGGCTCATCAGAGCATAAAAACACCCTGTAGCGGGCTGCTACAGGGTGTTTTCGCGTTGTTGGTAAAGGTTCTTATCTCCGGTACTGCGCAAGGCTGTCCTGTACGACCTCAAGTGCCGGCCAGAGCTGTAATCCCAGCGCTAACTCACACGCTGCAAGGTGCTCAGCGCGCGGCCACTGCTCGCCTGTCACGATTTTGCGCAGTGTCGCGTAGTTAACACCGGTCAGTGCATCTAACTGTCGCCAGGACAAGCCACGGGCTTCACGCTCAGCGCTTAAGCGCGCAACAGCCAGCCTCACGCTCTCCACGTGGGGTGCTTGTGTGATACGTGCTGTATCCGCTGCTCTACGCTCAGGCCAGTGTGGGTAGTACTCCAGCGGCAGCACGGTCACGGGACGTGCCATGGTCTATTTCCTTTGTGTGTAGGTACTGCGTTGTAAGTCTAGTAGAGGCGAAAAAATAACCCCACAGGGAAGCGCGGGGTTTCTTTTAGGCCCCGCGAGCGGGCGTTGTTCGGTAATTTGGTCTGTATGAACATCCCGGCCTCAGACCTCGAACGCCTCAACCACTGCCGCCACCACGCGCCCCATGATTTCTATGGGTGGCACGACGGAACCGTCCGCACTCGCCGCCCCGGTGCTGAAGCCGTCGAGCTCGTCACCGCCACTGAAACCGTCGCCATGCGCGCGGTTGGGGATGATATCTGGGAGGCCCCGCTCGCAGAGGAAGCAGACTACCGCCTGCGCATCACCTATCCGGGCCAGCCCGCCATCGAGGTAGCGGATGGCTACCACTTCCTGCCTACCCTGGGCACCTTGGATCAGCACCTCATCGGCGAGGGCCGCCACGAGCGCTTGTGGGAAGTGCTCGGTGCCAACCTCAAGAGCTACACCACCGACTTGGGTGAGGTCGAAGGAACGGCGTTTGCCGTGTGGGCACCCAACGCGGAAGGCGTGGCCGTGGTCGGTGACTTCTGCGGTTGGAACCCTACCCAGTACCCCATGCGTTGCCTCGGCTCCACGGGCATTTGGGAGGTTTTCATCCCGGGTGTAGGCGAGGGCGAGCGCTATAAGTTCGCGGTCCATGGCAAGAACTCCCCGCGCATTGACAAGGCCGACCCCCTGGCCAAGCGCACCATCGCCCCGCCGGAGACCGCCTCCGTGGTGGCCCGCTCCAGCTTCGAGTGGAGCGACGAGGAGTGGATGAGCAAGCGCAACGGCGACCTCGACGTCCCGATGAGCGTCTACGAACTTCACGTCGGTTCCTGGAAGGTGGGTGCTAACTACAACACCTTGCGCGAAGAGCTCATCCCCTACCTGTTGGAGCATGGCTTTACCCACGTGGAACTGCTACCTGTAGCCGAGCACCCCTTCGGTGGATCCTGGGGCTACCAGGTCTCCGGCTACTACGCTCCCTCCGCGCGCTGGGGCACCCCGGACGAGCTACGCGCGCTCATCAACGACCTGCACAAGGCAGGCATCGGCGTCTTCGTTGACTGGGTTCCCGCGCACTTCCCCAAGGATGAGTGGGCGCTGGGCCGCTTCGATGGGCAGGCACTCTACGAGCACCCGGATCCGCGCCGCGGCGAACAGGCTGACTGGGGCACGTACGTCTTCGATTTCGGCCGCAACGAGGTGCGCAATTTCCTCGTGGCTAACGCCCTGTACTGGGCTGAGGAGTTCCACGTGGATGGCCTGCGAGTCGACGCCGTTGCTTCCATGCTCTACCTGGACTACTCCCGCGAGGAATGGCTGCCCAATATCTACGGCGGGCGCGAGAACCTTGAGGCCGTCCAATTCCTCCAGGAAACCAACGCCACCCTGAACCGCACCCACCCGGGCGTGCTGACCATCGCGGAAGAGTCCACCTCCTGGCCGGGCGTGACCGCACCGACCCACGAGGGCGGACTGGGCTTTAGCCTGAAGTGGAACATGGGCTGGATGAACGACACCCTGGAGTACTTCAAACACGAACCGATTCACCGCCGCTACCACCACGGCGAGCTCACCTTCTCCATGGTCTACGCCTACTCGGAGCGCTACGTGCTCCCCTTTAGCCACGACGAGGTGGTGCACGGCAAGGGCTCCTTGTGGGAGCGCATGCCGGGCGATGACTGGAATAAGGCCGCGGGCCTGCGTGCGCTATACGGCTACATGTTCTCCCACCCGGGCAAGCAACTGATGTTCATGGGCCAGGAGTTTGGCCAGACCACCGAATGGGCAGAGGGCCACTCTGTGGACTGGTCCAACTTGGAGGGCTGGGGCAACGAGTGGCACCACGGCATTAAGCGCCTGGTGCGCGACCTCAACGCGGTGTACAAGCAACAGCCGGCCCTGTGGACACAAGACTTCACGCAGGATGGCTTCCAGTGGGTCAAGGCTGATGACTCGAATAACAACATGCTGGGCTACGTCCGCTACGGCAAGGACGGCTCCGCCTTGTTGGCGGTGTGCAACTTCTCCGGCAGCTCGGTGCCCCACTATGACCTCTGGGTGCCGCGCGATGGCGAGTGGGAGCTGGTCATCAACACAGACGACGCCGTCTACCAGGGCGCTGGCAACGACCTTGCCCACCACGTGCGCTCCGAAGGCAACCACGTACAGCTGCACCTGCCGGCCAACTCGGTGCAGTGGTATGCCTTCCGTGGCTAGTTTCTCAAAATACAACTGCCCGAGTTGCCAAAGATCACCGCTGGGATCGAATTCCAGCCCCTAGTTTTGGCAACTCAGGCAGTTTCAGTTTTCAGTCCTGCGCGTGACCATCAAGGAAAGCTCTTACGCGAGCATCAATGTCATCGCGCAGCGCATCCATACGCGCTTCTCCCTCTAGGCCACGCACGGACGGGTCCTCAATCTCCCAACGCTCAGCCACTCCGTCATAGTCGGCATCACCGACGATGACGACGTGATCCACCGAAGACGCGAGGCCGGCATCAAGCAGCGTCGGCGTACCTTCCATGTCCGCTCCGACCTTTGCAAGGGAAGCCTGCGCCTCAGCGTTCACCCCCTGCTCACGGTGCTGTTCAGTGGTCTTTACGCCTGCAGAGTGAACTTCCCAATCGGGCGCATGCTTCCTAGCTAAGGCAGCCGCCATCTGAGACTTGCCCCGGTTGGTATTGCAAAGAAAAAGTACGGAGGTCATGCCTCCGCACTTTAGTCATATTGCGGTGTGTCTGTAGGACCAGATCCCTAGTTCTTCTTCACCGCGTAGTACACCGGCAGGGACTTCCAGTTGAATGTCACGTCCTGGACGTTCTCCGACCACCCGCCGACCACGTTCGGGTAGAACAGCGGGATGGAGGGAAGGTCACGCAGCAGCAGCTCCTGTGCCTGGTTGTAGAGCTTCGCGGCTTCCTCCTCGTTCGCGGCGCCGTTGGCCTTCACAATCAGTTCATCGAATTCCGGGTTGGAGTACTTCGAGTCATTCGAAGCTACGCCCGTGGTGAAGTTTGGCCCAAGGAAGTTACCCATCGAGGGATAGTCGGCGAACCACGCCGTGCGGTAGGCGCCGTCCATACGCTCGGTGCGGTAGGCATCGCGGAAGGACTTGAAGTCCGGGTAAGGGTTGCCCACGGCCTGGATTCCCAGCGCGTTGCTGATGCTGTTAGCCACCGCATCAGCCCAGTCCTTGTTGTCACCATCGGTGTTATAGTTGATCGGGAACGTGCCTTCAAAAGCACCGTACTTCTTGTCGGCCTCCGCCCACAGCTTCTTGGCTTCCTCCGGGTTATAGTCCAGGTTCTCCGAACCCGGCAGGCTGTCGTTGTACCCGTTCAGCACCGGTGAGGTGAACTCCCGGGCCGGGGTGCGGGTGCCATGGAAGATGGTCTCCGCGATCTCCTCACGGTTGATGGCCATCGAGATTGCCTTGCGTCGCAGCGTGCCCTCTTCCCCACTGAAATGAGGCGTTTCTACGTGGATGGACATCTCCAGGTAGGTGGCAGCCGGCTTGGTCTCCTCGCGGCCGGCCAGGTCCTGCTCATAGCTGCCGAAAGCGGATGAAGGATTGGCTTCGAGCACATCGAGGTTATTCGCCAGCAGGTCCATGTACGCAGCACTAGAGTCGGCGTAGAAGGCGAATTCGATGCCGTCGTTCTGCGCTGCGCGGTCGCCCTTATACTCCGGGTTCGGCTCGATGATCAGGTTCTGGTTGTGGTTCCATTCCTTGATCTTGTACGGACCGTTGGACACCGGGGTCTCGCCGAAAGCCTGTGGGTCCTCCAGTGCGGCCGCAGGCACCGGGAAGTACGCGTTGTAACCTAAGCGGCTCGGAAAGTCGCTTTCCGGTTGGGTGAGCTCGATGGTGAAGGTGCGCTCATCGATGACCTTGAGGCCCTCCATTTCTTTGACGCCTTCACCGTAGCCCTTAATGGAGGAGAAGAAGCTCTCATTGAGCTGTTCGTTGGCTACAGCGTAGTTCCACGTATCGACGAAAGTAGCCGCGGTTACGGCGGAGCCATCGGAGAACTTCAGGTCCGGCTTGAGCGTGACCTTGTAAGTCTTGTCCCCTTCCTTGTCAATGGACTCGGCCATCTCGTTGTGCACGTTGCCGTCAGCGTCGTAGTACACCAATCCGGAAAACAGCATGTCGACGATGCATCCGCCACCGTTCTCATTCGTCATCGCGGGGATAAGCCCCTGCTGCGGCTCGGTGCCCAGAACGCGAACATAGTTGGCACCGCCGGCACTATCGGAGCCGTCGCTTCCGCAGGCGGCAAGGGTAAAAGCAAGAGAGGCGGCGCCGACGACGCCGAGGAGCTTGCGCATGAGAGTCCTCCTGAAAGAGTTAAACAACCAGTGTGCGTGATAACACTAGAAGGAATGTAGCATGCTTCAACTCACATAATAGATTTAACGCAAAAGACCCTCAGAGAGGACTCAGTTGAGTCATCCTGAGGGTTCAACCCGCGACAGTCCTGGAAGGTCACTCTCGGCCCCAGCACAAGCCGGGCACTATTACTACGCCGTCTTTAGTACAGCGCGCTTGCCAGCTTCGTGCGCGCAGCAAGCACGCGAGGGTCGCCGGAGTCGAAGAGCCCAAAGAGCTCCAAGAGGCGAGTCTTGAGCTGCTCCTTGTCATCCCCGGCGGTGCGCTTCATGGCGTCGATGAGGCGCTCGAAGGCGCGGTCAGGGGCACCGGCGACAACCTCCGCGTCGGCGGCATCGAGCTGCTTGGACACATCCTCCGGGGCGGCATCCGCAGCGGCGACGGGATCCTCGCTGCGATTAGCTGGGTCCAAACGCTTGAGCAACAGCGTGGTATCGCGGGCCTGCTTGATTTCCACGTTGTCTGGCTCGGCGGCCAAGATCTCCTCGTAGGTGGCGATGGCGGAATCGAAATCGCCGCGGTTGAGTGCGTCTTCCGCAAGGCTCAGGCGCGGATCAGCAACTTCCTCTGCGGGGTTCTCCCCTGCTTCGCCCTGTTCGGGTAGGCCCTTGAGCTGGGGGCCGAGCTTGTCGACGATCGCCGCAACCCACTGCTCGAGGTTCTCACGCGGCTGTCCACCCTCGAAGTTGGTGACGGGCTGGCCGGCGGCAATGGCAACGGTGGTCGGCAGATTCTGCACGCCGAAGACCTGCGCTACCTGGGGCACGACATCGGCGTTGATGTAGCCCACGATGAACTTCAGCCCACCGGTGGCCGCCATCTCCTCGAAGTCCTTCTTGAGCTGCTCGGAGGCAGGCGAGCGCGGCGAGCCGATCAAGGCAATAACCGGCACCTCCGCGGAGCGGCGTACCAAGTCATTCTCAAAGTTCTGCTCGGTGACCTCGAAGAAGGGCGCGATCCCTTCGCTGGAGCCGCCGGAGCTAGCGGCTCCGGCGCTTGCAGCCTGTGTCTGGGCTTGCGCCCGTGCCTCCGCCTGCTGCTTGATAGCACCCAGGTCGAGGGCTCCTCCTACGTACGGTCCGGTCACTTATTCTCCTCCAGGTAACGGTTAACGGAATCTACTTTTTGGGTGATTTGCCCGGTCACGCCTTCGCGGATATCGGCCTTAATCACCAGGCTCGTGCGCGGCGACACGGCGCGTACGGCATCGGTGGCCTCCTTAATGACCGCGAAAACCTCGTCCCATTCACCCTCAATGATGGTGAACATGGAGTTGGTCTCATTGGGCAAGCCCGAAGCACGGACAACACGCACTGCTTCGGCCACGGCCTCGGACATTTCAGCGCTTTCATCGCCCACGACAGTGGGCGCTACGGAAAAGGCAACAATCATGCCCGCCATCCTACCGCCGGTCCCAGCAGTGCCGGTGCCAGTGTCGACGGTCCTCACCGCGCCCACCGGTATCCCGTGGCCAGGCCACGATGTGCGCCACCCCGGGAGGGATGTTTTGGTTGCATCCTGGGCAGACGTAATACTTCTGGGCGGCAGCGCTGCCGACGTGCCGCATGATGAAGGGCTCGCCATTGGTCCAGCTCGGCCCTGCCACCGTCTGCGAGCCTAGGAAAGCGCTGCCATCGCGCGGCAGCGAGCGCGGCTCCTCGCGGATTCTGCGGTTGCGGCGTGGCACTAGAACAACCGCAGCTCGTTGGATTCGATACCGCGCAGCTCCTGATAGTCCAGGACCACGCAGCGAATGCCGCGGTCCTCCGCCAGTGTCCTGGCTTGGGGCTTGATTTCCTGCGCGGCGAAGACACCATGCACGGGTGCTAGCAAATCATCGCGGTTAAGCAGTTCGAGGTAGCGCGTGAGCTGCTCGACGCCATCGATGCCCCCGCGGCGTTTGACCTCCACGGCGACGAACTCGTTCTCAGCGTTCTTCGCCATAATGTCCACCGGGCCAATAGCCGTGGGGTACTCGCGGCGCACCAGAGAGTACTTCTCCCCCAACGTTTCGATGTGCTCGGCCAGCAGCTCTTGCAGGTGGGCCTCCACACCGTCCTTGACCAAGCCCGGATCTTCACCTAGCTCCATGTCGATATCCTGGTGGATCGCAGCAATGGTGATGCGCAGCTGCTCACCCTTGGGGTTCTCCACCAGCCACAGCTTTTCCCCGGTGTCTTCGCCATCGATATCCTCAATCGCTGACTCCTCAAAGGTGCACGGCGGCGTCATCCAGTTCAAGGGCTTGTAGGCGCGATCATCCGCGTGGATGGACACCGAACCATCGGCCTTAATGAGGATGAGCCGATCCGCCATCGGAAGGTGGGCGTCGAGGCGGCCGACGTAGTCTACGGAGCATTGGGCGATGACAAGACGCATGTCCTCTACCCTATCGTTGAGCGCTACTTCTTAGGTAAACGGGTAGCCCGTTGGCGCATCTGGTGATAGTCCAGCTTTTCTTGGCGCTTCGACGGAGCCGACTCCACCCACGCGTTCAGGGCCATAATGCCCTGCGCATCGGAGGCAATCTCGTAGTCCCGCCCATCGATGCGAATCTGGATAATTTGGTGATCCGAGGGCATAAAAGAAGCCTCGTCATCGTCCATCGGGCGAGTCTTACCCAATTCGATGTCGAGGCGATTAAAACGCTTGTTGGCGCGCGGCATGACGGAGCGAAGCTTAAAGTAATTCATATACTCGCCGTCATAGCGCACGAGACCATGACGCCAAGAATGAGAGTCCTTCGACGGTAGTTGGCGCAAAAGGATGCTCGTGCCGCGGGAGCGCACGGTGAAAAAGCGCACCGCCGCCAGGATGAGGAAAACCAGAAGGACCAGTGCACACAGACCTAAAAGAATTGTTAGCCCCTGAAGCACCTGAGAATTCATGGGTTGATTGTACCGCCGTTGGAGTAGACAACGCTAGTCATTGCTCAGAGTTACTCGTCTTGGGGGCGGAGAAGACGAAGGAACCCCACCCCCTCTTAGCGAGGTTGTGGGGTTCCTAAGTGAAAGTGGGAAGGGCGGTCATTGCTGCCCGTCGGTTCCCTCTCCGCTCATCCGTTAGCTGTTGAAGCGGCGTACGGCGCGCAGTGCAGCTTCGCCGCGAGACCTTGTCAACTCACGCTCAGACTTCAGGTCTTCCTGTGCCTGGGCTTCATCGACCTCGCGGGCCCAGATGGCCCAATCGGCGAGGACGGTGATCTTGTTCTCGGACACGGAGAGGAAGCCACCCTGGACAGCGGCGACGCGACGGTCGCCGTCGACTGGGTGGATGGTCACAACACCATTGTCGATCAACTGACCGACCATGGGCTCATGACCAGGAAGCACGCCGATCTCACCCTCGGTGGTCTCAGCCGTCACCATGGTGGCCTTGCCGGTCCACAGCAGGCGCTCGACGGAAACCAATTCGGCGGTGATGTCAGCCATGTGCCTCTCCCTACTTCTTCTCAGTCAGCTTCTTGTACGCAGCCTCGACGTCGTCCAAGCCACCCAGGCCGTTGAAGGCCTGCTCCGGGTAGTGGTCGAATTCGCCGTTGCAGATGCGCTCGAAAGCATCGATGGTATCGGCCAGCGGCACGTAGGAGCCCGGCAGGCCGGTGAACTTCTCTGCGACGAAGAAGTTCTGGCCCAGGAAGCGCTCGATACGGCGAGCACGCTGAACGGTAATCTTGTCTTCCTCAGACAGCTCATCCATACCAAGGATGGCGATGATGTCCTGAAGCTCCTTGTTCTTCTGCAGAATACCGATGACGCGCTGTGCAACCTCGTAGTGGCGCTCGCCCACGATGGACGGCTCCAGAATACGAGAGGTAGAGGTCAGCGGGTTCACTGCCGGGTAAATACCCTTCGAAGCAATACCACGGTCCAACTCGGTGGTGGCATCGAGGTGGGCGAAGGTGGTCGCCGGAGCCGGGTCGGTGTAGTCATCGGCCGGCACGTAGACGGCCTGCAGGGAGGTAATGGACTTACCCTTGGTGGAGGTAATACGCTCCTGCAGCACACCCATCTCATCAGCCAGAGTCGGCTGGTAACCCACGGCGGAAGGCATGCGGCCCAGCAGGGTCGACACCTCAGAACCGGCCTGGGTGAAACGGAAGATGTTGTCGATGAACAGCAGCACGTCCTGGTTCTGCACATCGCGGAAGTACTCCGCCATGGTCAGGCCGGACAGAGCCACGCGCATACGGACTCCTGGCGGCTCATCCATCTGGCCGAAGACAAGTGCGGTGTCCTGGAGAACGCCCATCTCTTCCATCTCGAGGAAGAGGTCGGTGCCCTCACGGGTGCGCTCGCCGACGCCGGCGAAGACGGAGGTACCGGAGAACTCGCGTGCGATACGAGTAATCATCTCCTGGATAAGAACGGTCTTACCCACACCTGCACCACCGAACAGGCCGATCTTGCCGCCCTTCACGTACGGGGTCAGCAGGTCGATGACCTTAATACCGGTCTCCAGAATCTCGGTCTTACCCTCGAGCTGGTCGAAAGCCGGCGGCTCGCGGTGGATGCCCCACTGCTCGCCATCGCGGCCCAGACCCGGCTGGTCAAGGCAGTCACCGAGGGCGTTGAAGACGTGGCCCTTGACCACATCGCCCACCGGGACGGAAATCGGCTTGCCGGTGTCGGTCACGGCGGCACCGCGGACGAGGCCGTCGGTCGGAGCCATGGACACGGCACGGACGAGGTTGTCACCGAGGTGCTGAGCGACCTCAAGGGTGACGGTCTTTGCAACAGCCTCGAGGGTCACCTCGACGGTCAGTGCGTTGTACAGTGCCGGCAGCCCGCCACGCGGAAACTCCACGTCGACGACCGGACCGATGACACGCACCACACGGCCGGCGGTAGCCGACGACTGTGTGTTCTGCTCTTGCAGAGCTGTAGTCATAATCTAGTCACTTTCTGCGCTTTCGGCGAGCGCCCCAGCGCCACCGACGATCTCTGTGATTTCTTGGGTAATCTGCGCCTGACGGGCCTGGTTGGCCACGCGCGAGAGGTCCTTGACCAGCTCGGTAGCGTTGTCGGTTGCAGACTTCATTGCGGTACGGCGTGCGGCGGACTCGGAGGCCGAGGACTCCAAGAACATCGCAAATAGGAGGCGAGACACGTACTGCGGAAGCAGCGCTTCCATCAGGGTGTCCGCATCCGGCTCGAAGTCGTAATCAGGGGTGATCTGATTGTTCGGCTCGGCGTCGGAAAGCGCGGACTCACCCAGGTTGTAGTCCTCTTCCTCGATAACCGGTACCACCGGCAGCAGCTGCTGCACACGCGCGGTCTGGGTCAGCATGGACTCGAACTCGGTGTACACGACGTGTACCTGGTCGAAACCGCGAACGGTCTCGCCCTCCACGTTAATGCCCTCGCGGGTCTTGGCCTGGCCGTTCGAACCGGCGACGAAGCCGTCGATAATGTGGCGGCGCACATCGTGCGTCTTTTCCCAGGTCGGATCCTGCGAGAATCCAGTCCAGCTGCCTGCGACCTCGTCCTCACGGAACTTGTAGAAGCCAACGCCCTTGTTGCCGGTCACGTAGCGGACGGTCTCGAAACCCTCGCTCTTGAGCAGGGCTTCCAGCTCGGCCGCCTTCTTGAAGATGTTGTTGTTGTAGCCACCGCACATACCGCGGTCCGAAGAGACCACGAGAATAGCGGCAACCTTCGCATCTTCGCGTTCCCGGAGCATCGGGTGATCCAAGGACGTGTGCGCCGCCAGCTTGTTAAGCACGTTGGACAGTTCACGTGCATAAGGCTGCGCCGCTTCTACCCTGGCCTGAGCCTTGGTAATGCGCGAGGTAGCAATGAGCTCCTGTGCCTTGGTGATCTTCTTGGTGGAATTGACGGACCGGATACGGTCACGCAGTTCACGAAGATTAGCCATGGTGTTCGCTCCTCCCTTCTTTTTCTAGACGGTTAATTCTTAGAGCGTGCGAAACTCTATTTGGCCGTCTTGCGGGAGACGTTGAGCTCGGTCTTATTCACATCATCCGCGGCGAGCGGGTCAACCGGCGCCTCGGTACCAAGGTTGTTGCCCTCGGTCGTGCGGAAGGACGGAGTGAAGTCCTTTGCTGCTGCAACAAGTGCATCCTTGGACTCGTCGGTCAGAGCGGTACCGCCCTGGATCTGCTCGAACACCTGCGGGGTTGCAGAGTTGAGGTGGTCGTGCAGCTCCTTCTCGAAGCGGCGTACGTCCTCGACGGGAACGACGTCGAAGATGCCCTGGTCTGCGAGGAAGATGGACACCATCTGGTACTCGACAGGCTGCGGGGAGGACTCGGACTGCTTGAGCAGCTCGACGAGGCGCTCACCGCGCTCCAGCTGAGCCTTGGAAGCCGGATCCAGGTCGGATGCGAAGGCCGCGAAGGCCTGCAGGTCGCGGTAGGCAGCCAGCTCGAGACGGAGGTTACCGGCAACCTTCTTCATACCCTTGGTCTGTGCGGCACCACCAACACGGGAGACGGACACACCGACGTTAATTGCCGGACGGACGCCCTGGTTGAACAGGTCGGACTCCAGGAAGACCTGGCCGTCGGTAATAGAAATAACGTTGGTCGGAATGAAGGCGGAGACGTCGTTCGCCTTGGTCTCAATGATCGGCAGTGCGGTCATGGAACCTGCACCCATGTCGTCAGAGAGCTTTGCAGCACGCTCCAGCAGACGGGAGTGGAGGTAGAAGACGTCGCCCGGGTAAGCCTCGCGGCCCGGCGGACGGCGCAGCAGAAGGGAAATCGCACGGTAGGCCTCAGCCTGCTTGGTCAGATCATCGTAAATGATCAGGACGTGGTTGCCCTGGTACATCCAGTGCTGACCCAGAGCTGCACCGGAGAACGGTGCCAGCCACTTGAAGCCGGCGGCGTCGGATGCCGGAGCCGCCACGATGGTGGTGTACTCCAGAGCGCCGTGCTGCTCCAGGGTGTGGCGCACACCAGCAATGGTGGAGCCCTTCTGGCCGATGGCGACGTAGATGCAGCGGACCTGCTTGTTCTTGTCGCCAGACTCCCAGTTAGCCTTCTGGTTCAGGATGGTGTCGATACAAACGGCGGTCTTACCCGTCTTACGGTCACCAATGATCAACTGACGCTGACCGCGACCAATCGGGGTCATCGCGTCAATAGCCTTGATGCCGGTCTGCATCGGCTCTTCCACCGGCTGACGCTGCAGCACGGACGGTGCCTGCAGCTCGAGGACGCGGTCCTCTTCAGCGGTGATCGGGCCCATGCCGTCAATCGGCTGGCCCAGGGGGTTGATAACGCGGCCGAGGAATTCCTCGCCCACAGGGATGGAGAGAACCTCGCCGGTCCTCTTGGCCTCGTCGCCTTCTTTAAGCGACTCGAAGTTGCCCAAGACCACGACACCGATGGAGTTGGTGTCAAGGTTCTGTGCGACGCCAATTACGCCGCCGGGGAACTCGAGCAGCTCATTCGCCATGACGGACGGCAGGCCCGAAACCTGCGCAATACCGTCAGCTGCCGAAATGACCACGCCGACCTCCTCACGGGAGGCCTCCGCGGAGTAGCTCGAGGTGTAGTTCGCAATCGCGCTACGGATCTCGTCGGAGGAGATCGTCAGCTCCGCCATGTTCTTCCTGCTCTCGGTAGTATCTTCCAGCAATTACTTAATCGTTTCTGTCGTTTCGGCTTATGCCATCTGCGCGCGAAGGCGAGCAATCTTGCCTGCCGTCGAACCATCGATGACTTCGTCGCCGACGCGGATGGTCATACCACCGAGGAGGCTGGTGTCAACCTCAGAGTGGATGGACATCGCACGACCATAAATTTTGCCCAGCTTTTCAGCGAGTGCTGCCCGCTGGCTATCGTTCAGCTCACCCGCCGAGGTCACGCGCGCGATGGTACGGCCCTGCAGCTTGGCTGCAGTGTCCGCCAATCCGGCGAGATCATCAATCGGGTTCTGCTCCGGGCGGCCAATGGCCTGCAGCGCAAGCGCTTCAGTGACCATCGTGACCTTGCCGTAGAGCACGCTTGCCAGCAGCCCAACCTTGCGGTCGGACGTCGCAGTACGGTCTGAAAGCAGCTGGGTCAGTTCGCCTTCGCGGTCAAGCACGCGCGACAGGGAGAAGAGTTCGTCTTCCACCTGGCCCAGCTTGCCCTCAAACTCAGCGCCGCGCAGCAGTGCGCGACGGCCAAGGATGATAAGGCCGCGGGCGATATCACGCGGGGTCGACCACTGTGCGGCGGCTGCCTCCTGGAGCACCTGCAGTGCTACCGGGGAAACCTTGCCGCCAAAAAGGGTCTGGACCAGGGACTTGCGCTCCTCAGAGGTGGAGGCGTCGTCGGTCAGCGCGACGCGCAGCTCGCGGTCGCCGTCGAGAACGCGGACCACCTCAAAGAGGTCCTGGCCTGCCTGGGTAGCAGTCGCCACCGAGCGGTCACCGGAGAGGAACTCATCCAGCTTGGACTCAACGGTAGCGAGTGCTTCGCGGCTAGCTGCCTTCATCGTTGCCTACTTTCCGGCCGGTGCCACAGTGTCGAGCTCGGACAGGAAGTTATCAATGGTGGAGGACTGCTTGGTGGCGTCCGAAAGTTCGCCGCCGAGCAGCTTCTCTGCCAGGTTGATGGAGTTCTGTCCGATGTCGGAACGCAGCTCAGACACGACCTGTGCGCGGGAAGCTTCAAGCTGCTTCTCGCCAGCGGTCAGAATGCGACGAGACTCTTCTTCTGCAGCTTCCTTAGCCTCTGCCTCGATCAGCTTGCCGCGCTCGCGCGCCTGCTCACGAATCTCCGCAGCCTCTGCTCGCGCGTCAGCGAGCTGAGCATTGTACTTTTCCAGAGCGGCCTTTGCTTCGGCCTGCTGAGCCTCCGCACGCTTAAGGCCACCTTCGATCCGGTCTTCACGCTCCTGCAGCATCTTGTTGTATGCCGGAAGAACGAGCTTCCAGAACACAATCAGGATGATGGTGAACGGAATGATCGACCAGACCAAGTCGTACATCTTGGGCAGAAGGATAGAGTTGCCCGACTCGAGGGGCAGGGTTTCACTTCCTTCTGCTGCAAGGTAGTAAATGACGTTGTTCATGGGGCTCCGTTCTTAAAGTTCGATTTACTTTGTGTAAAGCGCTCTTTAGAACAGGAAGCCTGCAACGAGGCCAATCAGGGCGAGGGCCTCAACGAAGGCGATACCCAGGAACATGGTGGTACGCAGCTGGCCAGCCATCTCCGGCTGACGTGCCATGCCCTCGACGGTCTTGCCGACGAGGATACCGATGCCCAGACCCGGGCCGATGGTTGCGATGCCGTAGCCGATGGCGCCGAGGCCCTTGAGGGTGGACTCGTCAGCAGCCTGAGCAAGAATGATTTCGTTCATGATGAAAGTCGTTCCCTTTCAAAGTTTTCCCACGGATTCTTCCGCGGGGGATGTGGTGGTTTTGGGGTATTTAGTTAACCGCGAGGTTCGCGTTGTTGTTAGTGCGAATCTGCATGCAGCGACAGTTCGATGTATACCGCCGTCAGCAGGGCGAAAATGTATGCCTGCAGGAAGATGACGATAATTTCGTACAGCGTGAACAGAACCGCTGCGACCAGAGTGAGGCCACTCAGTGCGGTCCAACCGTTGAACTGGAAGAAGAAGAAGTTCGTTGCCGAGTACAACAGGACCAAAATGAGGTGGCCAGCCAGGAAGTTCGCCATCAGACGAAGAGCCAGCGTGACTGGGCGCATGACAAACGTAGAGAAAGCCTCAATCGGCACGACAAGCACGTGCAGCAACGGCGGCAGGTTAGGAATAACCACCGAGGACTTGATGAACTTGCCGAAGCCAAAGCGCTTGGCGCCGGCGTAAATCATGGCGATGTACGCGACGACAGCCAGCACGATTGGCATACCAATACGAGCGTTCGGAGAGATGTTTAGAGCTGGAACAATAGTTGCTACGTTCCAGAACAAAACACCGAAGAAGATCGTGGCCAAGATCGGAAGGAATCGACGTCCTTCCTTGCGGCCCAAGATGTCTTCTGCGATGTGAATTCGTACGAAGTCAATCGCATGCTCCGCTACGTTTTGCAATCCTTTAGGAACCAGCTTCGGGTTCCTGAAGGCGACAACAAAAAGGAGCACCAGGATGGCCGCCATGAACAGACGAACCAGCATGATGCGATCCAAAGCGAACCAACCGTTGGCGAAATCGGCGAAAAGAAGATCGACGACTTCACCATCATCGGTTACGTGCCCCGGGAAAAATTCTGGATCCAGTTCGGGTGCGTGAAACTCACCCTTCATGGCCAATGTCGTAACGCTCAGCGTTCTCTCCCGTGTTCGGGCCACACAGCTTGTCGAAGGCTATGTGGTGCGATGGACGTCTCAAGCTCTTTGCCCTGTCTACGGACTCCGTCGCACATCAGCGTAAACAGGGCAAGGATAAACCGTACTTTTTCGGGATAGCATGACGCTAACCCGCGGTAACCCGAAGAGAATGCTATCAGTTCGCCCTCAAGTTTTCGCACGTGGGGGCCCCGTTGCGGCCCTAAAGGCACAGCCTAGTGCCAGTGGGCCCTATAAAACGCCCACATTCTGCCGAAACCCTGCCAAGTGTATTTGGTCACACACCCGTGTTTTCCCACCTTGACGGGGGTAACGGGCGCTGTCGCCGTGGCCACTTAACTACACAAAAAGCCACCCTCCCGGGGTCACCGGAAGCAGTGGCTTACTCTAAAAGGTCGAGACTGGCTAAGACACGTAGGTCACGTTGGATGTAATCACACCCCAGACCTCAGTGCCGAGTGTTACCGCCAGCGCCAGCAGCACGGTGACGAAAAGCGCCATCGTGTCGTAGAACTCAAGATCCTTAATCAGCAACAGCACCATAATCAGGATGACCACCTTGAGCAGCCAGCCGCCAAGCACCACCGCCATCGTGGTCGACGGCGTGGTGCGCGCAGTAAGAAGAACTGAGGCCGCGGTAAAGAGCACGAAGCCACCGCCAATGGCCGCGCCGACAAGTACCCCCCAGATTCCGGGCAACCCGCGGACACCACCCCAGATAGCCAGGGACGCGATGGTCACGACGACAAGGCCGATGGCCCCGAGGCGGAGCGCACGCTTGAGGGGACGCCGATGATCGTCGTACGGCGAAAGCTCTTCGGAGGTCGTTGAATCAGTCACAGCCCCTTACCCTACCTCAGGAGGGATCCGTTTCCAGCACCACGCTGGTGGGACGCGACTGGCGTCCAAGCTTGCCCTGGCGCAGCGGAATCAGGGTCACACCAAAAGCAACAACGAGCGCGACAAGCGCTAGTACGACGGCCACGGGCGCGGGGACGATGGAAAAAGAGACCGCCCCGAAGGCCACCGCAGAGACCCATAGGTACAGCACCAACACGGTGCGGCGGTGGGTATGCCCCAGCGAGAGCAGCCGGTGGTGGATGTGAGCCTTGTCCGCGGCGAAGGGCGAGCGCCCCTGGGACACGCGCCGGATCACGGCCCAGACAAGGTCGAGGACTGGAATAAAGACCGCAGCAACAACAACGATGACGGGTGACATCAGCGCCACGATGTCTACGGTGCCATACAGCGACATGTTGATCTTGCCCGACGCTGAGGTCGACGCCGCGGCAAGCAACAAACCGATCAGCATCGCTCCGCTGTCCCCCATGAAGATGCGGGAGGGCTCGAAATTATGTGGGAGGAACCCGGCGCACACACCCACCAGCGCCGCCGCGATGATCGCCGGCGGATAGGCGGAGACCGCCCCACCCTGGTCGTGCAGCACGGTCAGCGAGAAAAGCAGGATGGCACCACCCGCAATCATGCCCAGCCCGGCAGCCAGCCCATCGAGCCCGTCCACAAAGTTGATGGCGTTGATGAGCAGGACCGTAAAGAACGTAGTCAAGAGTGTCCCCTGGACCTGGTCGAGGATGACCGTGGTTCCATCCCCAAAGGGCAAGAAGAGAAGAGTCCACGTCAGACCTAGACCGCTCATGATGGCCGCCGCCACCAATTGCCCGATCAGCTTGACCAGAGCACTCAGCTCCAGCAGGTCATCCACCACGCCGACGAGTACGATGGCCGCGGCTGACCACAGCACAGCGTTCATCTCCGGCGTGACCGGCATAAACCCGCGAGTCAAGGCTGGAAGCTGGCCCGCGAGATAGACAGCAGCCGCAAACCCCGTAAACATGGCAACGCCACCCAACTGCGGGGTGGGTTGCGAGTGACTATCACGCAGACGAATTTCCGCCACCTGGCCGCTGCGCACCAAGACGCTGCGCACCAGTCCGGTGGTGATGTAGGTAAACGCCGCCGCGACGAAAATGATCAACGCCAGTTCGCGCAGCGGCACTCCGGTTCCAGCCACTGATGTCTCCTTAAGAGGATTGGCTACCCGGTCGGGTGCGCAAGGACTCTGTAGACACTCCGATGACCTCGCCAATCTGCTCGGCGCTCAGCGCGCCTTCGCGCAAGAGGTAGGGGCGCGGACCGGACAAGTCGATGATGGTAGACGGCTTGCCCACCTCGGCTTCTCCCCCATCCAGGTAGACCGTGACGGCTTTGCCCAGCTGCTGCTTGGCGGCAATCGCGGTGGTCGGCGGGGTCTGACCGGAGATATTCGCGGAGGAGACCGCCATGGGGCCGACCTCGCGGAGGAGCTCAATAGCAATGGGGTGCAGGGGCATACGCAGCATCACCGTGCCACGGGTATCGCCCAAGTTCCAAGGCAGCGAAGGCGCTTGCGGCACCACGATGGACAGCCCACCCGGCCAGAAGGCCTCGATGAGGGTCTGCGCGGTGTCATCCAACGAAGCGACAAGCCCCTTGACGGTGTCCCAGGAGCCGACGAGCACCGGCACCGGCATGTCCGGGCCGCGGTGCTTGGTGGCCAAAAGGCTGGCCACGGCATCGTTATCGAAAGCATCGCAGCCCAGCCCGTAGAGCGTGTCGGTGGGCATCACGACGAGTCGGCCTGACTTGGCTGCTTTGACGGCAAGTGCCATGCCTTCCTCGCGCTCAGCAGCGTCCGCACAGTTATAAATCTGTCCCTGCATTGGTCTCTCCTTTAATCCCGTTCCTATCGGCTTGTCGACCAATCTTCGACCAATCTACTGTACTCCCCGCTTCGCTGTGACAAATCGTGCGGTGCCAGTGAGGTCCTTGAGCACCTCGATATCGCTGAAGCCGCCGTGCGCGCGCAGGGCTTCCTGCACTTGTTGGGAGGTCTCGTCGTCGTGCTCAATGCCCACCCGCCCGCCGGGGCGCAGCAGCGCGGCGATGGTCGGAATCATCGCGTTGATGGTCTCCATGCCGTCTGCTCCCCCAAACACCGCATCGTGCGGATCCTGGTAGACCTCTGGGTCCAGGTCCGGGGTCTCCGGAACGTAGGGTGGATTGGTGAGCACGAGGTCAACGGTGCCGTGCAGTTCCGACAAGATCTCGGCGTCGCTGACGTCGCCCTGCACCACGTTCACAGAACCCGCCCCGCCGCGCGAAGCGGTTGCGGCATTGCGCCGGGTGTAGGCCAGGGCGGCGTCGGCAAGCTCCACTGCCCACACCTGGGCCTGCGGCACATAGTGGGCGACGTACAGCGCCAGCGCCCCGGAGCCGGCGCACAGATCCACGACGCGGGGAGATTGCGAGTTAAGTTTCGTCGTCCCCAACGAGTTAAATTTCGTCATCTTCCCCGAGTTAAATTTCGTAAGAAATTTAACTCCCCAGTCGGCGAGCACCTCCGTCTCCGGGCGCGGGATGAACACGCCGGGGCCCACCTCGAGTTCGAGGGCGCCGAACCACGCCACGCCCAGGATGTGCTGGAGGGGCTCGCGCGCTTCACGACGCCCCACCAACGCCCCATATGCCACGTCAAAGCCGGGCATCGGAGCCTCGTTAAGCGGGATGTCCATGTGGCCGCAGTGGATGAGGTGGGCAGCCAGCAGGCGCGCGTCCCACTCGGGTGAAGGTACCCCGGCAGCGCGAAGGCGCTCCGTGGCATCACGAAGCGCCTCCCGATAGGTGTGAAAAGTCACCGAATTAAACCGTGCCTTTTCTCTTCTAGTCCTCAGCCTCAAGGCGCTCTGCGCGTTCTTGGGCTTGCAGGGCGTCGATGAGGTCCTGCATGTCACCGTTGAGCACGGAATCCAGGTTATTGGCCTTGTATCCGATGCGGTGGTCGGTGATGCGGTTCTCCGGCCAGTTATAGGTACGGATACGCTCGGAGCGATCCATGGTGCGCACCTGGGAAGCGCGCTGCTCGCCGGCCTCAGCCTCGCGGGCCTCACGCTCCATCTGGTCCAGGCGTGCCTGCAACACCTGCAGCGCACGCGCCTTGTTCTGGATCTGGGAGCGTTCCTTCTGGCAGGTCACCACCAGGCCGGTCGGCAGGTGGGTAATACGCACCGCGGAGTCGGTGGTGTTCACACCCTGGCCGCCCTTACCGGAGGAACGGTAGACGTCGACGCGGATGTCCTTGTCATCGATGTTGACGGCTTCGACTTCTTCCGGTTCCGGGTAGACCAGCACACCAGCTGCGGAGGTCTGGATTCGGCCTTGGGACTCGGTCACCGGCACGCGCTGCACGCGGTGGACGCCGCCCTCAAACTTGAACACGCTCCACGCGCCATCGCGCGAGGGGGTCTTGGACTTGAAGGAGATGGACATGTCCTTCACACCACCGAGGTCGGACTCGTTGAGGCCCAGGACCTCCCACTGGAAGCCGACCTTATCGGCGTAGCGCTCGTACATGCGGGCCAGGTCGCCGGCAAAGAGTGCTGCCTCTTCGCCGCCGGCGCCGGCCTTGATCTCCATGATGATGTCCTCGGAGTCATGCTCATCGCGCGGGGCCAGCAGGTCCGCGAGCTTTTCCTCCAGCTGAACGACGAGCGGCTCAAGGCGGTCGACCTCGGGCTGGAACTCGTGGTCCTCGTAGGCCATCTCTTTGGCATCGGCCAGGTCCTGGCGAGCCTGGACCAACTCGTCGTTCACGGCGACGACGGGTCGCAGTTCGGCGTAGCGCTTGGACAGCTTGCGGAATTGGGACTGATCACCGGCTACCTCCGGGTCAGCCATCTGCATTTCGATGCCTTGGAACTCGGAGACAATGTCATCGACGAGGGAAACCTGGTTAGACATTACTTGTAGTCCTCCTCATCCGTGTCAGCCGCCATGGGCGCGGACGAGGCCACCTGCATGAGGAACTCGCCGTTGGAGCGGGTCTTCTTGAGCTGCTTAATCAGCAGGTCAATAGCGGCGAAGGAGTCCAGGCCGGAGAGGATGCGGCGCAGCTTGGTCATGATGCGTGCTTCCTCCGGAACTAGCAGGAGCTCGTCCTTGCGGGTGCCGGACGGGTTGACATCCACGGCCGGGAAAATGCGGCGCTCGGAGATGGCGCGGTCCAGCTTGAGCTCGGCGTTGCCGGTGCCCTTGAACTCCTCGAAGATGACGGTGTCACCGGTGGAGCCGGTCTCCACCATGGCGGTGGCGATGATGGTCAGCGAGCCGCCGTTCTCGATGTTGCGGGCAGCACCCAGGAAGCGCTTCGGCGGGTACAGGGCGTTGGAGTCCACACCACCGGACAGGATGCGGCCGGATGCCGGGGAGGAGTTGTTGTAAGCACGGCCGAGGCGGGTGATGGAGTCGAGCAGGACGACGACGTCCTTGCCCTGCTCCACCAAGCGCTTGGCGCGCTCGATGGCCAGCTCCGCCACCGAGGTGTGCTCTGACGGCGGGCGGTCGAAGGTGGAGGCGATGACCTCACCATTGACGCTGCGCTGCATGTCGGTGACCTCTTCGGGGCGCTCGTCCACGAGGACGACCATGAGGTAGCACTCCGGGTTGTTCGTGGCGATGGCGTTGGCGATATTTTGCAGGATCGTCGTCTTACCGGCCTTCGGCGGGGAGACGATGAGCGCGCGCTGGCCCTTACCAATCGGCATGATGAGGTCGATGACGCGGGTGGTGAGGATCTTCGGGTCCGTCTCCAAGCGCAGGCGCTGGTTCGGGTACAGCGGGGTGAGCTTGGCGAAGTCCGGGCGCTCCTTCGCGGTGGACGGATCCAGGCCGTTTACGGTGTCGACCTCCACGAGCTGGTTGTACTTGCGGCGGTTGCGGCCGTTGCCGTGGGTGTGGGTCGGGCCCGAGACCTTGACCTTGCCGGTCAGGGCGTCGCCGGAACGCAGGCCCAGGCGGCGCACGAGGTTGTTGTTGACAAAGACATCGGAGCTGGCCGCGCGGTAGCCGGTAGTGCGCAGGAAGGCCACGTTATTGTCGACGACCTCGAGGATTCCGCCCACTACCTGCACTTCATCGCCCTCGCGGATCTGCAGGTCATTGCCGCCGTTGCCGCCGCCATCGCGGTCACGCCCGCGGCGGTTGCGACGGTTACGGCGATTGCGGCGGCCACCGCCGCCGTTGTTGTCATCATCGTTGCGGTGGTTATCGCGGCGGTTGTTGTTGCCGCCCCCGTTATTGCCACCGCCGTTGTTGCCACCGTTGCCGTGGTCCCCGTTATCGGAGTTGTCGGAGTTGTTGCCGCCACGGGACTGGTTACCCTCCGACTTGGACTGCTTGTCCTCGGCGCCGTTGCCATTTCCGTTGCCGTTGTTATTGCCCTTGGCTTCTTCGCGGGCCTCGCGCTCCTGGCGGCGCGCGCGGTTACGGCGGGCGCGGCGGGCCTGGGAGCGGGACTCGTAGCGCTGCTCGTCGTGGCCGTCCTTCTGCTCAGACTCCTGAGCACCGTCCTCGCCCTTATGGGTGTTCTCAGACTCCGGTTTCTCGGAGGCCTGGTCAGCAGCGCCGGCAGGGCGGGAAGCCTTGCGGGTCGCGCGGCGCGGCTGCGCGTCCTTCTTCGACTCCTTCTGTGCGGAGTCCTCTGCGGCGGGTGCGTCCTTAGCCTCGCCCTGGGCAGCGGCCTTCGCGCCGCGCGCCGGCACCTGGCCGGTGGTCAGGGCAGTAATGAGATCCCCCTTGCGCAGTCCGGAGACGCCGCGAAGTCCGCGCTCCGCAGCTAGCTTGCGCAATTCCGGCAGCTTCAGGGAGGCGAGATCCTGTGCTGCGGTCTTGTCCGTATCGCTCACGGATATCCTTTCGTCGCTTCACCAACGCGCGCCGTCTTGTCTGCCGCACCTGCACTGTGCGTGGTGCTGTTCCAAGCGGGCGTTGGAAGCCAGTGTGTAATTGGGATGGTCCTCCGCCACCAGCGAGTTCACGCAACCGCGATCCCCGTGGGCGGTGGTTGTCTTGGCTCTCCCCCCTCTCCGGCCCGGCGGTACGGAACGTGAAGGACTCCTTGTTGAACTCCTGAAAGCACTCAAGGAATCGGCCGCGGGTCAAGCGCGGGGAGATATTTTAAGAAGGCGACTGCGAGCGTATCTCTCCCCTCTCACCGTCGCGCGCACCGTTGGACTGCCATGAGAGTGTCACCGCAGGTGTGTGCGCCGTGGAGGGAGCTCGGAGATGCGGGGAAAGCGTTCCCCACCAGTCGCGGATAACTATACCGCATCCTTCCCCCGCGCTCACACTGACACGGCTAAAGTAGTGCGCATGCTCTCCACAATGCAGGATATCCCGCTGTCCCTCACCCGCATCCTGGAGTACGGTTCCTCCGTCCACGGCCAAACCCAGGTCATCACCTGGCACAGCGCCAATCCCGGCAATGAACGCGAGGAAACCACTTTCGCTGATGTCGGCGCCCGCGCCGCCGCCTTCGCCCACGCCCTGCATGACACGCTCGGCATCACCGGTGACGAGCGCGTGGGCTCACTGATGTGGAACTGCGCCGAGCACCTCGAAGTGCTTTTTGGCACCGCCTGTAAGGGAGCGGTGTTCACCCCGCTCAACAAGCAGCTGATGAATGATCAGATCCGGCACATCATCAACCACGCTGAGGTCCGCGTCATCGTCGCGGATTGTCGCCTCGCCGAGCAGCTAGCCCAGGTTCTGGAAGGTGTGGACTGTGTGCGTGCGGTGGTGTTTACGGGCGTCGGCAAGCCCAGCACCGCTCTGCCGGGCAACGTTGAAATCTACAGCTACGAGCAACTGCTGGATGGGCGCTCCACCGTGTATGACTGGCCGGTTTTGGATGAGCACACCGCCGCCGCACTGTGTTACTCCACCGGCACCACTGGTGCACCAAAGGGCGTGCTCTACTCCCACCGCGCTCTGTACTTGGAAGGAATGCAGCTGCGCTCCTCCGATTCCCTGTGTGTGACCCACGGCGAGACATTCCTGTGCTGCATCCCCATCTATCACGTGCTGAGCTGGGGTGTTCCCTTTGCGGCGTGGATGACGGGCACGCCGCTGGTGCTTCCCGACGCCGACGTCTCCCCCGCCACCCTGGCCAAAATCATCGCCGCCACCTCCCCGCGCGTGGCCCATGGCGTGCCCACCATTTGGATTCAGCTCTTCGTGCACTACCTCAAGAACCCGCCTGAGCGCATGACACTGACGGAGATCTTCGCTGGCGGCTCGCCTGTTCCACCGCAGCTCATCAAGAGCTGGGAAGAGCGCTACGGCGTAGACGTAGTCCACGTGTGGGGCATGGCGGAAACCACCACGGTGGGCACGGTGGCCCGCCCACCCTCAGGCGCCTCGGGCGAGGCTCGCTGGGCCTACCGCATTTCCCAGGGGCGCTTCCCGGCCTCCTTGGAATACCGCGTGGTCAATGACGGCCACGTGGTCAACACCACGGACCGCAACGCTGGTGAGATTCAGGTACGCGGCAACTTGGTCACCGGTTCTTACTACCACTCGCCCGCTTCGGAGGACGGCGGTGCTGCCCACGAGTTCCGTGGCAAAGATGTCGAGGACGCGGACTCCAAGTTCACGGCCGACGGCTGGCTGCGCACCGGCGACGTCGGCTTCGTCACCGAGGATGGCTTCCTCACCGTGGAGGATCGCGCCCGCGATGTCATCCGTTCCGGCGGTGAATGGATCTACTCCGTGCAATTGGAGAACCTCATCATGGCCAACCCGGTGGTGCTGGAATGCGCCGTCATTGGCTACCCCGACAAGCAATGGGTCGAGCGCCCGCTGGCTGTCACCGTGCTCGCCGCGGACATCAGCCCCACGATTGAGACCGCCGAGCGCCTGCGCAACGGGATGCGCTCTGAGCTTCCCTCCTGGATGCTGCCGGAGTATTGGACGTTCGTAAAATCCATCGATAAGACTTCGGTGGGCAAGTTCGACAAGAAGGACCTGCGCGCCCACTTGGCGGAAGGCGAGTACAACATCATCCGGCTGAAGGGCCCGGGCGAGGCGCAGCGCCTCGATGCCGGAGAGGATGACGGGGAGGACTAGCCCCACCCCGCCTACTCATTCGGCAGGCTTCGATCTAGACTTGCCAGCAATGTCCGCCCAACGATCCCAACCTTCGCCACACACCTCCGCCCCGCTGACGCTGCCATTGCCGCGTGTACGGGGCGCGGGGATGCCGCCCACGGACCTGCCAGCGGCAGGGACCGAGGGCCGCCGCGCACTCGTGGATCGCTACGGCCGCCAGGCCCGCGACCTACGCGTCTCCCTGACGGATCGCTGCAATCTGCGCTGCACCTACTGCATGCCCGCCGAAGGTTATGAGTGGCTGCCCACCGAACACACGCTCAGCGATGAAGAAACCATCCGTCTCATCCGCCTCGCGGTAGACAAGCTCGGCATCCAGCAGGTGCGCTTCACCGGTGGGGAGCCGCTCCTGCGCGGCTCCTTAGAGAAAATCATCGCCGCGACCAAAGCCCTGCGGACCGACGAAGGTACGGCACCCACTACTGCTCTCACCACCAACGGGCTGGGCCTGGATAAGCGCCTGCCGGGGCTGCAGCGCGCCGGGCTCGACCGCGTCAACATCTCCTTAGACACCCTCGATCCGGAGCTCTATGCCCGGCTCACCCGGCGCGACCGCCTAGCGGATGTGCTCACATCCATCGACGCCGCGCTGGCCGCCGACATGGACCCGGTCAAGATCAACGCCGTCATCATGCCGGGTGTCAACGAGTCTGCGATCCTTCCCTTGGCTCGCTTTTGCCTCGAACGCGGCGCGCAACTGCGCTTCATCGAGCAGATGCCATTGGGCCCACGGGAGGAGTGGGCGCGTTCCCGGATGGTCACCGCGGAGGATATCTTGGCGCGCTTGGCCGAAGACTTCGAGCTCACCCCGGCTAAGAAACCCCGCGGCTCCGCGCCGGCGGCACTGTGGTCCGCGGTCTCGCGCGATGGCTCCCTCCCCATAGGACACATCGGGGTGATCGCCTCCGTAACTCGGCCCTTCTGCGGGGACTGCGACCGCACGCGCCTGACCGCAGACGGCGCGGTGCGCAATTGCCTCTTCGGCAACTCGGAAACCTCCCTGCGCGACCTCATGCGCTCTGGCGCCAGCGATGCGGAGCTAGCTACCGCGTGGGCGGGTGAAATGTGGAGGAAATTACCGGGCCACGGGGTGGATGATGAAGGTTTCCTCCAGCCAGATCGCCCGATGTCCGCCATCGGTGGCTAGATTGGGTGCAATGACGAGTACCGGGACTGACTTAAGTATCGAGGAATACTTCGAGTGCCTCCACGCGCTGGTCCGCGCCTTGCCTTCGGAACGCGCTGCCTTATCGCAGGGTCGCGTGCTGGCTGAGCCCCTCGTCGCCCGCCTTCCCCTCCCGCCGCAGGATAATTCGGCCATGGATGGCTTCCTCATTCCTCAGCCTTCCTCACCAGACAGTCTCACCGTTCCCTTCACTTTGCCTGTCGTGGGTGATGTGCCTGCCGGCGCGCCGGCCCAAACCCTGCCGCCCGGCACTGCGCTGCGCATCATGACCGGTGGTCCAGTACCCGCGGGCTTTGATGGTCTGGTCATCCCCGTGGAAGACACCGATATTCCACCAGGCCCCGGGCCACTGCCTGAGACCGTCACGGTGCACCGCCTTCCCGAGCGCAACCACATCCGGCGGCGCGGCTCCCACATCGAGGCCGGGCACCAACTAGCCGGTGCCGCCACGCTGGTGGACGCCTCCCTTATCGCCGCCGCCCTCTCCGCCGGCGTCGACACCGCCGTGCTCCACCGCACCCCGCGGGTGACCGTCATTGCCACGGGTGAGGAGCTGCTCAACGGCCAGCTCCCGGATTCCAATGGTCCGATGCTCGACGCACTCCTTAGCACTACCGGCCCCGTTGACATCGCCCGCACGGTATGTGGCGATTCACCCGTTGAGCTGCGCCGCCGCTTCGACGCGGCTGCCGCTGACTCCGATCTCATCGTCACCACCGGCGGGGTATCCGCAGGAGCCTTTGACGTGGTTCGCGCGGTCGTTGAGGATGCCGTGGAGCGCCGCTCTTATTGGTTCGGACACGTCAACCAACGCCCCGGCGCGCCGCAAGGCCACGCGCTGTGGAACGGCGTTCCCGTGGTGTGTTTGCCGGGCAACCCGGTGGCGGCGTTCGTCTCCGCACACCTTTACCTCACCCCGCTTCTGCGTTCCTTGCGCGGCCTTCCCCGCCCCACCGGAGTTTTAGACCGGCCGCATCTGACGGCTGTCGCCCGGGCCGACTTCCCGCATCCGCACCGCCCGCTGATTCAGCCGTGCTCAATTGCTCTGGAGGGAAGCATTACCGCCTCTCCGCCGCCTGGTCCACGCATGCGCAGCCACCACGTTGCAGCACTGCCGGGCACGCAAGGTTTCGCGCTGCTGACGAGCCCCGTCACCGCAGGGGAGCAACTTACCGTCTACCCCTACTAGCTTCAGGGTCTCCCCTTCTACAGCCCCCACCCCTCCGTTGCTGCCAAAGATCGCGCCTCAGAAACGGGGATCGGCCCACTCTTCGTCAGCTAGGCTAGGTCCACCCAAAGAAAGGAACCGCTGTAGCAATGAAGTTCACTCACCTTAATGAGGCCGGCTCCGCCTACATGGTGGACGTCACCGAAAAACAGCCCGCCGTGCGCACCGCCACCGCCCAAGGCGAAGTGGCGTGTTCACCAGAGGTCCTCACCGCACTGCGGGAGGGAGCCGTGCCGAAGGGCGACGTGCTTGCGGTTGCTCGAGTCGCCGGTATTGCGGCGGCGAAGAAGGTCCCGGATCTCTTGCCTCTGGCCCACACCATTGGTGTGCACGGGTGCGCGGTCGACATCGAGCTGCGCGAAGATCACGTTTTTATCGAGGCCACCGTGCGCACCGCCGACCGCACCGGCGTAGAAATGGAGGCGCTGACCGCGGTAAACGTCGCCGCCCTAGCGCTCATCGACATGGTGAAAGGCGTTGACCGCTCCGCTTATATCCGACGCTGCGGCATCACCGCAAAATCCGGCGGCCGCTCGGGTGATTGGTCCCGCGAACTGCCCGGCGCGGAAGGATAGAGAACAATGCCAGGTGTCATTGTTGTGGCAGGCGGACGCGGAACGCGCATGGGAGGCGTGGACAAAGCAAGTATCACTCTCGCCGGTGAGCGCCTTATCGACCGTCTCCTGCGCCAGTTGCCTTATGATGCGCCGGTGGCGGTTGTCTCACCCTATCCCCTAGGGATGCCCCAAGTATGTGAAAGGCCTCTTTTCGGCGGGCCAGCCGCGGGAATCGCCGCGGGCCACGCCGCGCTGGTTGGTGCCGCAGAGTCCACGACCGCCATCTTTGCCGTCGATGCCCCGGATTCCCCGCGTATGCTGCCTGTACTCGAACAGGCCTTAGAAAGCTCCGGCGCTGATGCCGCGGTGGCCACCTTCGATGGGCGCCTCCAACCGCTGTGTGCACTGTGGCGCACCGAGGCCATTACCCGCGCTCTGCACGAGCTCGGCAATCCCCGCAATAAGTCAGTCATGCGCTTACTGGGACTCGCGGACAGTATCACCGAGTTCGAAGGCACCGCCGCAGTACGCGATATCGATACCCTGGACGAGCTACGCGAGCGGCGCGAGCAACGAGCTACTCAACTATAAATTGCCCGTGCTGGCCCTTCTCTGCGTTCGTCATGAGGTGGTTCACAAAGGAATAGGTGCCCGGCTCGTTGAAGGTCATCTCGACGAACCCGCCCTGGGCGGGTAAGAGGTCCAGCGCCTGGGATCCGGAATCCTTCGCGCCCTTAATGAGATAGGTGCCTTCCTTGTACACGGTATCGAATTGCTCGCCCACGACATGGAAGCTCAAAGGAAGATCGGGGCCCAGATTAACCAGCCAGATGCGCACGGTATCGCCCACTTTGGCGCGCAGCGGTGCTAAGCCCTCGTCGTATTGATTGGGATAGTAGTTGAAGGCGGTGAGGTCATAGTCGCCATTGCTGACTCGCTGCGCATCCGCACCTTCAGCTTCCCTGCCCGCGGTGGCGAGGAAGATTTCGCTGGCCGTCATGACGTACTCCGCGTCGACGTCTGCCAGCGCATCCTCACCACGCGGATCGATAATGACCGCTCCTGCCATGCCGTTGGCAATGTGCAAGCTCATTGGCATCGTTGAGCAGTGATACATCCAGATGCCTGCCCGGTGCGCGACAAATTCGTATGTCAGCGACTCGCCCGGCTGGATCGTCTTCATGTTCTTATCCGGGTTGACTTCACCAGCGTGAAAATCCACCGAGTGCCCCATCGAGCCCTCGTTCTTGATAGTGATACGAAATCGGTCCCCGACCTTGCCGCGCAGGGTTGGTCCGGGTGCCTGCCCATCAAAGAGCCACCGGGTTTGGCGCACTCCTGGGGCGACCTCAGCTTCCTCTTCAGTCATCACCCAGGTTTCTTCGTGAAGGTCACCTTCCGCCGGGGCAAGGGAGGCATCAACGGCTTCGAAACCCTCGCGGGCTGCCATGCGCTCGGCTGCCGAGGGCACCGTCGCCGGGGCACCGGCTGCATGGGCGCCAGACTGCGCACCCGCATGCTCATGTTCCCCAGATGCTGGCTCGTCGACGTTGACTATAAACGTCATCCCCTGCATTTTGTGCCCGGCGATCGTGCAATAGCCTTCCACGGGTTCATCGATGATCCCGGCATCCAGCTGCACGGTCTCGCCCGGTTCCACCCTTCCGGTCTCCTCACGTCCGATCTTCAAGTCATGGACCTGGTCGCCCGTGTTATGGAAGTTCACCACCAGGTGGCTGCCCGCAGCCACGTTGATAGAGGACGGAACAAAGGCCATGCCGTCGACTGAGACATCCACAGTGACGGCATCGGCTGAAGCTACCAGCGCCGGATCTTGTTTGCCTATCCGCGAATTGGTCACTGCCAGTGCAATGACCGCCACCAAGGCAACAATGATGATGAGCCAGGATGCCCACTGTTTCTCAGAATGCTCCTTTTTAACGGGCACGCTTGACATGAACTTCTCCTTGAGATGACGAGACGGCCCACACTAGGGCCGCACAATTGGCGATGAGGCCTAGCCCCATCATGATAAGCCCGGCGAAGGACACGCCAGTAATGCCAGTGAGGCTCAGCACGCCGCCAAGGTTGATGAGCGCTACGCGCACGAACCCTGGAAGGTGGCCCCGCGCGGGATGGGCAGCTCCGGCCAGGATGGGCAGCATGTGGTGGAGTACCCCGGTTACGAGCTGCAGGAGGCCGGCGCCGACGAATGCGGGTAGCAGCAGCAACGTCACCGCGCGCGGGTAGGCCCCAGCAAGAGTGGCCGCCGCGTCACCGGCACAAAGTGCCAACATCCATACCAGTCCCGCCATCGCGGACACGCTTGCCGTGGTTTTCACGCCACCAAGCGCGCCGGCGAGTACTGGCTGAATGATGAACACAGCGGCAAGGACGGTGAGTAGCTGCGCCATGCCGGCGGCGCGGGTGAGCCCGGAGGCGTCGGCAAGCATGGCCACCCCCAGCCCCACGCAATGCACGGTCAATGCTCGACCACACCGGGCCCGGGCGGCTGATGAAATTGGCGTTCGGGTCAAGGTGGGAAGCAGCGTGACGACGGTGCCCACGATGGTAAGCAGAGCAAATCCCCACACCATCCCTCGTGAGTGCGCTGCTACCAACAGCGAATAGTTTCCTATCCCGTGCGCAGCCAGGATAACCAACAGCACAGAGACCACCATGAAGCAGGCCGCGGCCAGATAAAAGGGCACGGTGACTGCGAAAGAGCCAGAAAGAGAGCCTCGAAGCTTGGTCCATAACGTCCACAGGTGCCACGTGACTGCGACGATGACGAGTGAGGAGCCAATATCCGCGAGCATTCCCCAGTCGTAGCCGGCGCGATCAACAAGTAGCAGAACCAGCCCCACCTGCACCAGGCCTACCCGCGCGCCTACCCTGTGGAAGCCGGCAGCCGGGGTGCGGGTCAGTGCTTCCGTGAAGTGGGTACTAAACACCAGGATGGCGGTGGTCAGCGCTCCGAGAGTAAAAGGATGAATGAGGTCCCACCACACCACGGGTGCTCCCAGATAGTTCGCCACGGTGATTCCCACGCCCACCGCGATCCACAAGGCAACCAGGCTAAAGGCGATGGTGTGCCAGCGCCGGCGAGCAGTCAAGGAGACGTCGCGCAGAGGCACATCTGACATTTTTATTTGCACGGATATAATCGTAGTAAATTGCTTGTAGGGGTAGCAACGCCCGCTCCCCCTAGAAAATCGAAAAGGAAAAGATCAATGAACTTGCCGCTTATCGACGCCTCCAAGGGCCATGACATCCCCACCCTCAACGCCTCCGAAATCCCTCACGCAGTGCGCCACGGCGCCATCCATGGGGCACTCGGCACCCTCAACGTCGGCGAAGCCATGATCCTCATAGCTCCGCACGACCCGCTTCCGCTGCTCAACGAGGTGGACCAGCGGGAGGAGGTTTTCGCTCGCGAGTATCTTAAGAAAGAACCAGAAGACGTCCACATCAAATTCACGCGAACCGCCTAAAGCTTCCGTAAGCTGACTGACCATGCACCTCGCAAAGATTGCAATCCCCGTCATCGCCGCCGCGCTGACTGTTGCCGGTTGCGCCTCTGACTCCGAAGAGCCCTTGCAGGTGTTTGCTGCATCCTCGACAAGAGTGTTGAATGACGAGCTTGCTAGCGCCTCCGGGACTCCCCTGGCTTTCAACAACGGCGGCTCTTCTGCTTTGGTGCAGCAAGTCGATGAGGGAGCGCCCGCAGACCTTCTCCTCACTGCTTCTCGGGAGACCATGGAGAATGCACTTGCTCAGGGCAGCGTGGAGACGCCCGTGCCCTTAGCAAGCAACGTCATGGTTATGGTCGTGCCGAAAGGTAATCCCCAAGGACTGCGCTCCGCAGCAGACCTGGAGCCCTCGGCACGCCTAGTTCTCTGTGACCCGAGCGTGCCTTGCGGAGCCATATCCACGCGCATTATGAAGGCCAATGGCTGGCATCTGCACGCATCATCGTTGGAGAGCCAAGTGGCTGATGTTCTGGGAAAGGTTGCCTCCGGTGAAGCGGACGCCGGGTGGGTCTATTCCACCGACGCCGCCGCCAGCGAGGACGTCGAGGCTATTCCGCTCGACCACGCGGAAGACTTCCGCAATGAGATCATGGGCGCTGTGGTGGCTTCTTCATCCCGGCATGAAGAAGCCCAAGAAGTCCTCTCGCTTCTCGCGTCGGATTTTGACAGCACCTGGGAACAATTCGGCTTCACTCCGGTGAACTAGGTGTCGGGCATGATTCTGCGCGAACAGCGCCAACGAGCCCCTTGGCCGGTCATCGCCGCTGGCGCGCTCGCAGCTTTCTACATTCTCGCCCCAGTCCTCGCCTTGGGAGTGCGGGTGCCCTGGGGGCAACTCTCTGACACGCTGAACTCTCCGACGACCCAGGATCTTCTCCGCGTCAGCCTGTCCGCGGCGGCGTGGTCTACAGTGCTGTCCACGTTGCTGGGCACCTGCTTGGCGCTGTGGCTGCAGCAGCTGCACCGCGTCTCCCACCTGGTGAGGCTGGTGGTCTACCTCCCCTTGGCCATGCCTCCCGTCGTGGGCGGCTTGGCTCTCACTGCGCTGCTGGGGCGCCGTGGGCTGCTTGGTCCTGTTCTGGAGCAGGCTGGACTGCACGTGTCTTTCGCCTTCCCGGGTGTCGTGGCAGCCCATGTCTTCGTCACGCTTCCCTTCGCGGTGGTGGCGGTGGACTCCGCGCTGCGGCAACTCGATCCTGAGGTCATCGCCAGCGCGCGCGGCATCGGCTTGGGAGCGGGAACCATCCTTCGGCGCATCATTCTCCCAGCCATCCGCCCCGCTGTGTTCACCGGTGGTGCGCTGGCTTTCGCCCGCTCACTGGGTGAATTCGGAACAACTATCACCTTCGCTGGTTCCCTGCCCGGCTCGACCCGGACCATGCCGAGCGGAATCTACCTAGAGCGCGAGGTCAGCGCGGACAACGCCTATGCCCTTTCCGCCGTGCTTATTGGAATAGCCATCCTTACGCTCACCGCGGCCGGAATGCCCCTGCTGCTACGCCGCCGCGAGCCGAAGGTGCGCATGCTCAAGCCGATGGATCCTGCGGCACTTCGCGATGCCACCACCCCTGTGGACTCAGCCCACGATCTTTCCGTAACTATCGGCAACGCCACCACCACGTTCCGGGGCGGGCACGTGACCGCGGTGGTCGGGCCCAACGGTGCCGGAAAGACCACGCTTCTGCGTTTCATTAGCGGGCGACTCCAAGGGGCACACACCAACGCCGAACGCGTGATCATGCTTTCTCAAAACCCTGGGCTGCCTCCCACTGCCACCGTGGCTCAAGCGTTGACGATGGTGACCAAAGACCCGCAAAGGACAGAGGAACTGCTCAACGCCGCCGGGCTGCAGGAGCTGGTCCATGTATCCGAGCTTTCCGGTGGTCAAGCCGCGCAGGTTGCCCTTCTCCGCGCGCTGGCGGCGCGCCCGGCTGTATTGGTTGCGGATGAACCCTTCGCCGCCATGGACGTAGAATCCGCCGCGCGTTGGCGCCACGTACTGCGCCTTTCAGCCGCTGACCGTACCACCGTCATCGTCACCCACAGCCGCGTGGACCTCGACACGCTGGCGGACGACATCCTGGTGATAGAAGCCGGCAACATCATCTCTCAAGGCCCCGCGGAGCGCCTACTGGAACAGCCCCCGACCCCCTTTATGGCAGAGCTGGCGGGCGTCAATGTGCTTCGCGGCTACCACCAGAATGATGCATTTCAGCCAGCTCGCAACGGCGAGCACTGGGCGGCCTTTCCCCAGACTGCGCTGCGCTTCGATCCCGCTGGCGCACTGAGCGCCACCATTGTGGCCGATCTGGGCGAAACCACCCTTATTGACATTGACGGCCAACGGCTCACAGTGGGCCAGCCAGCACCCCACAACGCCCCCGGGAATAAGGTGTCCGTGGCCCTCAATGCAGACGCCCTCACGGTCTATACCCGTACTTAATCCATGGGATTTTACCCACGTCGTCACGCAGATCGTGGCGCCTCTGAGCACCGCAATGGGAGAAATTCAGTGCGCCGGATGTAGGATCCTCATAGAGTTTTGCAAGGAGTCACAGTCATGTCCGCATTTGCTACGCCTAGCCCCCGCTCCTCCAGCGAGCTTTTTCCTGACACGATGAAGCTCTCCCCCAAGCAGCGCGACGTCCTCTCGGTCTTGCAGAAATTCCCGCAAGGAGCACGGGCTGCAGAGATTGCTAAGAAAATGGGCATGCATGTCAACACCGCGCGCGGCCACCTGGATGAGCTGGTTCGCGCCGGCGCGGTGCGGGTAGTTACTGCTCCAGCGCAAGGCCGCGGGCGTCCCTCCCTGATCTTCCAAGTACGGGTGCCCGACAATCGTTCAGTGGCGGAGGAATACGTCACGCTGATTAGCGTCTTAGTCAAAGCACTGGCGGATAAAGATCAGCTCAATGACTTTTCTTCCGAGCAAGCGCGAGAGATCGGCCGCGCTTGGGCGAAGGCCACGGCCACCGACCACGGTGCTGAGGCGCTGGCCCCGCTCTACCGGACGATGCGCGATATGGGCTTTGACCCGGTAACCTCGGTGGAGCAATTCACCGAGGAAGGCCGCACCACCGTGCAACTGCACGCCTGCCCATTTGTCAGCGCCGGTGTGGAGCCCTCCCCCTTTGTCTGCGCCATCCACGATGGCTACTTGGAGCAGACGGCTGCCGACTCCGGTGGGAGGTTAAGCCTGAAACTGATCCCAAAGTCCGGCAACGGTGTGTGCCGTATCAGCGTGGAAAAGGAGGCTAGCTAGCTAGCCTATCCGCGCTCGACAGAGACCGGCCCAGCGACGTCCAGCTCCAGCACGCGAAGGTTCTGTCCGCGGGCGTCCTCGAGGATTGCCTCCTCGATGGGCTCAGTGTGGAGGACCATGACGGTGGGGCCAGCACCGGACAGGTAGGCGGCGTAGCCGCGGTTGCGCAGGCGATTGACCCACTCCGCGGTCACCGGCAGGACATCAGCGCGATAAGGCTGGTGCAGACGGTCGCGGGTGCCCTCCCACAGCAGGTCCGGATACGCGGTCAGAGCCGCCACGTTCACTGCGGTGCGGGAGACGTTGAAGGCGGCGTCGGCATGCGTGACGTGCGAGGGCAGCACGCGGCGCACTGCCTGCGTCGAGGCATGGAAGTCCGGGACCAAGGCCGTGGCCTTGATGCTTGGGTGAACCTCTAAGGTGGCGGCGCGGTACTCCGGAAGCGAGCGGCCGTCGACAGGCACGGTGGTCCAGGAGACCACCGCATTGCCCAGCACGGAGGCCGCGGCGTTATCCGGGTGGCCTTCGAAGGCCGAAGACAACTGCACAACCTGCTCCTCGGAGAGCGGGAACCCAGCCAGGCCGTTGCCCGCGGCCACGCCGGCCACCGCGGCAGACGCTGAGGAGCCCAAGCCGCGGGACTGCGGGATGTTATTCGTGCACACCACGCGCAGGCCGGTGACTTCGACATCGGCGGCCTTGAGTGCGGAGCGGATGGCCTTGACCACAAGGTGGGAGCCGTCGCGCGGCAGCTCTTCGGCGCCCTCGCCGAAGATTTCTACCTCCAAGCCGGAGCGGGTGACCTCGACCTCCACGGTGTCGTAAAGGCTCAGCGCGATGCCGAGGGTGTCGTAGCCCGGGCCCAGGTTGGCCGAGGAGGCCGGGACCTGAACCGTGACCTTGGTGCCTACTTCGATATCGATACTCATTGTTGTACCTAAAACCCTTAGACGCCGAGGCGGATGACGGAGTGGACAGCCTTGACCTCATCGAGCTCGCCGAGGGCAGCGACGATATCCTCAAGCACCGCTTCCTTCGCCGCGTGGGTGACCACGATGAGGCGAGCGGTGGCATCGCCGTCTTCCTGGCGCACGGTGCGCAGGGAGACCCCATGGCGGGCAAAGACACCGGAAATGGCGGAGAGCACGCCGGTGCGGTCTTCAACTTCCATGTCGACGTGATAACGAGTTTCCACTTCTCCGAACTCCGCAATAGGTAGGTTGGCGTAGGTGTTCTCCCCCGGCGCACGGCCGCCGTGGACAATGTTGCGTGCCGCGCCGATGACATCACCCAGCACAGCGGATGCCGTGGGGTTACCGCCGGCACCATTGCCGTAGAACATCAGAGAGCCAGCGGCCTCCGCTTCAACGAAGATGGCGTTGTAGGACTGGCTGACCGAAGCCAGCGGGTGCTCCTTCGGAACCAGCGTCGGGTGCACGCGGGCGTTGACGGATTCCGCACCGGTCTCCTCATCGACGAGGCGCTCGCAGATGGCGAGCAGCTTGATGGAGTAGCCAGCCTGGTTGGCAGCCTTGATGTCATCCGCGGTGATCTTGGAAATACCCTCGCAGTAGACATCGTCGAAGGTCAGGCGGGTGTAAAAGCCCAGGGAAGCCAGGATGGCGGCCTTGGAGGCAGCGTCGTGGCCCTCCACGTCAGCGGTGGGATCGGCCTCGGCGTAGCCCAGGCGGGTGGCCTCAGCCAACGCATCCTCATAGGAGGCACCAGTGGACTCCATGGCGTCCAGGATGAAGTTGGTGGTGCCGTTGACGATTCCGGAGATGCGCTGGATCTTGTCACCAGCCAGGGAACGGCGCAGCATGCCGACCACCGGGATGGCAGCGGCCACGGCGGCCTCGAAGTACAGGTCAACGTCGGCGCGGTCGGCGGCCTCAGCGAGCTCATCCGCATGCGCGGCCACGAGAGCCTTGTTGGCGGTAACCACGGACTTGCCGGCGTTGAGGGCCGCGAGGACGAGCTCGCGCGGGAAATCAATGCCACCGATGACCTCGACGACGAGGTCGATATCATCGCGCAGGACAAGGGCCTTGGCGTCGTCGGTCAGCAGCTCCGCCGGCACGCCCGGGCGCAGCTTGTTCTTGTTGTGCACGGCGACGCCGCGGATCTCCACGGGGCCGCCGATGCGGTGCGCAAAAGCGTCAGCGTTTTCCTGCACGAGGCGGAAAACCTCGGCGCCTACGGTGCCAAATCCAAGCAGCGCGATTCCTACGGGTTCGCCTTCGGGTTTCTTGCTACGGTTCGTCGTCGTCATGGTGTCCCCTTGTTGAAATTGCGAATGATTGTTACGTGCTAGCCCATCACTATACAGAACGAGCTGTCTATTTCTACGCAAAGTGGCCGGCACAACGCGCGACCGGCCATATCTTTGTGAATAAAATGCGGTGAGCTGTGGCAACGCCGCGCTAGTCGACGTCCAACGCCAGCAAGTCCTCCACCGTTTCCCGGCGCAGCATGAGCGAGGCTTTGCCGTCACGCACGGAAACGACCGCCGGGCGCAAAGCGCCGTTATAGCGCGAAGCCATCATGTACTGATAGGCACCGGTGGTGGCGAAAGCGAGGAGATCACCGGTAGTGATATCCGAGGGGAAACGGCGCTCGTTGACCAGAATGTCACCGGACTCGCAGTGGAAGCCCACGATGCGCGAGTCCACCGGCTCGCCCTGCGTGCGGCGGTTGACCACGCGCACGTCATAATCCGAGCCATAGAGTGCTGGGCGGATATTGTCCGACATGCCGCCATCGACCGACAGGTAGCGGCGCATCGGCAAATCTGCCTTGCCGGTTTCGACATCCTTGACGGTCCCAACGCGGTAAAGCGTCACGGCGGAGGCACCCACTAGCGAGCGGCCGGGCTCCACAAGGACGAAGGGCGGCCTGATGCCGAGCTCGGTCGCGGTGCGCTCGACGGCCTCTAGGAGGTCCTTGGCCAAGGTGGCCACATCCAGTGCTTCCTCGTATTCCATATATGGAATGCCAAAGCCGCCACCCAGATCCAGCTCCTCGAGCGCTACGCCGAGCTCAGAGTGGATACGCTTGTACAGGCTGAGCACACGTTCGGCGGCCAGCTTGAAGCCATCCGCATTGAAAACCGAAGAGCCGACGTGGCAGTGCAGACCAGCCAGTTTGAGGTTGGCAGAGTCCAGCACCTTGCTGGCAGCGGTAAAGGCAGCGCCAGTAGACAAAGAAATGCCGAACTTTTGGTCCTCGTGAGCGGTAGCGATGAACTCGTGCGTGTGGGCATCCACACCAGGCTTAACGCGAATCATCACCGGCTGTACACGCCCTGCCGCCGCAGCAATGCCGTTGAGGCGGGAGAGCTCCTCTTCGTTGTCGAGGACGACGTGGCCGATGCCGTTGTCGACGCACAGCTCAAGGTATTCATCTTCCTTGTTGTTGCCGTGCGCAGTCATTCGCTCCGGCGGAAAGCCTGCAGCCAGCGCTAACTTGGCCTCATTGAGGGAGGCGACGTCGAGGCACAGGCCCTCCTCGTCTACCCAGCGCACGATGCGCTTGGTGATGAAAGCCTTGGAGGCGTAGTGCACGTGGTCAGGGCCGCCGAAGGCCTGGGCCATGTCCCGGCAGCGCGAGCGGAAGTCCTGTTCATCGAAAACAAAGAGCGGGGTGCCGTATTCTTCGGCCAGCTCGGTCAGGGAAACGCCACCAATCGAGACCACGCCATCGGAGTCACGCGCTGCGTTGCGCGGCCACACGTGGGCCGGAAGAGAATTGAAATCAGTCATCGATACCTTTCCTTACATCTTCTCCGGTGCGCTAACCCCGACCATGGTCAAGGCATTGGCCATGACCTGGCGGGTGGCGCTGGCCAGGGCGAGGCGTGCGGAGTGAATCGGCTCGGTCTCTTCACCAGCCTTCGGCAGCACTTGGCACTGGTCATAGAAGCGGTGGAACACGGCGGCAAGCTCCTCGGCGTAACGCGCGATGCGGTGCGGTTCACGCAGCGTAGCGGCGGTGGCCACAACCTCGGGGAACTCGCCTAGGGTGCGGATGAGGTCGCCTTCCTTCTCGTGGGTGAGGAGGTCGAGGGGGCCGTCGGCAAGCGCGGCGGTGTCGAAGCCCAGCTCTGCTGCCTTGCGCAGGATGGAGCAAATACGGGCGTGGCCATACTGCACGTAGTAGACCGGGTTATCCGCCGACTGGGAAGCCCACAGGCCCAAGTCGATGTCCAGGCTGGAATCCACGGAGGAGCGCACCAGGGAGTAACGCGCGCCGTCGACGCCGATAGCCTCGACAAGGTCATCAAGGGTGATGACGGTGCCGGCACGCTTGGACATCTTGACCGCCTGGCCATCGCGGACCAGGTTGACCATCTGGCCGATGAGCACCTCGACGGCCTCCGGGTCATAACCCAAAGCCTGGGCCGAGGCACGCAAGCGGGCGATGTAACCGTGGTGGTCCGCGCCCAGCATGTAGATGGCCAGGTCGTGGCCGCGGTCGAATTTATCAGCCACATAGGCGATATCACCGGCGATGTAGGCGGCGTTGCCATCGGATTTGATGACCACGCGGTCCTTGTCATCGCCGTACTCGGTGGACTTCAGCCACCATGCACCCTCGGCTTCGTAGAGCTTGCCGTTGTCCTTGAGCTTCTGGATGGCCTTCTCCACCGCGCCGGACTCGAAGAGGGAGTTTTCGTGGAAGTAGACGTCGAAGTCCACGCCAAACTCGTGGAGGGACTCCTTGATCTGGGCAAACATCATCTCCACGCCGGCAGAGCGGAAGGCTTCCTGCACGTCGGCGTCGCTGCCATCGAGAGCTGCCGGGTTCCGATCCAGCACCCCCTGCGCGATCTCCTTAATGTAATCGCCGCCGTAGCCGTCCTCCGGGGTGGGCTCGCCCTTGGCCGCGGCCACCAGGGAACGTGCAAAACGGTCGATCTGTCCGCCGTGATCGTTGAAGTAGTACTCGCGGGTCACCTCCGCGCCGGAGGCTTCGAGCACGCGGCCGAGCGAGTCACCCACGGCGGCCCAGCGGGTACCGCCCAGATGGATCGGGCCAGTCGGGTTCGCGGAGACGAACTCCAGGTTGATCTTCTTGCCCTGGTAGGTGGTGTTGCTGCCGAAGGCCGCACCCGCGTTAAGAACCTGGGCCACGATGGCACCTTGCGCGGCGGCAGCGAGGCGAATGTTGAGGAATCCCGGGCCCGCGATGGACGCTTCATCGATGGCGTCATTGCCGGCGAGGGCATCCGCCAACCACTGCGCCAACTCGCGCGGCTGGGCGCCAGCCTTTTTAGCCACCTGGAGGGCCAGGTTAGTGGCGTAATCGCCGTGCTCCGGGTTGCGCGGGCGCTCCACGCTCACGGTCTCCGGCAGGACGGAGGAGTCCAGCTCATGCTCGGTGAGCACGGCGGCGGCAGTGTTCTTGATCAGGACGGAAAGATCTTCAGGATTCATAGGGCCAAAGTCTATCGTCTCCGCCGCTTGGAGGCGCTATCAGGTCTCAGACGTTAGCAAGGTCACTCACCCCCATCGGGTGAACAATGCAGCACAGCGAAGCGCCAAGTTCTACCCTAAAAGGCGTTATCTGAATCGATTCAATCTTTCGCCCTCTCGCTCGGCCGAAACATGCGGTGCCGCATCCTGGGGATCTCCACGAGGACGCCAGCGGGAGCCAACTGGAATTGAGATTTATGTCAACCTTCAACATCACCACCGACGCCATTGCTGGCAACGTCGGGCTCACCGCGCTGGTGTCCACGTTGCCGCTCATCGCGTTCTTCATCATGCTCTTGGGGCTCAAGGCCCGTGCCCACACCTCGGGTGCGGTAGCACTTCTCGTAGCGGTTCTCATCGCCATTTTTGGCATGGGCATGCCCACCGGTATGGCTTTGTCCTCCGCGGTGCGCGGCGGGCTCTTCGGTCTCTTCCCCATCGTCTGGGTGATCATTACTGCCATCTGGTTCTACGAGGTCACCGTGGCCTCCGGCCGCTTCGAGGACCTGCGCAAGACCTTCGACTTGCTGGGTGATGGCGATATTCGCATCCAGGCTATCCTCATTGCTTTCTGTTTCGGCGGACTGCTGGAGGCACTCGCCGGCTTCGGCGCACCGGTGGCTATTACTGCCACGATGATCCTAGCGCTGGGCGTGAAGCCCCTAAAGGCTGCCACCACCGTGTTGATTGCGAACACCGCCCCGGTGGCCTTCGGTGCCGTGGGCATCCCGGTCACCACCGCCGGTTCCGTGGGCGGCCGTACTGCTGAGCAGACCGCGGACATCGCCAGCCTCATCTCCCTGCAGGTGCTGCTCATCGCGGCGGTCGTGCCTTTCTTCATCCTCTTTATCCTCGACGGCATGCGCGGTGTTAGGGAAGCTGGCCCCGCAGCCGCCGTCATCGGCATCTCCTTCGCCATTGCCCAGTGGGCCGCGGCTACCTTCTTCGCCTACCAGCTCACCAACGTCGTGGCCTGCATCGTCTCCCTCGGCGCGGGCTTCATCTTCCTGCGTGTGTGGAAGCCCAAGGGTGTCGACAGCCTGCGCGAGCGCATGGAGCTGCCCGCCCAGGAGGAGGTCACGGATCTCAACGGCAGCCGCATTTGGATGGCCCTGCTGCCCTATGCCGTGGTCACCGCTGTCTTCGCCATCGCCACCGCATGGCCGGCCATCTTCGGCTTCCTCCAGGTCAACGTTGCCTGGCCGCTTCTCGACGGCACCGTCTTCGACGCCGAAGGCCACGCCATGGACACCGCCTTCACGTTCAACGTGCTGGGCAACCCGGGAACCCTACTGCTGATTTCCGGCATCATCGTGGCCCTTATCTACATGACCTTCAACGAGAACGGCCGCTACAAGCTGGACGCCTCCGCGCCGCTGACCAAGTTCGGCGAGGTTGTCTCCCGCATGAAGTTCTCCGCGCTGACCATCATCCTGGTCCTCGCACTGGCCTACACCATGAACTACTCCGGCCAAACCATCTCCATCGGCCAGTTCGTGGCTTCTGTCGGCGGCATCTTCGCGCTCTTCTCCCCCGTCCTGGGCTGGATCGGCACCGCCGTCACCGGCTCGGATACCTCCGCCAACGCACTCTTTGCCAACCTGCAGGTCACCGCCGCCGAGCGCATCGGCGTCAATCCGGACCTCATGCTGGCCGCCAATACCTCCGGTGGCGTTGTGGGCAAGATGATCTCCCCGCAGTCACTGGCCATCGCCGCCACCGCCGTGCAGATGGAGGGCGAGGAATCCCGCATCTTCAAGGCGGTCGTGGGCTACTCCGTGGCCTTCCTCGCCGTCGTGTGCGTCATCGTCTTCCTCATGACCAACGTGCTGGGCTTCTTGGTCCCCTAAAAGGATTTAGCCATAAAGTTCTACACCACTAACTACCCCCAGATTCGGGCGTCTTCATCGCCCAGTCTGGGGGTTGCCTCATATCGGCCGCGACCGCTGCGACCATCACCGCACGTTAGGAATTTCACAACATTAGTGTTGCGATAAAACGCCAGGTAGGAGGGCTAATCCCGTCTCGATAATGTGAGTTTTGGGCGGTAGGCTCATAAATACAAACTCGAAAAATGCCCACTGCGGCTGTCCTGGTAGCGCGCATCCGAGTACAACTCCGCTGTGCCCAGCACGGAACAAGCCACATGGAGGCAGATTAAGGAGCGCTCACGAATGCGAATAGCATTGTTTTCCACCTGCATCGGTGATTCACTCTTCCCCGATGCCCACAAGGCCACGGCCCTCATCCTCTCCCGCTTGGGCTATGACATCGTCTTCCCCGAGGAGCAGACCTGCTGCGGCCAAATGCACATCAACACCGGCTACCAGGAACAGACCTTGGGCATGATCCGCACCTATGCGGACGCCTTCGCGGACCCCTCCATCGACTACGTCGTCTCCGCCTCCGGATCCTGCGTGGGCGCCGTACGCGAACAGCACGAGATGATCGCTGATCGTTTCGGTACCTCCGCCGACGTGGACGGCGCCAAGAAGGCAGCCGGCAAGACTTTGGATCTGCCGGAGTTTCTGGTCGACGTCGCCGGAGTTACCAACGTGGGCGCTTTCTTCCCTCACCGCGTGACCTACCACCCCTCCTGCCACGGCCTGCGCTTCCTCAAGTTGGGTGACCGCCCCTACCAGCTGCTGAAGGAGGTCGAGGGAATCGACCTCGCCCCGCTGCCTAATGCAGAAGAATGCTGCGGTTTCGGCGGCACCTTCGCCCTCAAGAACGCGGAGGTCTCCGCAGCGATGGTCGGTGATAAGACCCGCCACATCCGCGAAACCGCGGCCGAGTACGTCACCGGCGGTGACTCCTCCTGCCTGATGAACATCGGTGGTGCTCTGGCTCGCCAGCGCTCCGGTGTTCGCGCTATCCACTTGGCGGAAATCCTCGCCTCCACCAAGGAACACCCGTGGACTCCTACCTCTGCGGCCTACTCCAAGGAGAAGATGCTCTAATGACTTCCTTCCTCGACACCACTCCTCCGCGCGCCCCCGAAGGCTACGGCAACCTGCGCGGCTCGAAGGCCTTCGTGCCGCTGGCTCACGTGGGTCTCAACAATGCTACCCAGCGCCGCAACCTGCACCACGCCACCACCACCATTCGTGATAAGCGCCAGCACGCCGTTGATGAAACCCCGGACTGGGAGCAGCTTCGCGACGCCGGCTCCGCACTCAAGGATGACGTCGCCGTGCGCATGGGCGAATTGCTGGTCCAGTTCGAAGAGCAGGTGACCAAGCGCGGCGGCATCGTCCACTGGGCACGCGATGCCAAGGAGGCCAACGAGATTATCGAGGGCCTTATCCGCGAAACCGGTGAGACCGACGTGGTCAAGATCAAGTCCATGGCCACCCAGGAAATCGCGCTCAACGAGCACCTGGAAGAAGCCGGTATCCACGCCCAAGAGACTGACCTGGCGGAGCTCATCGTCCAGTTGGGAGAGGACAAGCCTTCCCACATTCTGGTCCCCGCTATCCACCGCAACCGCGCGGAGATTCGCGATATCTTCGTCAACAAGATGCCGAATACCGATGACTCGCTCAAGGCCGAGCCGGCGGAACTAGCTGAAGCATCCCGTAAGTTCCTGCGCAAGCAGTTCATGAAGGCTAAGGTCGCCATCTCCGGCGCTAACTTCGGTGTGGCAGAAACCGGCACCATCAACATCGTGGAGTCTGAGGGCAATGGCCGCATGTGCCTGACCCTGCCGGAGACCCTCATTACCGTGATGGGTATTGAGAAGCTGGTCCCGACTTTCCAGGACCTCGAGGTCTTCCTGCAGCTGCTGCCGCGCTCCTCCACCGCGGAGCGCATGAACCCGTACACCTCCATGTGGTCTGGTGTGACCGAAGGTGACGGCCCGCAGAACTTCCACATCGTGCTGCTGGATAACGGCCGCACCGCTGCTCTGTCCTCCCCCAAGGGCCACGAGGCACTCAAGTGCATTCGCTGCTCTGCCTGCCTGAATGTCTGCCCGGTCTACGAGCGCGCCGGCGGCCACGCCTATGGCTCCGTCTACCCGGGCCCGATTGGCATCTCCCTGACGCCGCAGCTGACTGGCATGAAGGACCACAACGATCCGTCGGCAAGCTTGCCCTATGCCTGCTCCCTGTGCGGCCGTTGCGACGAGGTATGCCCGGTGCGCATCCCGCTCTCCCAGGTCATTCTGGAAAACCGCTACCAGAAGGTCACCCACGCCACCCCGCCGGTCGAAGAGAAACTCTTCCAGGTAGTTGAGCTGGTGTGGAAGAACCCGAAGATCTGGAACCAGATCACCCACTTGGTGGCGCTCGGCCGTGTCCTCGGCGGTTTCAACGGAGTCATCGACAAGCTGCCGCTGTTCATGTCTGGGTGGTCCGACGTACGCGATACCGCCGTTCCGCCGAAGAAGTCCTTCCGCCAATGGTTCGACACTGACGAAGCTCAAGAACTCCTCGCCCAAGCCAAGAAGGAGGGCATCAAGTGACCACCGCCAAAGAGGAAATCCTCAACCGCATTTCCGCCGCCCAGAAGCAGGCCGGCCTGCCGGACCACGTAGACATTCCGCGCGAGTACCAGAAGGAAGGCACGCTCAACGAGGATGAGCTGCGTGAGATGCTGGTGGACCGCCTCGAAGACTACAAGGCTGATGTGCACGTCACCGATGAGTCTGGGTTGAACTCCACCCTCGTGGACATCCTTAAAGAGCGCGGTTGCTCGAACGTCGTCTACGCACCCGGCATGGACGCTGGGCTTCTCGACGGCTTCGAAGGCACCACCACCCCAGACGACAACGCCAAGGACCCGCGCGAGCTCGACGCTGTCGATGCCGTGGTGACCGAATCCCACGTCACCTCCGCGCAGACCGGCACCATTGTGCTTGAGTCCAATGAGACCTGTGGCCGTCGCGCGCTGACCCTGGTGCCGGACCGTCACGTGTGTATCGTGCGCAAGGACCAGATCGTCTACGGTGTCCCGGAGATGGTTTCCCGTATGAACCCGGAGCGCCCGGCAACGTGGATCTCTGGCCCTTCCGCTACCTCGGATATCGAGCTCTCCCGCGTGGAGGGTGTCCACGGCCCGCGCGATCTTATTGTGGTGATTGTTAAGTAGTGTGACGTTCGGGGGCACCCGCCCCTTCCGAACACTCGGCTCACATCACCCCCGGCGCATAGGATAAGGCACGTACTTATTAACGATTTTAGGAGCCTTATTCTATGCGTCTTTCTCGCGTTTTAGGCTCGGTGCTGGGGCCCGTAGCTGTTGCTGCCGGCCTGGTTGCCGCGCCCGCTGTTGCTCACGCCGATCAACCCACCATCAACTGGGGCCCGTGCCCGGAAGGGGTCACCGAAGAGCGCGCTGAATGCGGGCACGTGACCGTTCCGACCTATCACGATGCCCCGGAGAAAGGCACCATCGACGTCGGCCTCATCCGCCTCAAGGCCACCGGAAACCGTCAGGGCACCCTGTTTACCAACCCGGGTGGCCCGGGCGGCGACGCGTATGGCTGGGTGAGTAGCGCAGCGTGGCCGGAGGAAGTCAAACAGAGCTACGACATCATCGGTGTGCAGCCGCGTGGCCTGCGCGAGTCGGGAGAGGTGAACTGCACGGCCAGTGAGCTGGGCGCCAATCCTCTTGCGGAGATGACGCAGATCGGCGCGATTACCCGCAATGACTGCGAGAAGAACACCCCTGGCTACACCGACTCCCTGACGACGGAAAACACCGCCAAGGACTGGGAGGTTGTCCGCCAGGCACTCGGTGAGGAGCGAATCAATATCGCCGGTCTCTCCTACGGCACCTTCCTGGGCTCCACCTACGCCACGCTCTACCCACAGCACACCGACAAGGTCGTGCTCGACTCCGGCATGAATCCGAACATGGCGTGGAACCAGATCTTCGCTTCCCAGCAGGCAGGCTATGAGAATGCGCTGCATGACTTCTTCGCGTACGTGGCCAAGAATGACGCCACCTACCACGCCGGTAAGACCCCGCTGAAGGCCTACGAGCGCTGGTCCCAGATTGTTGCCGCTGAGGCAGGCGTGCGCCCGACTGTGCTTCCACCAAACGCCCAGATCGGTGACTTGCCTCCGGGGCTGGAGTTCGCCGGCCAGCCAGGCGCTAACATCATGACTGCTACCGGTGAGCTGCGCGTGCAGGCGGAGCACCTCGCCGGCAAGGTACGCAACCCGCAAGCTGTCCAAGCCTCCTCGCCGACGCTGTCCGCAACCCGTGAGCTGCTCCCCCGCCCAGAGGCCTGGGACACGCTGGCCAAGCACATCGGCGGCATCGAGCCAATTAACTTTGAGGAGCAGGCAGCACAGCAGCCCCAGCAGGATCCGCAGCAGGCTCAGCAGGACGTTCTCAATGCCGTGAGCATGCAGAACATCATCATGTGCAATGAGAACACCGCGCCGACGGATCCCACCCTCATTCCGGCGTTCCTCTGGTCGAACTTCGTCACGATTGACCCCTTCACTCTGTTCAACTCGATGTACGCCTCCGGCGCGGGTTGCGGTGGCCGCGCACCGGTCAACACCCCGATTGCCGTCTCCGGCCAGAACCTACAGACCAAGCCGCTGCAGCTGCAGGCCACCGGTGACCCGCAGACCCCGTACGCTTTCTACCGCGGTCTCTCGGCTCCGATGCAGTCCCGCGTGGTGACCGTCCACGGCCCGGGTCACGGCCACTTCGCGATGGGCAACAAGGCCGTCGACCAGATCGTGGTTGATTACCTGCGCACCGGTGAGGTCCACACCGCGGATGCGCCGGGCTTCTTTGACCAGCCCCAGGCACAGGAGCAGCCCGCCCAGTAATACAGGCTGCGAAACAATGAAGGGGCGACTTACCTAGCCGCCCCTTCCTCCCGCCACACCCCCATCGGCGTGAGGCCAATTACTGCGCTTCAGTCTTTATAGGCTAGAATCGCATCGTTGGCATTTCGCCAGCAATGCCCTTGTAGCTCAGCGGATTAGAGCATCGGTTTCCGGTACCGAAGGTCGCAGGTTCGATCCCTGTCAGGGGCACTTTTTCATGCCCAAACCTCTCTCCCATCAGGCCGCACCGCGGCCCGCAATTTTAATGATGCCGCGAGTGCGGGAAAGCCTTTCGCACTCTGCCATTCTGCATTCCCCCAGACCTGAAACCCGCAACCTGCAGGTGGGCGTCGCCCAGCGCTTCGCGGCACCGAGCCACTCACTTGGAGGTTGCGGGTTCTAGGTCTGGGGATATAGAACTAGCGCAAGCGCGCCTCGATATCCGCGACCACTTCCTCCGGATCCTTAGCCGAGGCGATAAGAGAGCTTCTGCCCTGCTCGATACGCACGGTCGGCCCAGAAACGATGTAGGCCGGTGCGCCGTCGACAACACGCGGGCCCGCGCCTTCCTTGAGCCCAGTCTCAGGCCCGACGCTGGCACCGGTGATACCGCTGAGTGGAATTCTCTTCGTGAAGATACCCAGGATGGAAACCACAACGTCGTCGTCACTCACGACGATCTTCACCCGCATCAGAATGCAGGCCACCGTTGCAACGAGAACTAGGGCGCCAAACAGGATGGCCGCCCACGTGGAATCGATCATTGTGGGCACCACTGCTGCCACGACGGCAAGGCCAACGATAATTCCTAGCCACTGGAGCGGGCCGTTGAGATAGCGAACGTAGACATGAGAAGGCATGACGTCCATCCTATTGGACGAATACGCCCTTCGCGCTCACCGGGAGAGCGCGCGGCAGCCGCTTAAGGCCCACGGTGAGCGCGAAGAGCGAAGGCGAGGAATGAGTGAGCGCGAAGGGCGGCAGTGAAAGCCTGGACGGGTGAGAAAGGTAAAGCCCCAGCAGACATTGCTGCTGGGGCTTGACGTCAAGCTACTCTCCCCCGCCGGGCGGTAGAAAGAGAGTGAACCAGTTTACTGGGTGATGTGCTGGTTGACGATGGGCTGAGTGATATCCAGAGTGCCGTGCTCGACGTAGTACATGCCGAGCATCAAAGCGCCCAGCATCACCACGGAAAGAAGCATGGAGGGAATCCACTCAACGAAGACGGAAACCCAGCCATCAGCCTTGTCACGGGCAGCTGCTTCGCGCTGCTCCTGAGCCAAATCGCGCTCGACGATCATGTTTAGTCCTTTCACTTAGCTCCCTGTGCCTGAGAAGTTTTCGCGGAAACCGTCTCGTGGTGGCATGTGGGATGCTCGCCCATTAACACAGAGTATCTTAGCAGTTTATGCAGAGCTGACCGTAGTTAAACGCAGATATTTCGGCCGCTATCCGCCTTTAGTATGACACCGACTGTGGGCTAGACCCCAGGGTCCTCATTGTTGTTGAGCGCTTCGACGAAGTCCTCACGATCCTGCAACATGCGCTCGATGTCATCCTCCGTGCCGATAATCCACAACTGGGAGGCATCATCGAAGGTCAGAGCCCCGTCTGGGTGCTGTTCGAGGGCGTGCTCAAGTGCGGCGGTTTGCTCCTCGCTGAGCTCTTCCAAGTCCTCGACGGAGCCTACCTGAGCGCTGAGTTCCTTCAGCGGCGTGATGCCGTACGTGGTGTATTGGCGCTCTGGGTGCTCGAACAGTTCTTGTCCCATCATGATGTGGACAGGTCACCTCCTGGTGCGTAAACGGACGGGGCCTACTCTACCCCGGTGGGCGCAGCTAGTGGTCACGAGTGCCCAGGCGCTCGTCCGGCACGAAGCCGTCATAGCCCGGAAGGTTTTTCTCCGCGAGCACGCCTTCACAGAAGCGCAGAAGCGCCGGAACATCGGCGGGATCCAGATGGTCAAAGACCATGCGGCGCACGGACTCAACATGCTCCGGTACCGCCGCCTCAAGGCGCTCTCGGCCGGCCCGCGTCATGACGACCTCCACGCCGCGGGCATCGCCTGCGCACTTTTCTTTGCGTACGAGCCCACGCTTTTCCATGCGGGTGATCTGGTGGGAAGCGCGCGAGCGGTCCCACTCCAATTCTGTGCACAGCTCGCGCAGGCGCAGGGTGTGCTCGGGTGCCTCCGAAAGCGAAACAAGCACCGAGAATTCAGCCGCCGAGATATCACTACAGGCCAAGAGGGTTTCCTCCATGCCGCGATTAATCTTGCGAATGCTGGCCAGGAGTTGGCGCCACAGCTCTTGCTCGCTGCCGGTGAGCCATCGAATATCCGCTGTCATGGCACTTACCCTACACTCCGGCTCTTAAGCATTCCTAAGCCTCACCATGTCAAGGTCTATGCGACCGGGTACCCAGGAATAGCGCTGCGGCATACAGGTGAGCACGATGACCTGTGTTGTCTTCCCTGCCTTAGTAAACAGCGCAGCCATGAGCTGGAGACGCTGCGAGTCGGTGGAGCCCAGCGCGTCATCGATAACGACGGGTACCGGTTCACTGGACACCAGCTGGGCGATGGCAAAGCGCGTCAGGATGCTCAACTGCTCCTTGGCGCCGCCGGAGAGCGCATCGAAGGCCACGGTTTCGCCGTTGCGGCTGCGCGCCTGCACCTTGAGCTCTTCGGAAAGCTCGAAGTCCACGTCACCGCCGAACACGGTGCGGGCTAGGCCTTTGAGCGCGGTGACGAAAGGCGCGGCATAACGCTGACGGGCGGCGTCGCGATGGCGCAGCATGAGCGAACGCAGGTAGCGCGCGGCCTCCGCGCGGCGCTCGATGGCAGCGTGGCGCTCACGAGCAACGTCGAGTTCGGCAGCGGATTTCTCCTCATTTTCGGCTGCGCCCGAGTGCATATCGATAAGCCCGCGGAACTCACGCATATCCCCCACCGCCGCATTGACCGCTGCCTTCAGGGAATCAACGTGCGTGTGGGCTCCCCGAGCCAACTGCTCCGCGGTGTCGACATCGACGGCGGACATCTCCTCCAGCGCTTTCTTCTCAGCAGCGTGCGCGGTTCGTGCTGCTTCGATAGCGGCGGTCACGCCGTCATCCGATAACTGGGCACGCGCCGACTCCACTGCCGCGGCTTTAGCATCGCGCTGCGCGGTGGCCTCCTCCGCACGGACCATGGCCACCTCCAGTGCCGCGCCCGCCTTGTTTTCGCGGTAAGGACCCAAGGCGCGATCAAGCTCATCCAGCTTCCTGCGCAACTCCTCTTCCTCACGCTCCACCACAGTCAGCTCCCGCGGCTTCGCGTCGTCCTCAGTAGTCCCGCCGGCCTCCTCGGCGTCCTCAGCATCGGCCGCGCCCGCCTCAAAGCGCGCACGCAGCTCACCGAGGTCCTCCCCGCCCAGCGCAGCATGAAGCTCGCGGGCAGCAGTATCCGTGGCGGAGGCCAGCTCCGCGTGCTTTTCGTGGGTGGCGCGGGCGGACTCAAGGTCTTCGCACCCGGCATCCTCCAGCAGGCGTGCGAGCTCCACGCGGGCCTTCTCCACGCCTTCCTCACCGCTATCACCTGCGCCGGCTGCATAGCGGGCGGTGATATCACCGACCTTCAGCGTGGTGCCCTCGCGCAGTTCGACTGCCAGTTCTTGACCGTTCTCCAGCGCACGTTGCTCGCCATCGACGACAAAGGAGCCCTTGCCGGAAAAGTAGAGCTTGGACGCCGCGGCCGCCCGCAGGCGCTCCTGGACGGTGACCTCGCGAGCCGCGTCCTCCAAGGCCTGAAGGTTCGGTACGTCGGGAGTCGCCGCCAGCTCACGGCGGCGGGCCGCCAGAGTCTCTTCCAGTTTGTTCAGTTTTTCGAGTCGGGTGCCCAGGGCCTCACGTTCAGCGCGCTGCTGCTCGCGGCGGGCGCGCTGGCGCTCCTCACGCACGGCCTCGTAGCGCTTGTGGAACTCGGCGCGCTCTTTTTCTAGTTTCGTGCGGGCGGCGGCCTCTTCCTCAGCACGTTCGCGGGCTTCCACAACCGCGGCGGCGGCACGCTCTGCTAACTCTACGGCTGCGGCATGCTCAGCAACCACAGCTTTACGGCGCTCCGCTCCCTCCTCCGAGCGCGTCACGGCCTCCGCCGCCCGAGTCACCGCAGCCTCCTGCGCGGTGACCTTCTCCTGTGCAGCCCGAGCGGCGACCAGCTCACCGTCACGGCGCTCGCATTCTTCCGCGGCTGCCGGCAGAGCGGCTTCAGCCTCGGCCTTCTTCAGCTCGGCGGCTTCATAGCGCTCCACCACGCCGTCGAGCTCCCGCAGCGCTGCCTCGGCGGCAGCGTGCTTCTCCTCAGCATCCGCTAGCGCGGCGATGGCAGCCTTATAGTCTCCTGCCGGCTTGTCTGTCTTCGCGGTGAAATACTCCTTGTACTCCGCCTCGATGCGCGTGAGCAGCTCGGAGTCTTCCGCCGCAGCACTCGCCCCTGTCTCCTCCTCCAGCGCCGCGGTCAGGGAAGGAATGCCCACCGCGGCGATGCCTTGGTGGTCGTCGTCCTGGCGGACGAAGAGGGCGTCGAGAAGCACGCGGTCCACGTGCTCACTGAGGATTCGATCCAGCTCCCCATCCGCCTCGGCTCCGGTCCACTGGCCCGGGCGCGGGGAGAAAACGTGCAGCTCCGACGCGCGTTTCTTCACCCACCGCTTGCGAATGCGGAAGCGGTAAGGCCCCACGGTCGCCTCCAGCGTGACCTCAGGCCCCACATCGCGGCCGGCAGGCTGCAGCGCCCTCACCGGCTTGGAATTAGCCGTGTGCTTTTCCGTGAGTACGAAATCGATGGCCTCCACCAGCGTGGACTTTCCGGCCTCGTTCGGCCCACCGATGACCACCACCCCGGTCTCCGGCAGGTCCTTGACCTCCAGGTGCTCCACGCCCCGGACGTTGTTCAGTTCAACAGAATGCAGCTGCATCATGGTTTAGGCTCCCTTCGCGCTGAGGCGGAACAGCAGGTTGGCAGCGTCGCGGGCGGTGGGGTTGTCCAAGTCCTTGAGCAGCTCCGCTAGCGCATTGGTGGCATAACCACTCAAGCTCAGTTCGCTGAGCTCCTCTTCTGAGGGCGCCAAATGCAGGTCCATAGTCCTCTCGCGCGGTTTGAGGGAGGCAAAAACCTCCTCCATCTCCGCCAGGCCTTGCTCCAGACGGGCCTGCGCGCTCAAACCCACGGTGCCGCGCAGGCTGTACTTGACCGCAGTGCGAATCTTTTCCGGCACCGCGTCCAGCTGTTCCAGGAAGCCCTCGACATCCTCCATGGAGTCGATGTCCGCATCAATCGCCCGGAAGTCCCAACGGCCAACGCGGTGCTTGACGACGTCCACCCGATCCCCCTCAACGGTCACCACCAAGGCGTTGCCCGAATCGCGCTCCCTATCGTCGAAAGCGGTGGTCTCTGGGCTGCCCGAGAACCACACTTTGCCGGAGCGGCCCAAGGATTCAGTGGAGTGCGTATCCCCCAGCGCCAAGTAATCGATAACCCCCTTATCCAGACACTCCTCCACGAAGGCGAGGTCGATCGTATCCGCATCCGAGTCCTCGCCTTCGCCCGCGCGGGATTCCACCTGGCCGTGGCCCACCGCGATGCGAACCGCACCCTCCTCGGCAGGCGGCAGCGGCTCCAGCGCGCGGCGCACGAGGTCATAGTTGGCCCGCTTGGACAGGTAAGGAGCACCGACGATCTCCACGCCCGGGCGCACCGCAATCGGCTCCGAATCAGCAATCACGTGCACGTTATCCGCAAAGGAGTTGAAGAAGATGGAATCCGCCACGAGAGGGTCATGGTTGCCGGGCAACAGGTAGACCGGAACCGGCAGGCGCTTGAACATATCCTTCGCCCGCAGCAGCGTGGACTTGCTCAAGGAGTTGTGTTCAAACACGTCACCGGCCACGACGATGAACTCGGCACCCGTCTTGGTGGCCAGCTCCCCCAGGCGCAACACCGCCGCCTCGCGGTCATCATCAAAACGCGATTGCGCCGCGGGACTTAAAAACCAGCGGGTCATGCCCAGCTGGAAATCGGAGGTGTGGATGAACGTGACCGCGGCCATGCAAACTCCCTACAACGTGGTCCAGGGCTGGGCGTGTGAGCCCCTCCCCTGATGGTGGCAATGTCTAGTGCGTCAGATGATAGTAAAGGTCCTCGACATCGGAGACCGCCCGAAGCAAATCTATGTTCGTATGACTGACAGATCTCATGGCCTTGCGCAGCAATTCCGGGTCGGAATCATCCACCGCAGGAGCAGTCTTCGGCTCCGGCAAGGGCGGGAGTTCTCGCCCCTCCCAGAACAAGGCATTGCGCTCCTCCTGAGAGATGTCCGCAGCCCCGCTCGCGGAGTAGGAATCCTCCGAGGCCGCCTTGGCCTGCTCCATGACCGCTTGCTCCAGCCGCGCGAAGTCGAGTCCGCGCAGGGCAAAAATCACGGAGGGGTCAGCATCCATCCGGGCCGCGAGGCGGTCCGCCACCGCCACGACGTGCTTGCACACGTACTCTGGGTCGGGGCAGGTACAGGAAAAGCGGAGGTCGTCGGGGTACTCGGCGATGAGGATGTCGAGGGAGGCGTCGGCAAGCATGCCTTCCCGGGCCTTCGCCACGGAGTTGGGCGTGCGCGCGAACATCTCCGACAGCCGCCCGATGTCCTCGTTGTTGCGGTAGGGCACCTGGATGAGCACCGCGAAAGGCTCGTTCTGGGAGCCCGCGACCTTTCCGTGCACCGCGCCATTGCGCACATCGAGGCCCACGACGTGGCCCTCCGTGGCGTATTGGCGCCCGCGGCGAATGCGGCCGGAATCCGTTTGCTGGTTGACAAAGTTGAGCAGGCGCGTGGCCGCCGGCTGCATGGTGCGCACGCGGTCGACGCGGTTGACCTCCTCCGGCGTGCTCACGCGCTTGCGGGTGCCGAAGTTGGCGTAGATGACGTTATTGTCTTCCGGGTTCTTCGGTGCCATTTACTTCTCCTGCTCCCTATAACTCATGAGATCCGCCAGCTGCTCGGGGCTCAGTTCGGTGAGCCAGCCCTCGCCCTCGCCTACGACGGCACCGGCCAGCTGCGTCTTGCCGTCGAGGATGTCCTGGATGGATTCCTCCAAGGTACCTGCGGTAATCATCTTGTACACCTGGACGTTGCGCTGCTGGCCGATGCGGAAGGCGCGGTCCGTGGCCTGGTTCTCCACCGCCGGATTCCACCAGCGATCCATGTGCACGACAATCGACGCCGCCGTGAGGTTCAAGCCTGTACCACCCGCCTTGAGCGAGAGCAGCATGACGGGCGCGCCATCCTCGGCCTGGAATTCCTCCACCATCTGGTCGCGCCGGTTCTTGCTCACGCCGCCGTGGAGAAAGGGAATCTCGCAGCCCAGCTGCTCAGAGAGGTAAGGCTGGAGGACGTCACCGAAGGCCTTGTACTGGGTGAAGATCAGCACGCGCTCGTGAGATTCGATGGCCTGGTCGATGATCCGCATCAGCTCTTCCACCTTGCCGGAGCGGTGCTTGCCTTTGATGGTCACGGGGCTGCCATCGGCCAAGAAGTGCGCTGGGTGGTTGCAGATCTGCTTGATGCGGGTCAGCGATGCCAAGATGAGGCCGCGGCGCGAGATCCCCTCCTTCTTCTTTGCCAAGGCCTGCTCCACGTCATTGACCAGAGCCTTATAGAGGGCTGCCTGCTCATCGGTCATGCGCACGGTGATAATCTGCTCGGACTTCTCCGGCAGGTCATCGATGATATTCGGATCCGTCTTGAGGCGGCGCAGGATGAACGGGCCGGTGAGCAGGCGCAGGCGCTCCGCCATAACATCGCTGCCTTCGCGCTCGATGGCCTTGGCAAAGTGGTTGCGGAAGAAGGAAGCTGAACCCAGGATCCCGGGGTTGCAATAGTCCAAGATGGAGCGCATTTCCGACAGCCGGTTCTCAATCGGCGTGCCGGTCAGCGCCACGCGGTGCCGCGAGGGGATGGCGCGCACGGCCTTGGAGGAGCGCGTGGAGGCGTTCTTGATCGCTTGGGCTTCGTCGAGGACCACGCGGTCCCACTCCACCTTGCTCAAGGTCAGGAAGTCACGGCTGACCGTGCCATAGGAGGTGATGACGATATCGGCGTTCTGCGCCGCCGTGACCAGCTCCTCGCCCTTTAGGCGCCCGGTGCCATGTTGCACCATGACCTTAAAGTCCGGCACGAAGCGCTTGGCTTCCCTAGCCCAGTTGCCCACCACGGAGGTCGGGGCAACCACTAGGGTGGGCTTCCACGCCTCCGCTTCCTCAGCTGACTCATGGGCGTTCTTTTCTACCGCCAGCAGGGAAAGCAGCTGCAGGGTCTTGCCCAAACCCATGTCATCCGCCAGCACCGCGCCGATGTTGTTGCGGGACATCCAATACAGCCAGTCCACACCCCGGCGCTGGTACTCGCGCAGCTCGGCATGGACCGTATCGGGGATCTCCACGCGGTCGGGCGCGGTACTATCCAGCCCGCCGAGCAGCGACGTGTGCCACTCGGAGCCAGTGAAGGCAACGGGGTCCTCCGCCATCGACTTCAAGGCCATCTCGCGCAGATCCGCCAGCGTGACCGCTTCTTCCTGCTCGCCCTCATTGAATTCCTTGCGACGGCGCTCCACCTCGGCCACGAGCTCTTCCCAGCCGGGTTGTTCCAGCTGACGGGCCATCTCCGCAGTCGCGGCGAGTTGCTCCAGCTCCTTCAGGGCGCGCTTGCGGGCTGTATCCGCCAACTCGCGCATGTACTGCGAGATCTTGTTCAAGGCCTGGGTATCCGCCATGACCCACTCGCCGCGCAGGCGAATGAGACCAGACTTGGAGGAGATGAGCTCGTGCATTTCGGCGTCGGTAAGCTGCGTATCCCCAACCGAGAGCTTCCAGTCATAGCTGAACAGCTTTTCCATGCCGATGTGCGCCTTGGTGGCGGCATCGGCTGGATCGCGCACCTCCGTGGTTTCCAGCTTGGCCTTGGTCTCCATGTGGGACCAGGACTTGGGCAGCAGCACGGTAAAGCCGGCTTTGCGCAGGGCGGCGGCGTCGTGGGTGACAAAATCCACGAGCTGCTCCGTGGTCAGGTACACATCCCAGTCACCCGCATTCCGGCTCGCCGGGGCGGAGTTGTACTTCAGCCGCGGTGCCACGTCGAAGGCATGGCGGCGGACTTCGCGCAGCTTCTCGACGCTCCCCCGATCCAACTGCTCCTGCCGCACCGGCATCGGTGAATCAGTCCCAGAACGAACCAGCAGGCGGATGGGCCACGCTGCATCCTCGACGGAGACATTCTCATTTGGTGGCTCCTCCACGAGGAACACCAGCTGGAGATCGACGGAGGTAATGGAATCCTTCCACTCGTTGAGACCGCGCAGCAACTGCGCGCGCCCCTTCTTCACGGGCGAAGTTCTCAACAGCGCCTGGGCGAAGTCATGCCAGGGTGCAGCGCGTGGGGCATCGATCTGCGGGCGCAGCTGAGTATAGGCAATCCAGTGTGTGAGCTCATCCGCCAAATCATCAGAGAGAGCCCGGTTATTAATGGAGAGGATGCCGGGCGCGGAGGCCAGCATCTCTGCCAGCCAGCTGCGCTCCCCCAAGCCCGAAGCCAGTTGCCACATCGGGTACCACTCGCCGGCTTGGTAGGACAGGCGGATGGTCACGCGGCCGGCCCGGACGAAACGGTAGAGGCCGCGGTAGGCGCGGATGAGCCACAGGAGATCTGGCGCGATGGTCGCGCGCTGCTCCGGGGTGGCCGCTTGGCTATCGGTGTCGAGGTATTCCAGCTTGGCCAATGTTTCTACCGCTTCATCTGGGGCGAACATAGCCATGGGCACCATGAGGGAAACATCTTTGCCCTTCGGCGTACGCAGGGAGACTCGCGCGCGGTTGCGGAAGGTCTTCTTGCTCAGGATGCTATCGACCACATCCGGGAAGGTTCCCCCTGGGACTGCTGAGGGCATGATGATCTTGTGCCCTTCGACCTGTTCGATCCATAGACTCAGGCCGGAGACGGGCAGCCAGAGGCCATGCAGCAGGTAAGAAGCCATAGGGGCCAGTTTAGCAGCACACCTTTTGGGGGACGGGGTCGCAGAAAGTTCCCGAATCCTGCCCAAATAGACAATCGTTATAGTCTCGTTACATAACGACGTAACGCCAGTAAGACCGTACAATAAGCTGTGACCAAGGTAACCAAATACTGGCCACGCAGCCAATTCTCAGTTGGGTCAGAGGAATCGCCTCGTTAGCGTGAGTAGGTCCTATTTATAAATCTCAATCTCAAGGAGAGATCAGTGCAAGACTCCACTTGGTATGTCGTTGCGATGATCATCTACCTGCTTGCCATGGCCGCTATCGGCTTCTGGAGCTACAAGCAGACGGATGAGTACGACGACTACGTTCTCGCCGGCCGCGGCCTCCACCCGTTCGTAGCCGCCCTATCCGCCGGCGCTTCCGATATGTCGGGTTGGCTGCTCATGGGCCTGCCTGGCGCTTTGTTCCTGACCGGTATGTCCGAGCTGTGGATGGCGATCGGCCTCCTCATCGGTGCTTGGGCCAACTGGAAGTGGGTCGCGCCGCGTCTGCGCTCCTACTCCGAAATTGCCGGCAACTCCATTACCGTGCCCTCCTTCTTTGAAAACCGCCTGCACGATAAGTCGCGCCTGCTGCGCATCATCGCGGCGGCCATCATTATCTTCTTCTTCACCTTCTACGTCTCCTCCGGCATGGTGGCCGGCGGCCGTTACTTCGAGTCCAGCTTCGGCGGCGACTACATGGTCGGCATGCTCGTCGTGGCAGCCGTGACGGTCTTCTACACCTTCGTCGGTGGCTTCCTGGCGGTGTCCTACACCGATACCGTCCAGGGCCTGCTCATGTTCGCCTCCCTCATCATCGTGCCGATCATGGTGCTCTTCTCCTTGGACAACCCGGGCGATATCTTCAGCTTCGCCGCTGAGAACCCCTACGCCACCGGTGGCGTGATTGAGAACCCCAATTACTTCTCCCTGTTCTCCGGTGTATCCGCTGCCGTCATCATCGGCAACCTGGCCTGGGGCCTGGGCTACTTTGGCCAGCCGCACATCATCGTGCGCTTCATGGCGCTGCGCAAGCCTTCCGACGCCCGCGCAGGCCGCTTCTACGGTGTGAGCTGGATGGGCATCTCCCTGATCGGAGCCATCTTCGTCGCGCTCTCCGGCACGGTCTTCTTCACTGAGACCAACCACTCCATCACCGACCAGGAGAACTACGAGACCATCTTCCTGGACATGGCTCAGGTCATGTTCCACCCGCTCTTTGCTGGTCTGGTTCTGACCGCTGTTCTGGCAGCCATCATGTCCACGATGTCCTCCCAGATGCTGGTGGTCTCCACCTCCCTCATTGAGGACCTCTACCTCATCTTCGCTAAGAAGAAGCCAAGCCAGAACGTCCTGATCAACCTGTCCCGTACTGCCGTCGTGGCCATCGCCATCGTCGCCGCTGTGCTGGCAATCAACCCGTCGGATTCGATTCTGGGTCTGGTCGGCTTCGCCTGGGCCGGCTTCGGCTCCGCCTTCGGCCCGCTGGTGCTGCTGTCGCTGTACTGGAAGCGCCTCAACTCCACCGGCGCCATCGCCGGCATGATCACCGGTGCCGTCGTGGCCATCGGCTGGGGCATGAGCCCGCTGGGCGATACCCTTTACGAGTTGGTTCCGGGCTTCATCTCCGCTCTGCTCGTATCCGTCGGTGTTTCCCTTGCTACCAAGGCTCCGGATGAGAAGGTCATCCAGGAATTCGAGGAGGCTACCCGCTTGGCCAAGCTCGTTGAAGAAAACGATGACTTGGACTTCGAGGAGGCCGCGGAGAAGGTTCAGAAGTAGCCTTCGGCCCCTCCCCCCTCCTACTTTTAAACCCCTCGTCGAGCTAGTTCATCACTAAGCTCCGGCGAGGGGTTTGTCTTGTGAACTGAGGTGCCCGAGACACCTTCCTTTTAAGACAGCGCTGCCTCAATAGCCTTGACGGATTCCGTAATATGCGGGACGGTACCAGCCACGTGGGAGCGGGCATCATTCGGAATAAAGGTCACGTTTGCACCGCGCGAAGTCCACTGCTCAACCAGCTGCTCAGCGGTGGAGAAAGGAATCACGTCATCGCCGCGGCCGTGCGTAACCACCACCGGAATCGACGGCGCATCGTAACCAATGTGCTGGTCCGCCAGAATTCGGTCATAGGGCGCAGTAGCAATGAATTGGTCAACGCTCTTGCCCTCATTGCTGATCTGTTCAATGGTGGTTCCTGAAAAGCCAGCCAGCCCCAGGGTGCAGGTGTTGGTGGCGCGCTTGAGAATTGCAGCCCCCTTCTCATTGAGATGAGCGTACAGGTCTTCGCCATAGGAGTTACTCAAGCCCAACAACGCATAGGACTCAAAAAGGAAGTACAGCGTGCCGTCGAGAGCCGGCGGCAGCAACGTCAGATCCGCGGGTGCAGCACCAATCGTTGCTAGCTTGACGTTAAGCTCAGGCGCGTAGTCATCATAGAGTTCCGCTGCTGATGCCGCTGCCCCACCTCCCTGCGAATAGCCGTTAATGAACACGGGGTTGTCACCACTAATATCCCAGCCGTTCAGCTGCTGTGCCGCACGCGCACTATCCAAGACTGCATGCCCCTGGGAGATTCGGTCCATGTAAGTGTGCATTCCTGGGGTACCAAGACCTTCATAGTCTGTCACCACCACCGCATATCCCTTCTTCAAGTATTGCTCGAAGAAGAACTGCTCATAATCCCCCACGCCTTCAGCAATCTTGCGCGACGGCGCACAGCGGTCTGCCACACCCTGGGTACCAGGGGCGAATGCTACAACCGGGCGTGGTCCCGGCTTCGTCCATGCTGCTTTGGGCTCAATAACAATGCCGCTGACTGCCGTTTTCTCTCCCGTGCGGTTGGTAGAGGAATACAGGATGCGCTGGGCCTTGTAGGGGCCGATATTTGTAATTCCGAGGGTATTCGCCGGGTTGCGAACAGGCGCGGAACGGAAAAGCTGGCCGGGGGTGGATGACTCCAGATCTACAGCATCGTGGTAGAAGGCCGAGTATTCATCACCGACCGGGCTGTTACTACCAGGTGCTGGTGCTGTGGAGTAATTCTTTAACCCTTCGGCGGCATCCTTAATGTCACCGGATTCGTCGGGGCTCTCCGTTGCTATGGGGTCTTTGAGGGCTTCCTCGGCGAGTGCAGATTCCGGCAGTTCCGGAGCGACGTCCTGCGCAAAGGCAAGAGGGCTTGCTGCAGCAACGAGACATGCCGCAGCAAGAATGGAGAGCGAAGATTTCACTGCGTTTCCTTTCCTTTAGCAGTGATAGCGGGATCAGTAATTTTGACATTCTTAATCTATTACCAAGCTAATTATTAAAACTATTCTTATTTTGTCAAGTTTTGTTGACATCACAACCCACCTAATTGCGTGCTTGGCGACGCCCCTCCGAGCCCTTCAGGAACCCCTCCACGCCACGTGCAGTCTAAAAGTGCATGAACCTGCGCGCGGCCTATATCGGTTTCCTCTCCATAGCCACGGTGGCCTACGGCGGCTACCATCTCCTTCCCGGCCCGGACCTGGGTGTGGCTACCGTGCCTGCGCGCGTGGAGGCCCCTGGCTACAACCGCGATGACTTCGGCGGCTGGGCGCCGGGCACCCGCGATAACGTCAAAGCAGCGCAGACCATCGACGGCACCCTCTTCGATCCTTATGCCCGCGCACCTGCGGCGGAGCGCGTCGAAGTCGACCACGTCTTTCCGCTCTCAGCAGCCTGGGACCTTGGCGCCTCAACGTGGCCGCGCGATAAGAAAATGGCCTTCGCCAACGATCCGCTCAACCTTGTTGCCACTGCCCGCAATTTGAACCAAACCAAGTCCGATTCCTTGCCGGCGGACTGGCTCCCGCCCGCCGACCGCTGCGACTACTCGCTGCGCCTTGCCGCGGTGGCGCGCAAATACCAACTCCCACTGCCTGCCCGCGACTATGCAGTCATGCGCCACCAGTGTCGATTCGATTTCATATCCCAGCACCGTTAGACTTTCGCTGGGATAAGCCCCGTATAGAAAGGTAAAGCGCACTCCCCATGACAAGCTTGCTCATCTTCCTTCACGCCTTCGCTGCCATCTTGGTGGTCGGTACCGTGTGTATCTCCACCTCCGCCTTCCCTGCCCAACTGGCAAAGGCTGGCGCCGGTGATGCTTCGGCCGCTGGTGCCGCCGGCATCCTCAACAAGATCACCTCGACGTATGGTTACATTTCCGCCATCGTTCCGGTTATCGGTCTGGCAGTCTTCCTTACCGATCTCGACGCTTACAAGTCCGCTGTTCAGTACCACATCGCCCTCCTTCTCTCCGTCATCGCCTGGGTGATTCTGCTCGTCGTGGTCATCCCGAAGCAGAACAAGGCCATGGCCGCGATTGCTACCCCGGGCAGCGCCGACGTGGCCAAGTTGAAGAAGCAGCTGGCTATGTTCTCCGGTATCTTCAACCTGCTGTGGGTTGTCTGCGCACTCCTCATGTACGTAGACAAGTTCCAGTTCTAGTCAGCAGAAATAGCGAAAACCTCCCAAGCTCTCTCATGAGTTTGGGAGGTTTTCTTGTGCAGATCTAGCGCCATCGCGGCGCCGAGCGAGGGCTAGTCACGCCAACCGCCGCGGCGCCCGCCACGGTCGCGGCCACGTCCACCGCGGTCACGGTCGCGGTATCCGCCGCGTTCACCGCGTCCGCGTCCGCCGTAGCCGCCGCGGCCACGGTCATCATCAAAGTTCCGGCGCGGCGGGCGGCCGGTGTCCTTCTGAATCTTGATGAGCTGTCCGGAAATGCGGGTATCTTTCAGACGGTCCAGCACTGCCGGGTCCAGGTTCTTCGGCAGGTCCACCAAGGTGTGGCCCACCGCGATGGTAATCCGGCCGAAGTCCTTGGAAGTCAGGCCACCTTCGTTGGCCAGCGCACCCACGATGGCGCCCGGGCGCACGTTCTGGCGCTTGCCGACGTCCAGCCGGTACGTCTCAAAGTCCCCATCCGGGCGGCGCGGGCCGCGGTCACGGTCGCGGCCGCCGCGGTCACGACCACGGTCACGGTCACCGCGATCACGCCCACGGCCGTCGCGCTCGAAGCGATCGCGCTCGCGACGGTCCTTCTTAGTCACCGGGCGCTCCTTGAGCAGGAAGTCCGTCCCGCCCTGCAGCTGCACGGCCAAGGCCGCGGCGATATCATCCATCGCCACGTTCTCCGCTGCAGAGTACTCGCGCACCATGTCGCGGAAGAACTCGAACTGCTTGTCCTCCTGCGAAGCGCCGATGGAAGCGAAGAACTTCTCCTTACGCTTAGCATTGACCTCATCCGCGGTCGGAAGATCCATCTCCTCCAAGCGGGCATTGGTCACGCGCTCGATGGAGCGCAGCATGCGACGCTCACGCGGTGTGACAAACAGGATCGCCTCACCAGTGCGGCCGGCACGGCCCGTACGGCCAATGCGGTGCACGTAGGACTCGGTGTCATTCGGGATGTCGTAGTTGACCACGTGGGTAATGCGGTCCACGTCGAGGCCACGGGCCGCCACGTCGGTAGCCACCAAGATGTCGAGGCGGCCATCCTTAAGCTGATCGACGGTGCGCTCACGCTGCTGCTGGGCAATATCGCCATTGATGGCGGCAGCGTTGTAGCCGGCCTCCTTGAGGCTATCGGCCACGTCTTCGGTCGCGTGCTTGGTGCGGCAGAAGACGATGATGGCGTCGTAGTCAATGACCTCGAGGATGCGGGTGAAGGCATCCATCTTGTGGCGGTGCGGGGTCAGCAGGAAGCGCTGCGTGATGTTGTCATTCGTGCGGCGCTCCGACTTCACAGTGACCTCGGCGGGGTCGTTGAGGTACTGCTTAGACAGGCGGCGAATCGAGTTCGGCATGGTGGCCGAGAAGAGTGCGACCTGCTTGTCTTCCGGGGTGTCCTCAAGAATGCGCTCGACGTCTTCCTGGAAGCCCATGTTGAGCATCTCGTCCGCCTCATCGAGGACGAGGAAGCGCAGCTGCGAGATATCCAGGGAGCCCTTCTCCAGGTGGTCGATGACGCGGCCCGGGGTGCCCACAATGATCTGGGCGCCCCGGCGCAGCCCGGAGAGCTGGATGCCATAAGCCTGGCCACCGTAGATAGGCAGAACTTCGATGCGACCCAAGTGGTCGGCGAAGGACTGGAAGGAGTCCGCTACCTGGAGGGCCAGCTCGCGCGTGGGCGCGAGGACCAGAGCCTGCGGGTAGCGGGCCTCGGTATCAATCTGGGAGAGAACCGGCAGAGCGAAGGCCGCGGTCTTACCCGTACCCGTCTGGGCCAGACCGACGACGTCGCGGCCCTCCATGAGGATCGGGATGGTTTCTTCCTGAATTGGGGATGGCTTGGTAAAGCCCACCTTGGACACGGCTTCCTGAACGTCATCGGGAAGGCCGAGGTGTGCAAAACCCTGGGAGTTGTCGTTGGCTGAAGTTTCCTCAGCGCCGGTGTCCTCAGGGTTTTTCGCAGCCCCGGTGTCCTGGTTGGATACCTGCGAAGCGTCCAATGCTTCGCCACCTTGCGAGTTTTCCTGAGATTCCGACTTATTGAATTCTTCCGGCTCGTTTACGCCGCCGGTGGCGTTATCGGTAATGCTCATTGCTCAGACCAGAGTACGGCACCGGCACCCAATTAGCTATTTCACCGCTGAATTACCCGACCTTTTCCGCCTCGGGCTACTCCTTCGCAGCGTAACGCGTGGCGCGGTCACCGTGTTTGCCGCGCATCGTGACGTGCCCGGACTCGATGAGCTTGCCCAACGCGTAACGCACCTGGCCGCGGGTGAGCTGCGTGCTGTTCACGATGTCCACGAGCGAGAGCTCGCCGTTCCGGCGTAGTGCAGCAAGCACAAGTGCCGGGTTTCCGCCGAGCTTGGCGACGAGCCCGTCTTCCACCACACTGCCCTCCTTCGCTGTCTGTGCTGGGGCAAGCGCGGGCTGAAAGGAAGCAGAGGCGCTGCGAGTCGCGGGGGCGTGCTCGTCATCGCCTCGCCCCGCTCTCCAGAGGATCACGGTGAAGCGAACACCAGTGTCGATGAGGGTCGGCGGGCGCAAGCCGGCTTTGCGAAGGGACTCAAAGACGACCTTCATGCCTCCGCCCTGGCCCTCGATGACGCGCTCGCCATCCTCTAGACGCAACTTCGTGCTCAGTGCATACAGGCGCGGGTTTACAGCGACGGGTGACAGTACCCTTCCCTTGAGTTCTTCCACGGAGATGCCGCGTAGCCCACCCGGGCTAGTCACGATCAGTGCCTGGCGAGTCAGCCGAATGGTGACGAACTTCCCGGCACCTAAGCTTTCCGGCCCGAGGTCTCGGTGGACCACGGCATTAGCTATGACCTCTCGGACCGCCTCGAGGGGAAGCTCGGGAACCTCGCGCAGATGTCCATCCGTGCCATAGACCAAGTCGGTATCGATATTCCGGCGCACCCACGCCACGGCCGCATCCACCAGATCCGGGACGGGCCCATAAAACTCTTCCAGGTTCCGGGTGCGTGGTCCTTCCTCCCCCGCCGGGTATTGCACGGCCGCAGAAATATGCAGGTCAGGAAAGAATCCCTGCGGAAAGCGCCCCAGAGCGTACAAACCGGCCACACTCAGCTGTCCTCGGGAATCGACCACGCGGAATAGCTCCAGTAACTCGGCATCACTCGCACCCCGCAAACGAGGGGTGGCGTTGCGCAGCTCCGCCACTGCTTCTTTGAGCGCCGAATCATCACAAACTTCTAGGCTTGACCCGGGAACGGGTGCTGAATCATAGGCAATGGCCTCGCGAGCGTGCAGCTTATCCACCTCGATCATGCGGAGGTCATTGGCGCTCATGACATAGTCACCGTCCGCCATGCGCAGGTAGGGCCGCCCCCGATAGAGCGCCGGCCGCTGGTGCGGCAGCACGCCTTCGATGTGGCCGAGCACCACAGCACGCCCTTCGATATGGAGGGTCTGGGTCTCAATGTAAGGCGCGGGTTCCACGAGGGTGCGTGCCTGATCCGCCAGGGCGCTTTCGATAGCGCCAGGATCGTCCACGCCGTGCACCGCAAAGCCGGGCTCCGCCACTCCAATGATGACGGTGCCGCCACGCGGCATGTTGGCGAAGGCACACAGAGTAGCCCCCAGGGACTGCGGCATTCCGCCGCGTCCCGATTTCACCTCCACGGTCGTCGTATCCGACTGCAAGAGGCGACAGTGCTCGAGGTAATCCTCGAGCTGCTCTACTGTCCACATCATGCCTGCAGAATACCGCAGACTGCAAAGTTTTACACTCTAGAGTGCGAGACTTTGCTTTCTAGACCTCGCGGCCGCCGACGAAGGTCTTGAACGTCATCGGCATGCCCGGGCGGTAAGCCAGGTGGATAGCGCTCGGGGCATCGAGGACGTGCAGGTCCGCAGCAGCGCCGACTACCAGCGAGCCCTTGGCAGGGCGGCCCTTCGCATCCTTGCCCTCACCGACATCCTGGCGGCGCAGCGCGGTGGCACCGCCCAGAGTGCCAGCAGCAATGGCCTCATCGAGGGTGAGGTGCTGCTGGAGCACGGCCGTCGTGATGCAGAAGTTCATTGCGGAGGTGTACGAGGTGCCCGGGTTGAGGTTGGAGGCGATGGCGACGGTCGCGCCGGCATCAATAAGCTTGCGGCCCGGCGCCAGCGGCTCACGGGTAGACAGATCGCAGGCCGGCAACAACGTAGCCACCGTATCGGAGGAGGCCAGCGCCTCAACATCCGCGTCGCTGAGGTAGTTGACGTGGTCCACGGAGGCCGCGCCCAACTCCACCGCGAGCGCTACGCCAGGGCCCTCGCCGAGCTGGTTGCCGTGCACGCGCACGCCAAGTCCGCGAGCCTTGCCGGCCTCGAGCACGCGGCGCGATTGCTTCTCGTCGAAGGCACCACGCTCGCAGAAGACGTCAATCCACTGCACGTGCTCCGCCACGCCGTCGAGCATCGGGCCCACAACCTCGTCGAGGTAGGTTTCGGCCTCTGCTCCCGGCGGCACGAGGTGCGCGCCGAGGAAGGTCACGTCATCGACGTGGCGGGCCGCCACGCGAGCGGCCTCCACCTCGGATTCGGTATTGAGACCGTAACCGGTCTTCGTCTCCAAGGTGGTCGTTCCACCCCGGCGGGCAGCGGCGATGCGTTCCACCAGGAGTTTTTCCAGGCGCTCCTCCCCCGCCGAGCGGGTCGCGTCCATCGTCACGGCGATGCCGCCGGCCTGGTAGGACTCGCCCGCCATGCGGGCCTCAAACTCGGCGGAGCGGTCGCCATCGAAGATCATGTGGGTATGGGAATCCACCCAGCCCGGCAGAACTGCGCGCCCGCCCAGGTCGACCTTCTCGTCCGCGGCCGGGGCCTCGGAGGCTGGGCCGATCCAGGCGATGGTGCCGTCGGTGTTGGCGATGAGTGCGGCGTCGGCAAGCGTGCCTGCCTCCGACACCGTGCGCAGCTCTGAGATTCCAGTAAACAGGGTGGACATGATCTTCTTTTCCTCTCTTGTCTAGTCGCGGGCCTTGAATTCCATCGGGATACGCACACCGCGCTCGTCGGCGACTTCCTTGGCGCGAGTGTAACCGGAATCCACGTGGCGGATAACACCCATGCCCGGGTCGTTGGTCAGCACCGCGCGCAGCTTGGCGGCGGCCAGCTCGGTGCCATCGGCGACGGTGACCTGGCCCGCGTGGATGGAGCGACCCATGCCCACGCCGCCGCCGTGGTGGATGGATACCCAGGTGGCACCGGAGGAGACAGCGGTCATTGCGTTGAGCAGCGGCCAGTCAGCCACGGCGTCGGTGCCGTCGAGCATGGCCTCGGTCTCGCGGTACGGGGAGGCCACGGAACCGGAATCGAGGTGGTCGCGGCCGATGACGATCGGAGCCTTGATCTTGCCTTCCTTGACCAGGTCATTGAAGAGCAGGCCAGCCTTGTGGCGCTCGTTGTAGCCCAGCCAGCAAATACGTGCCGGCAGGCCCTCGAACTCCACGTACTCCTCGGCGGCATCGAGCCAGTTGTGCAGGTGCTCGTTGTCCGGGAAGAGCTCCTTAAGTGCTTGGTCGGTGACCTTGATGTCCTCCGGATCGCCGGAGAGCGCTGCCCAGCGGAAGGGGCCGAGACCCTCGCAGAAGAGCGGGCGGATGTAGGCCGGGACGAAGCCCGGGAACTCGAAGGCGCGCTGGTAGCCGGCCTTGCGGGCCTCATCGCGGATGGAGTTGCCGTAGTCGAAGACCTCAGCACCCTCGTCCTGGAATTCCACCATGGCCTGGACCTGGGCGGCCATGGCCTCACGCGCCTTCTTGGTGAAGGTGGTCGGATCTGCCTTGGCCTCGTTGTGCCAATCCTCGACGGTGATTTCGGTGGGCAGGTAGCTCAGCGGGTCGTGCGCGGAGGTCTGGTCCGTGACGATATCCACGGTGAACTCGCCCGCGCGCTGGCGGCGCAGCACCTCCGGGAAGACCTCGGCGGCATTGCCCACGAGGCCGACGGACAGCGGCTTCTTGTTCTCCTTGGCGTCGAGCACCAGCTTGAGGGCCTCATCCAGGTCGGTAACGACCTCATCGAGGTAGCGCTTGGACTGGCGGCGCTTCAGGCGGGTCTCATCAACATCGACGATGAGGCAGGCACCGCCATTGAGAGTGACGGACAGCGGCTGCGCGCCGCCCATGCCGCCGCAACCACCGGTCAGGGTGAACGTGCCGGCGAGCGTGCCGTTGAAGCGCTTCTTGGCCACGGCCGCGAAGGTCTCGAAAGTACCCTGCAGGATGCCCTGGGTAGCGATGTAAATCCAGGAACCGGCCGTCATCTGGCCGTACATCATCAGGCCCTCGTCCTCGAGCTTGCGGAAGTGCTCCCAGTTAGCCCAGTCGCCGACCAAGTTGGAGTTGGCAATGAGCACGCGCGGTGCCCACTCGTTGGTCTTCCAAACGCCGACCGGCTTGCCGGACTGCACCAGCAGGGTCTCGTCGGATTCGAGGTCCTTCAGCGACTCCACGATGGCGTCGAAGGCCTCCCAGCTGCGGGCTGCACGGCCGGTGCCGCCGTAGACTACGAGGTCCTCGGGGCGCTCAGCAACCTCGGGGTCGAGGTTGTTCATGAGCATGCGCAGCGGGGCTTCGGTCTGCCAAGACTTGGCGTTCAGTTCGGTTCCGCGCGGGGCGCGTACTTCGCGGGGTTCAGACATGACTTCCTTTCGCTCGTGCTTTTCGACGCCCTTCCAAACCCCCAAGGCCGGTTTCCCGGGGCTGTCCCTTGTGGGGCTTGGTCAGCGTCACACATCAGAAGCTACTGTGACGCAGCACCAACTTCTAGGGCTCTTTTGGCCTGCCTGTCTCAGATACAAGACTGTCACCCGACCAGTATTGGGCGCCGCGCTGCCTGCAATCCAGAGCCCAACCCAAAAGTGCAGACCTGGAAGTGCATTCACGCAGGTGGGCGTCGTCCAGCGCCAAGGCAGTGCTTTACGACGACCAGCAGGTCTGCACTTCCAGGTCTGCACTTTTACAAGCGCGGGCCGCGTGCCAGGTGCTTGCCCACCGTCTCCTGGAAATAGTCAGGCCGCGAACTCAACTGTTCTGGGCTAAACCTCAAGACGATGTAGCCCTTGTTGAGGATGGCTTGCTGGCGCCGATGCTCCGCGCGAATTACCTCTTCGGCCTCGAAGCGGTACTTGACGTTTCCGTCAATCTCAATCACGAGCCACCCATTAATGACCAGATCCGCTCGATAGTTCTCAATCACATACTGCGCCTTGACCCAGCGCAGCTCCGGGTAGTCCGCCGCAAGAATCAAGGCACGGGCATAGGATTCCCACGGTGACTCCGCGCAATTGACGCTTTCAGCAACCGCCCGCCGCGCGGCGGCAACACCCTTAACTCTCCCCATAGCGCCGAGCGTCTCACTGATCCAGAACTGGCCAACATTGCGCGCCCGCACGTCATCGGCGGCAACGAGCCCCTCCTCAAATCCATAGAACCGCGCAATATCAATGGCCGTGCGCTCCAGGGTTGACACGCGAATCCCGTGAACCACCGTCTCTTTACCGCGCAAGTCCATGCGGCGATAACGGACAGTGGCTTTAGATCGTGGAGGTACCGAGTTCGAAGGCAACGTCGCCTCCCATTCGGTCGGCGGCACAACCAGCGGAATTCCATGAATAAGGGCGGCGGACTTTCCCACTAATGTCGCCTTGGGCAAGGTCAACCCGAGCACGTACGCCTTCGCGGTCTCCTTCTGCCACGGCTTGAGTTCGTGCCAATGCACCATCGGCAGCACGAAGCACCACGCCAGTTTGGCCACCTTGCCGGCGTGCACCTTCTTCCACCGGGGATCATCATTGGGTAGCTTGCGAAGGTCGATAAGATGCTGGTCTAAGAAGTTAAAGAGTTGTTCATTGTTCATGCACTACTCATAACCCAGCTTTGTGCGCCTCGCCACAGATAGGCTTCCGTTCTTCGCCTCCGCCGCACTACCTGCAATCCGGTGCCCAGCCAAAAGTGCAGACCTGGAAGTGCAGATGTGCAGGTGGGCGTCGTCCAGCGCAAGGCAGTGCTTTGCGACGACCAGCAGGTCTGCACTTCCAGGTCTGCATTTTTGGAAATAAGACGGCAAGAGAAGGCCCCATGGCACATGCCATGGGGCGGGAGGTGTTTAGCGCAGCGTGCCGACGGCCCCCTCTACCGCAGCCACCAGCGCACCCTCCTTGACCAGGCGCACGGTCTCCTCGATCTCCGGAGAGAGGTAGCGGTCGGTGCCCGGGCCTTGGACGGTCTGGCGCAGGGCATCGATGACCGCGCCGGTACCCTTGGCCGGCTGGCCCTCGCGCATATCGATGGCGCGGGCGGCAGTGAGGATTTCAATGGCGAGGACGCGCTGCAGACCGTCCACGGCCTTGCGCAGCTTGCGGGCACCCGACCAGCCCATGGATACGTGATCCTCCTGCATGGCCGAAGACGGAATGGAATCCGCCGAGGACGGGTTGGCCAAGCGCTTGAGCTCAGAGACGATGCCCGCCTGCGCATACTGCGCGATCATGTGGCCGGAGTCCACGCCCGGGTCATCCGCCAGGAAGGCGTTGAGGCCGCGGTTGCGGGCAACATCGAGGAAGCGATCGGTGCGGCGCTCGGAAATCGAGGCTAGGTCAGCCACCACGATGGCCAGGAAGTCCAGCGCGTAGGCCACCGGCGCGCCGTGGAAGTTGCCGTTGGAGACCACGCGCCCATCCTTGGCCACCACCGGGTTGTCGACGGCCGCGGCCAGCTCGCGCTCAGCAACCGTTGCTGTGTGTGTCACCGTGTCGCGGAAACCACCGGCCACCTGCGGGGCACAGCGCACCGAGTAGGCGTCCTGGACTTGCTTCTTCTTGAATTCTTCGAGGGCGGCCGCGAGAATCTCCGAGCCCTCCGCAACCTGAAGGATATTGGCGGCGGCATCTGCCTGGCCTGGGTGCGGTCGCAGCTGCTGCAGGTCATCAGCGAAGACCACGAGCGTACCCAGCAGGCCTTCCACCGTCATCGCGGTGGCGATATCGGCGGTCTTGGCAAGCTCGCGCAGGTCGGTGATAGCCAGGCAGAGCTGGCCCAGCATGCCATCGGTGCCGTTAATGAGTGCTAGGCCTTCCTTCTCCCGCAGCTTGAGCGGTTCAATGCCCGCAGCCGACAGCGCCTCGGCGGCCGGGGTGGCCTCACCGCCGTCGACGCGCACCTCGCCCTCACCCAGCAGCGCCAGCGCACAATGCGCAAGCGGAGCCAAGTCGCCGGAGCATCCCAGGGAGCCGTATTCGCGGACCACCGGGTGGATGTTGGCGTTGAGGACCGCAGCATAGGTTTCCGCCACCACCGGACGCACGCCAGTACGCCCAGTGCACAGGGTGGACAGGCGCAGCAGCATGAGCGCGCGAATGACCTCTTGCTCAACCTCCGGGCCCGTGCCTGCTGCATGCGAGCGCACGAGCGAAAGCTGCAGCTGCGCGCGCATCTCCTCCGGAATGTGGCGGCGCGCTAGGGCACCGAAGCCGGTGGAAATGCCATAAACCGGAGTCGGATCCTGGGCCAGCTCCTCGACGCGCTCGCGGGTCGAGGCGATTTCCGCCAGGGCGTCCTCGGAAATTTCCACCTTCGCGCCGTAGCGCGCAACGGCCACGACCTCCTCGATGCTCAGCGCACCGATACCCACGGTCACGGTGGAGGGATAAGAATTAGACATGTAAGGCTCCTTCGACGTCGCTGCGTTGCCCACGCCCCACCACCCACGTGGAAGGGAGGAAGGCACGCGAAAACACGTACTTGCTTTCACAAGAATAGATAAATAGTGATACGCGCGACAGCCTTACGCGTTGCGCTCATAGTACAACAGGCTGCCCGGCGCGCCAATACTCCGGGCACCAGCTGTTAGCGGCGCCCGTACATCCTCTCCGCCACCTGCTGCGCTGCCGCGTGCAGTTGCTGGGCGACGTCGGCGGCGTCGGCAGTCCCCACCGGGAAGGTCACCGCCAGCGCCGCCGCGGGCCTGCCCACGTGGTCAACCACCGCCACGCCTACCGACGCCTGCCCGCGCGCCACCACCTCAACCTCTTCGGCCCATCCGCGTTCGCGCACCTGGCGCAAGATTTCCTTGTACTCCCCAAAACCTAAAGAACCGGGGACGAATGCTGCACGCCACTCCGCCTCTGGGAGCAGGGCCAGCATCGCCCGCCCAGAGGCCGTGCGCTGCGCCTGCAGCCGCACTCCCCTCTCCGTCACCAAGGACAGCGCCCCCGGCGCGCGAATCTCGTTGAGGTAGAGAATCTCCGAGCCCGCCAAACGCGACAGGTGCCCCGATCCCCCGACACTGCTGGCAATCCGCTCGAGGTGCCCCTGGGTTACCCGCACCAGGGGCTGCTGCGTGGCGTAGGCAGCAGCCATCGAATAGGCAACGAGCCCCAACCCATAGGTCTGGTTCTCCGGCAGGTGCACCACAAATCCCGCGTCCACCATCTCCTTGAGCAGGTGATAGGTAGTGGAGCGCGGCAGGTCCAGCTCACTGCGGATGCGCGCGGCGGAAATCGGCACGTCGATAGTGGACAGCAGCCGGAGGATCTCCAGCGCATTGCGCGCCGCCGGGACTCGGGAGGTACTCATGGGCCCACATTCTAGTGAGCCCTCGTACAAGTCCCAGCTAAGTCACCAGGAAGGCAATCGGCGTCGCAATAATGATGGTCAGCACCACGCGCTCGAACCAGATGACCACGATCTGCCAGAGCTTAATCGGAATCTTGGTGGCTAGGATGCACGGCACCAGCGCGGAGAAGAAGATAATGGCGGAGATAGCCACCACGCCGATGACGAACTTGAGCACCATGCTTTCAGAGCCCGCCACGGCCGTCGCCGGCAGGAACATCTCCGCAATACCCATAGCAGCGGCCTTGCCCGCCAGCTCCGGCTCCGGCAGCTGGACAAGCCACGCGAACGGGTAGAACAGGTAGCCCAGCCAATCAAAGAGGGGCGTGAAGTTAGCCAGCAGCAGGCCAATCAGGCCCACGGACATGATGGAGGGCACAATCGCCGACGCCATGCGCACGCCATCGCGCAGGTTCTCCCAAATGGCAGCGCCCAAAGACGGCGCGCGGTCCAGCGCCAGCAGCGCTTCCCGCCACGCGGCCTTAAAGAAATTGCCCTTCACCGGCTTTTCCGGATCCGCTTCCACACCATCGATGTAATCATCAGGAATCCTGCTCAGCGGCGGAATCCACACGGTAATCGCGGTGACCAGGAAGGTCACCACGAGGGAGACACCGAAGTAGATGCCCCACATATCCATAAGGTCGAGCTGCTTGGCGACGATCACCATGAAGGCAGCGGAGACCGTCGAGAAGCCCGTCGCGATGATGGAAGCCTCACGCGCGGTATAGCCGCCGCGCTGGTACACGCGGTCAGTAATGAGGATTCCCAAAGAGTAGGAGCCCACGAAGGAGGCCACCGCGTCAATGGCGGAGCGCCCCGGCGTGCGCCACAGCGGGCGCATGATGGGCTGCATGAATACGCCGACGAATTCCAGAAGGCCGTAGCTGATGAGCAAGGCCAAGAACGCGCCGCCGATGGGCACGATGAGCCCGACTGGCGTGGCAATCGAGTTCCACAGGAAGGGCACGATGTCCTCGTTGCCCAGCACTCCGGGAAGCTTTCCGATGACCATCAGGAAGGAGACCACCAGGCCCACCACGTTGAGGACGGTAAAAACCGCCTGGAGCGGGCCTTCTTTCCAGTTTTTATTCACGATGCTGCGCACCGTGCCGTAGAGCGCCAGCGCCAGGATGAACCAAGGCACCAAGACGTCCGCATAGGTGCGGATGATGGTGACCATGTGGTCAAGCGGGATGGACTTCTTTCCGTCGTAGCTGATGGGAAAGAAGAATACGAAAGCGCCAATAGCGCTGTAGACAAAGAGGCGCCAGATGCCCTTCTTGGAGGGGACATCGTCGTCGCTCTCGTAGAAGGCGTCAACGATTGCGTCTTCAGAGTTCATGTTCTACCTCACGGTGGTGGAAACGACACGTCATTAGCACGGCCACAACACGCTCACTTCTTGAACGTGCCAAGCAAACACACGCCACTACAAGGCGATTGCTTTAAGCCATGCCCACGCGACAGCCACACGCAGGTCTTCCATATGTTAGCGGAGCCACACGTAGATGTCATCCAATTCACCCCCACAGAATGAATGAGTTCGCCGTCATAGGCCTAGGTGAGCTACCCCCACCACAAAAAAATTGACCGCACATCTGAACTAGAGGAAAGTAGCTCCCGGAATCACTCGCACCAACCACTCCCCTCATCCGCAGCGCTAAGACTAGCTAGCGCCACAAGAGGGGCTCAGAGGAGGACGCATCCCCGTGGCAGAAACCACCACCAAGCGCCCCGGCTTGAAACACCGGCACCTGCACTTCATCGCCTTGGGCTCGGCCATCGGCACCGGCCTGTTCTACGGCTCCGCCGGCGCCATCCAAGCCGCCGGCCCCTCGGTCCTCTTGGTCTACCTCCTCGGCGGCGCCGTGGTTTACTTCCTCCTGCGCGCACTCGGTGAGATGTCCGTGCATCACCCCGTCACCGGCTCCTTCGCCGAGTACGCCCGCACCTTCCTAGGCCCCTGGGCCGGCTATATCACCGGCTGGATGTTCGCCTTCGAGATGGTCATCGTGGCCCTCGCGGATCTCACCGCCATCGGCGTCTACATGCAATTCTGGTTCCCCGGATCGCCCCAGTGGGTGTGGGTCGCCGGCACGCTTCTCCTCGTCGGCGGCGCCAACCTCGCCACCGTCAAAGCCTTCGGCGAGCTGGAATTCGCCTTCACCATCGTCAAGGTCGGCGCCGTCATCGCCATGATCCTAGGTGGCGTGGCTGTCTTAGTCTTCGGCCTCTCCACCGCGGAGACCACCGGCCCTGTCAACCTGGTCAACGATGGCGGCTTCTTCCCCAACGGCGTCTCCGGCATGGTCGCCTCCTTCATCCTGGTCCTCTTCGCCTTCGGCGGCACGGAAATCGTGGGCGTGGCCAGTGCGGAGGCAGAAGACCCCGCCAAGTCCGTGCCCAAGGCCGTCAACACCATCCCGGTGCGCATCCTGCTGTTCTATGTCCTGGCCATCCTGGTCATCCTCATGATCAACCCCTGGCGCAGCATCACCGGCGAGGAAAGCCCCTTCGTCCAAATCTTCTCCACCCTCGGCGTCACCTGGGCTGCGGCCGCCCTCAACGTCGTCGTCATCACCGCGGCGGTCTCTGCCATCAACGCCGATCTCTTCGGTGCCGGCAACGTTCTCACCGGCCTGGCCCGCCAGAACCTCGCTCCGAAGGTCATGGCCAAAAAGACCCGCGGTGTGCCGGTCATGACCATGATCATCCTGCTCATCGTCATGATCATCGGCACCGGACTCAACGCGCTCATCCCGGATAACGTCTTTGAGGTCATCGCCTCCCTGGCCACCTTTGCCACCATCTACGTGTGGCTGATGATTCTGCTCGCCCACGTGGCCTCCCGCCGCCAGATGCCACCCGAAGAACGCGCCAGCCTGAAATACACCGTCCCCTTCTGGCCCTGGGGCCAATACTTCTCCATCGCCTTCATCATCTTCACTTTTGGCATCATGGTGTGGCAGGAGCAATACCGCCCGGCACTCGCCACGGGCGTTATCTTCATCCTCCTGATGTCCGCCATCTTTTACCTCACCGGCCGCCGCAGCGCCGCCGCGAGCACCCCACAGGGAACAGCTCCACAAGATACAGCCCAACAAGGAACAGACGCGAAAGGATAACCATGAACACCGTTGATGCCCCCGCCTACTCCCCTGCCCCCGAGTGGTCCGGCCGCTCCGACGGCCCGGGCCTTGAGCACGCGCGGTGGCACAGCGTGGTTCGCCCCCTCGACCCAGCGAGCCCCCAGGAACAACCCGGCGTGGTACTCCTTGGTTTCGCCTCCGACGAGGGCGTTGAGCGCAACCATGGCCGCCCCGGCGCGGCTGCGGGCCCGGCCGCACTGCGCACCGCCCTGGGTTCCCTGGCGCTGCACCATACGCACCCGCTTTACGACGCCGGCACGATCACCACCCAAGGCACCGACCTGGAAGGCTCCCATGCGCGCCTCTCCGACGCAGTGGAGACACTCTCGCGCGCCGGGCACCTGCCCATAATCCTCGGCGGCGGGCACGAGACCGCCTTCGGTTCCCACCGCGGCGCCTTTAGGGCTCAGGGCCCGCTGCAGATCATCAACCTGGACGCGCACTTCGATCTCCGCACCGCGGACGTGCCCACCTCCGGCACCCCGTTCAAGCAGATTTCTGAACTGGTGGGCCGGGAGGACTTCGACTATTCCGTCCTGGGTATCTCCCGTCCCAACAACACGCCCGTACTTTTCGACGAAGCCTCTGCCCTCGGCGTCACCGTCGTCCTCGATGAGGAACTGCTCAGCATGGACCGCGCCCAGCTGCGCGAAACCGTCGAGCGCATCTGCGCCGGCACGAAGCCCATTCACCTTTCCATCGACCTGGATGTCCTGCCTGCCGACCAGGCCCCTGGCGTCTCCGCCCCCGCCGGCCTCGGCGTGCCTGTGAACATCATCCGCGAACTAGCACTCGCCATCGCCGCCACGGGACGCCTCGCGCTTGTCGACGTCGTCGAGCTCAACCCCACCTTCGACACCGACGCCCACACCGCCAAGCTGGCTGCGCGGTTGATTGATGACATTGTGACGGCGCACTTTTCTGCTGCCGCGGACACGAATTCCTAGATAAGACCGGGCCCAGCCGGCATACTGGTCCCCATGAGTTCACCGATTCGCGTTGTCGGAGCCGTCTTCGCTAAGGGCAATCGATTCCTGGCCTGCCGCAAAGCCCCGGGAAAATCCCTAGCCGGCCAGTGGGAATTTCCGGGCGGCAAGATTGAACTCGGTGAAACACCCGAGCAGGCTCTCGCGCGTGAAATTAAGGAAGAGCTATCCGTGACGGCAACCGTGGGTGACAAGGTCACCACGACCGTCTATGAGTACGACTTCGCCACCATCGAGCTCACTACATTCCTGTGCACCATCGAGTCCGGCGACCTGGCTCTCAGTGATCACGATGCCTCTCGCTGGGTGTCCCCTTCCGAAGCGCAGGAACTCGACTGGGCTCCCGCAGACATCCCCGCCGTCAAGCTGGTTTCTTCGCGCCTATGAGTTCCGATTCTCTCCTGCCTTTCGGCATCTATGAAACCCCGGTCACCGCTCGTATCCAGGAGCGGATCGAGGAAACTAAGCGGGCTCGTCCCACGGCCGCAACGGGCATCGCCCATGGAACCATGAAAGACGTGAACCCTCGGTTCGCCGCGGCAGTGTCCCAGCATTTTGCCAAGGTCCTCGAGCAAAAACTAACAGAGCTAAATAAGCCCGAGGAGCGCGTGGCCCTCATTAATGGACTCGCACAACACCTCGGGGAAGATGAGTCTATTTCTGCGGAACAGCTGCTCTATGCCATCTACAGCTCAGAGCTCGCAGAGGCACCAGAGCTTCCCGAGGTCTCACTCAACGCCAGTGCTTTGTTCACCAACAGCGTGGACGACACCAATATGTCGGTCGAGATCGCCCGCGAGATCCGCACTGCGGACTCCGTCGATTTGCTGTGCGCTTTCATCAAGAGTTCGGGTATTGCGGTCATCAGCGATCAACTGGAGTACCTCAGGGATCATCAGATCCCGCTGCGCGTCATCACTTCGACGTATTGCGGAGCGACCGAAGCCGCCGCCGTGCGTCGTCTCGTGGAGGACTATGGCGCTGAGGTCCGGATTTGCTATGAGCACAAGACCACTCGCCTGCATGCCAAGGCCTGGCTCTTCCGCCGCCAGTCTGGCTTCGATACCGCGTTCATCGGTAGCTCAAATCTTTCGCGCTCGGCGCTTGTCGACGGCTGGGAATGGAACGTCCGCGGCTCCCGCTCCTCCACTCCGGAGATCATCGAAAAATTCATCAAGACCTTCGATAGCTACTGGTACGACACTCACTTCAAAGCCTTCGACCCCGAGGAAGACTACGACCGCCTCGTAAACGCGCTCGGCAGCGCCAAATTTCTCGAATCAAAGCACGGCGAGAAGCTCGAGCTATCTGGCCTTCGCGTTGAGCCCTACCCCTACCAGGAGGAGATGCTTGAAGCCCTAGAGTCCGAACGCGAAGTTCACGATCGCCACCGCAACCTCCTCATTGCTGCCACCGGTACAGGCAAGACTGTTGTGGCAGCACTGGACTACCGCCGCTTATGCGAGAAGCTGGGGCGTAGGCCACGGCTACTATTCATTGCGCATCGGCGCGAGATTCTTACCCAGGCCCAGCGAACCTACCGCGAGGTTCTTCGCACTTCTGGTTTTGGTGAGCTCCTCGTCAGCGGTGAGCAGCCAGCCGAGTGGGACCATGTCTTCGCCAGCATCCAGTCCCTGCAAGGGAAGCGCATGGCCCAGATTGCGCCGGATCACTTTGAAGTCGTCGTCATCGATGAGTTCCACCACGCCGAGGCTTCGACCTACCGGGCAGTGCTCGACTACCTGCAACCGCGCGAGCTCTTGGGGCTAACGGCCACACCGGAGCGCGGTGACGGCGAAAACGTACAGAAGTATTTCGACTACCGCGTGGCCCATGAACTCCGCCTCTGGGATGCGTTGCGCCTACAGCTCCTTGCACCCTTGCACTACTACGGGGTGGACGATGACACGGACCTGACGAGTCTGACTTGGAACCGCGGGAAGAAGGACTACCAGGCTTCGGAGCTCAGCGAGTTCTATATCAAGGCCGGTGAAAAGCGCACCAGGTTCATCATCAATGAGCTCAACCGTCGCATTTTCGATCTCTCCGAGATGAAGGCCCTTGGCTTCTGCGTGACCATCGCCCACGCCGAATACATGGCGGAGCAATTCAACCTTTTCGGCATCCCTTCCCTGGCGGTCAGCAGTAAGCTCAGCGTTGATGAGCGTCGCCGCGCCATCGAGCAGCTTCGCGAAGGCACTATCAAGATTATCTTCGCGGTCGATATTTTCAACGAAGGCGTCGACATCCCAGCGGTCAACACGCTGTTGCTTCTGCGCCCGACGCAAAGCCCTGTGCTCTTTGTCCAACAACTTGGCCGCGGTTTACGCCTCCACGAGAGAAAAAATTCTTGCACTGTCTTTGATTTCCTGGGGATCCAGCACGAAGAATTCGATTTCGAAGAACGATTCAAGGTTCTGACCGCCGCACGCGGAAAGAACCTAGCCAAGGAGGTGGAGCAGGGCTTCCCCACCGCCCCACCGGGCTCCAACATCACTTTGGACCGCGTGACTACCGAGCGTGTCTTGAAGAACATCAAGCGCTTGGCCCGTAACTCCATCAAGAAGATACGGGCACTCATTACTGACTACGGCACGACCGACCTCGCTGGTTTCATTAATAGTTCCGGCGTTCCAGTGGAAGACCTCTACCGCCGCAAGGGTATTACGTGGACCACGCTGCTGCGCGACGAAGAACTGTTGCCCTCCGCCCCCGCAAATGAACACGAGGAGTTTCTTCTCAGCCGAATCCGCGTGCTACTGCACATCAATGACCCGAACCGCGTAGCGGCCTACAGTCTTCTTATTTCTCCGGACGGGCCCAACGAGAAAGACATGACTCCCGAGCAAACCCGATATGCCACCATGCTCGTGCTGGCTCTGTGGGCAAATTCAAATACGACGGTGCCGGAATCCCTTGATGAGGCCCTGCGTATCATCCGGGCCTGTCCTTCCTTCGTCGCTGAGGTTACTCAGGTCATGCAGCTCACGCTCGACCGGTCCCGCGTCATCCCGGAGAAATCAACGAATAGCGTCTTAGAAACTCACGCGGACTACAGTCTTGCCGAACTGGTCGGGGCATTGGACGATGGCCCGTTGCGCAAGCTCGCAAACTTGCCACGTGAGGGCGTGCGCCGCTTCGATGCCTCCAACACTGATCTCTTCCTCGTCACATTCCAGAAGGATGAAAACGTCAGTGCCTCGACGAACTACCGCGATTATCCGCTGTCGCCAGATCGTTTGCACTGGGAATCCCAATCCACCACGTCGCTCAAGTCCGCAATGGCCCGACGCTACATCCATCACCACGAACTCAACGGCAACATCATCATCGCTACGCGTTTTACTAAGCGGAACAAAGTCGACACGGCGTCGGCGTATACCTTCTTGGGCAACGTCGATTACGTCACGCACCGAGGCGAGAAACCCATCCAGTTTGAATGGAGCCTTCGCCGCGATATGCCTAAGCAGCTCTACGCCGCCGGGCGCACTGTGGCTTAAACCTCAATGATGGTCAGGCTATGAAGTTGACGCCGTAAGCACCGTTAAATTAAGATTTCCTTAGCAGATTAAGAAAAGATTAGTCTCTGATGCCCTGGTGCAGAAGTGTGGAGGACGGTCATGGGAGCCGCGAGCGAGCGTAGCCGGAAGGGATGGAGCCGCCCTGATAACGTTTCCGAAACTTCCGTGTATGGCTTTACGCGTTTTCGGGAGCGCAGCTTCAAAACTGGCACCACCCCTCCGTGGGCTGCCTGCAGCAAGAAAGTGCGCCGTACTCGCTAGATAGAGCCACGCCTATTAACGCCGTGGGCGGTAGCGGCGGCGCAGACCCCGCAGGATACCTTTCCTCTCCCCTAGGGTGTCGCGACCAAACATCCACGCCACAACACCTGCCACGGCGACAATCGCGCAGAAACCAAAGGCTGTCTCAAACCCGTACCTATCCGCCAGGAGACCGATGACGATGGGGCCCAGGATTTGCCCGAAATCGCCTGCCATCTGGAATGTCGACAGCACCTGGCCACCCGAGCGCTGGGAACCAACGATGTCTGCCACAGCCGCCTGCTGCGAAGGGGCGATAAGGCCCGAAGCCGCGCCGGACAGGGCGGAGAGGATGAGCAGGGAAACGATGTTCGTCGCCAAGCCCAGTGTTCCAACGAACAAGGCAGACCCCACGAGACCCGCCACAATCAGTGGACGACGCCCCACGCGGTCGGACCAGGAGCCGGAGAATTGCAGGACGATGGCGTTGCCCGCAGCAAAGACCGCCAATGCGATACCCGACGCGGATGCGCCGTTGGCAAAAATCGCAGCGGCAAACAGCGGTAGGACGGCTACGCGCACGCCCATGTTGATCCAGCCTTGGGCGAAGTTTGACGTCAGCACTGCACGATAAGCAGTGTCCGCCCAGGCCTCCTCCAAGCGCATTGGCGGGAGGCTGCGTCGGCTCTCATCAGCCTTGGACACAGGCGGCATGAGGCTCCACACGACGAGCGCCGCAATCGCCACACCAACACCGTAGATAAAGAAGGGCCAGCGGAAGCCCAGGAAGGAGAGGCTCGCGCCAACGAGAGGGCCGATGACGTTACCGAGGAGGAAGGACGTGGCATAGGTGGCCGAACAGCGCCCGCGGATGCTGGGTGGGGCGAGGCGCACGATGAGCCCCATCGCCGCGACGGTGAACATCGTCGAACCAATACCGGCGATAGTGCGCAAGGCGAGGATCTGCCAGTACTCCTGCGCCACGCCCACGAGGCCGGTGGTAACTGCCACGGTAAGCAATCCCGTCACGTACACCCTGCGCGTACCTACGCGGTCGATGAGAAAGCCCGCAGCCGGGGCGAAGATGAGACGGCTGGCAGAAAAGACGGAGACAACCAGACCGGCCGCGGCCATCGAGACGTCAAAGCTGACGATGAACTGCGGCAGCAGCGGCGCGATGAGACCATAGCCTAAGGCGATGATGAACCCGGCGGTGACCATGACCCAGATTTCCCGCGGGATTTTAACCTGCGGTGCTGCAGTATTTTTCATATCGCCACTCACTGTAGCTCATCACGTCAAATGACCGAACGCCTGCTCGAACAACTGTTCGGATCTGTGTGCGGTGATGTCCGTGCCTACCCCTAGTGTGTGGGCCATGAAGAACTACAGCAGCATTCACCAGTCCGTTCAGTCCCCTTTCCCGGCCGACGTGAGTACGAGCGAACTCACCACTGAGATCCTCTACCACCACCATGAAACTCTTCGCTCCATCGAAAGCATCATCCGCCACCCGCGCTCGCTCGCGCGACCCACTCCGCAATGGCGGCCGCCATCAAAGGTGTTGCCACCAGTAGACATACAGGATAGCAAATCACTACCGCTGACCTTTACTGTCTCGCGCCACCGCGTGGGTGAGCGCGCCAAGGCTCGCGTACTGGGCTACGGCGAAAGGCGCGTGCCGTCCTATCTCATTACGGTGCGCATCACCGACCCCACCGGCCGCCCGGTTTCCCCTTCGTTGGCGGAGGCATGGGTGCGCGCCCTAGTCCCAGAGGAGCTCGTCTCCGCAGTGCATGAAATTTCCAGCAGCAGCGCGGCCACGTTTGTGTGGCTGGTGGATAGCGCTTATACCCCGGTGCATTCACCACTCTCGCTCTTCGAAGGCTTCAGCCAGGCTGCGTAATGCGCTCCCTCCGCAGTGCATGAGGCTCAGTCTCGAGCGTTGTACGCCTGCTAGAAGTAGCGCTGCATGCGCTCGAAAAAGTTGCGGGGTGGCTCTTCTTCAAGCGAAAGCGAGAACCGATCCTCTGTTAGCACGCGGCCGAGAGCCGGGCGTGTCTCCGGGAAATCATAGAGGCGGCGGATCGCCCGCGGCGCCAAGCGAATGGAAAAGCAGACCACGAGCACCGTAAAAGTCTTATCAATGATGTCGGAGCTCAAGGTTTGCACTAGGACTGCCAGGCGCTCGTCGCGCAGGATCAGCTCCAGCAATGCCAGAAGTTGGAGGGGCCCTTGCTGCTCGTACTCAGTTGGAAGGAGCAAGGTCGACATAGCGGATAGTAGCCCGGCAACCACGCCTACCCCGGTTCCGGCGAGCATCATGGCCACCATCCGCTTGAACACTCCGCGGCGCGCTAGCCAACCAAACAGGTAAGCCACCACCACCGCGGTCGGCAGATAGACCAAGAGCAGCGGGTTGTTGATGCTGGCCAGGCACGCACTTAAAACTGACGTGCCGATTCCTAAGACGGGGCCGTAGACGATTGCGATAAACGCCGTGCCCATCATGTCGAGGTACAAGGGGATGTTGACGTTGAAAATCAGCGACGACAACAGTAGGTTCGCCGCCACCGCCAGCAGCGGGTTGACAAGCGCGTGGTTTCCCAAGGATCGCCATTGCGCAGCGATGAACAGCAGTGCTCCCAGCAAACTCAGGCACCATGCACCGGTTGATAAGGCGGAATCGAAGACAAAGCCTGTGTGGCCGTAGCTCGGGGCCAGCGTCAGAGCCCAAGCCAGGCACAAGCATGCTAGAGCGGATCCAACACACAGACGCTGGCTGTGCGATGCCTTGTTATCCGGCATTGGCTGCGGCTGCTCCTCTTCGAAGTCGAGAAATAATACCCGCTTACCCTACCGTAGAAGCTCGGTGTCGTCTGTTTAGTCAGACTCGTTGTCTTCTTCGGCGTCTTCGGAGTCTTCGTCGTAGTCCTCGTCATCGTCGTCGTCGAAGAGAACGTCGTCCTCATCCTCATCGTCGGCGCCGAAGATGTCATAGACCTCCGGCTCGTCGAAGTCGGAGTCATCGATGCTCACCAGTTGAGCTTCCCAATCCAGGGCTTGATCGGAGACGAGGCTCAGGACGTCAAAGAGGCGGTCGAAGTCAGTGTAGGTTCCCAGCTCGAGGGCCTCGGCGGGAACCTCGATGATGGGGGCTAGCCCGCCGTCTTCGTCTTCCGCGGAGCCGAACAGGGCGACGCGCGCTTCCTCGCTCATGTCCTCGGAGGCCTCGGCCTCCCAAAGCTTGCTGATTGCTTCGTCTTCCAGCTCGTCGAGCTCTTCCTCATCAAAGTCGAAGGAGAGGAAACGCACGACTGCGCTCGGGACGCCGTCGATGGTCTCCACCAGCACGCGCAGCTCGGAGTCGTTGGCAACTTCCGCCACGACGAGGTTCGGGTTGAACTCATCCTGGAGAAACTCCAACTCGGCGATGCGCTCATCGGTGCCTTCCAGCAGGTCACGCAGCACCGTCACCACTTGGTCGGTGGCAATGTGACGCGACACGGCCTCAACTGCATCCTCGACGGAGAACGCCACGGACACTAAAACGGCCTCGAAGTCTTCATCATCTTCATCCACATCGGCCGCGGCAATGTAGACGTTGGCCGCCGGCAGGATGGGGTCAATTTCCACAAACTGGATTTCCAAATCGGAAGTGATGGGCACGAACATCACATCGTCGTTGACGCGGGACTCAATGCCCTCCCCGTCCAGCGCAGAGGCGATATCTTCAAAAAAGCTCATGTGATTAACATCCGTCCATGTGGGAGTCTCACCCGGGCTGCTGCCAAGGCCCCACACATCTTACCTGCGATCTCCGTCAATAGCTCTGTTCATCGAGCAGGAATCCCAGTTCCTTCAGAATCTCCGGGCGTCCAGTACCCCACTCCAACATGTCGTAGGACTGCCATGCTTGGCGACGCCCCTCCATCGGCGCCTCCTCCACGCGCGGCTCCACATCGAAAACCATGGTTGAGCGCTGCGGCGCGCGGTATTGCGGCCAGTTGTCTAGAGGCGCTCCGCCCCGAATGAACTCGCCCCACTGCGCCTGCATGGCCTCGGTTACGTCCTCCATCTCGGAGGGCTTGGCAATGCTGTTCAGGAAGGAGACGCGCGACGCCCCCGGGTCACCAAAGATATTGGAGAGCTCCATCGAGTGCATCGCCCCCAAACCCAACCAGCGCAGCGCCGCCGGAGCGAAGTCGAAGCGGTACATCCACGTGGGATAGCGCCGTGCGTGTTCGGAGGCCACGCGGACGGTAGGGGCCCAAAAGAGGGCGTCGGTCAGCAAATCCCCGAAATCGCGGCGGGAGACCGCACCGCCGTAGGCCGCGATGACATCCGGCGCGCTCTCCGGATCGAAGGAAGCCAGAAGTCGCAGGGCCGCGCGCTCCCGGGCGCTCTGGCGCTGGAAGAGGAACTTTCCAAAGCTGGCCTCACCGGAGTTGGTTCCCACCAGCAGCGGCACCGGGTGTTGGTTGCCGTCCTCAAAGGCTTCGATGGGATGTTGCGGGATGAGGTCCCCATCGACAGTCGGCGCATAGCAGGAGTTCAGGTACAGCAACTCGCCCGCGCGCCACATCATGGACTGGCCAGAGCGCACTAGGTCCGCGAAGTCCTCGCGGCGCAGATCATCAGCTGTGGTATCGCGCGGCAAGGCCATCTTGTGAACCAGCTCGCGGGCCCAAAACACCGATTGCGCTCGTGAATGAATCATGCCGATCGGCGGCGACTGCGCAATCGCGCGGTGAAAAAGCCCTTCTGCGCGCGGCACGGCCATGAGTGTCAGGACCGCTGCGCCGCCAGCGGATTCGCCCATGAGCGTGACGTTGTCCGGGTCCCCGCCGAAGGCGGCAATATTCTCGCGCACCCACTCCAGCGCTAAGACCTGATCCGCCACGGCCGGGTTGGCGCAGGCCTCCCCGCCAAGACTGCGGACGTCAAGGTAGCCCAAGGCGCCTAAGCGGAAATTCACCGAAACATAGACCACTCCCATCTGGGCCGCGAACTCGAAGCCGCGCAACATCAGCATGTGGGAGGAACCCACAATGAAACTGCCGCCATGCAGATACACCACGACGGGCAACTTCTCCCCTGCCGTGGAATCCGCCGGAGCCCCGGAGCCTGCCGAGGTCTCCGAAGGACCTGTACGGTGTGGGCGGACGATATCAAGGGTCAAGCAATCCTCTGCGCCTTCAATGCGATCCGTCCAGGAATAGACCGGCTGCGGGGCCACGTGCCCGAACTCGCGGCAATCCCGGATGCCTTCCCAGGACGGGGCGGGGCGCGGCTCCATGAAGCGGTTGGTGCCAGACGTATCCGCGCCGAAAGGAATGCCGCGCCAAGAGCGGACCGGAGCGCTCAGCGGACGGTCCGTGCGCAACTCTTCTTCGATGCAGCCGCGTACCCAGCCGCTGGTGGTGAGCACCGTGAGGTCGTCGGCAAGCGCGGTGCGTGCCGCCTCCTGCGCGGCGCAGGCACGGGCATGCAGGGATTCGGCAAGCAAGCGCGCCGCTGCCGCGCTGACCTCGCGCGAAGGGGAAGGCTCAAACTCGCTCATGACTCATACACTAATGCCCTAACCTGCAGGCGCGCTGAATAAAACGTTTTCGATACGGTGGTAAACATACAGTTCAGATTCACAATCAGATTTAGTTAAAAGTTAGGTGAGACAATGTTGGACAAGGTCTTTGGCAAGGACAGCAAAGATAAGGCAGTTAGTCGCCGGGAAGCATCGGTCGATCAAGCCGGCTCCGCAGAGGCCGTGGGCACCTTAGAGGTCGATGAAGCCAACCGCATCACCAAGGGATTCCTGGCGGCCATCGACAAAGTCGTCTCCGTCCAGTCCTCCGTCATCATCAACTATGTCGAGGGCCTAAAGAAGCGCAACCCCGACGCCAGTCCGGCGGAGCTGCAAGAGCTCATCGACAAGCATTTCATGAACATCATCACCGGTACCGGTGCTGCCGCGGGCGCCTCCGCGGCTATCCCTGGCATCGGCCTGGTCACCGGCGCAGCCACTATCGGCGCGGAATCCCTGGTCTTCCTCGAGGCGGCTGCTTGGTACATCCTGGCTTCCGCGCACCTGCGCGGTGACAACATCCGGGACAAGGAACGCCGCCGCGCCCTGGTCCTAGTGGTGCTCACTGGTTCTCAAGGCAGCGCATTGGTCGATACCTTTGTGGGTGATGCAACCTCGCTCTCCGGAGTCACCTCCGCTGCTACTCTTTCGCGATTCTCCGGCCCCACCCTTAGCGGTCTCAACGGCCGCTTGACCAAGCTATTCATGAAGCAGGCCACCAAGAAACTCAAGTGGGCATGGGTGTCCAAGCTGCTGCCGATGGGTGTGGGCGCGGTACTGGGAACGACCGCCAACCGTAAATTGGGACGCCAAGTGATCAACCATGCGGGCACCCAGCTCTCCCCCCTGCAGGGGGAATAAAAGGGGCGAAACCCGCCCAGGGTAGTGAGCAAACTTACAAGGGCCGTATCATAAGGGGAGACACTTTTCGGGGTGCCTTTCGCACCCGTGGATTGGCCTACTAGAGTCGAACAAAGACAAACTTAGAAGCACAGAAAGAGGCGAGCATCTGCCGTGAGCAACTCGAGCATCTATGGCCCGAATGCGTGGCTGATTGACGAACAGTTTCAGCAGTACTCCAAGGACCCGAACTCCGTAGACAAGGAGTGGCGCGAGTACTTTGAGGCCAACGGGGCACCGAAGTCGGCCGCACAGTCCAAGGCTGCGAACGCTCAATCCAGCACCCCCACCCAGAAGAAGAGCGCGGCACAGGCCGCGCCCAAGAAGAACCAGGCTGAGGAGAAGGCTTCCTCCGCACCCGCGAAGGCTGCGAAGAAGACGGAGAAGAAGTCCGAGTCCCCGCTGGACCGCATCAAGGAAGCACCGGAGCCGGGCTCCCGCGTACTCAAGGGCATGTTCAAGGCCATTGCCAAGAACATGGACGAGTCCCTGGAGATCCCCACCGCTACCACGGTGCGCGATATCCCGGTCAAGCTCATGTGGGAAAACCGCGCGATGATCAACGATCACCTCAAGCGCACCCGCGGCGGCAAGATCTCCTTCACCCACATCCTGGGCTACGCGCTGGTGAAGGCCGTGCAGATCCACCCGGACATGAACGTGCGCTACGAGCTGCAGGACGGCAAGCCCACCGTCGTCCAGCCGGAGCACGTCAACCTGGGCCTGGCCATCGACCTTCCGCAGAAGGATGGCTCCCGCGCCCTCGTCGTGGCTGCCATCAAGGAAGCGGAGAACAAGACCTTCTCCGAGTTCATCGATGCCTACCAGGACATCGTTGACCGCTCCCGCAAGAACAAGCTGACGATGGATGACTTCTCCGGGGTTACCATCAACCTGACCAACCCGGGCGGCATCGGCACCCGCCACTCCATCGCCCGCCTGACCAAGGGCTCCGGCTCCATCATCGGTGTGGGTTCCATGGACTACCCGGCCGAGTTCGCCGGTACCTCTGGCGACCGCTTGGCAGACCTCGGCGTCGGCCGCCTGGTTACCCTGACCTCCACCTACGACCACCGCGTCATTCAGGGCGCGGAGTCTGGTGAGTTCCTGCGCACCGTGGGCCAGCTGATTCTGGACGATGCCTTCTGGGACGAGCTCTTCGAATCGATGGGCGTTCCCTACCAGCCCTTCCGCTGGGCTGCCGACGTCCCCAACACGGGCGTCGACAAGAACACGCGCGTTATGCAGTACATCGAGGCCTACCGCTCCCGTGGCCACCTACTTGCGGACATCAACCCGCTGGGTTGGAAGCAGCCGGGTCTGCCCTGGCCGGATCACCGCGACCTCGACCTGGCTACCCACGGCCTGACCATCTGGGACCTGGACCGCACCTTCAACGTCGGCGGTTTCGGCGGCAAGGAGACCATGACGCTGCGTGAGGTGGTCAGCCGCCTGCGCGCCGCCTACACCCTCAAGGTTGGCTCCGAGTACGCCCACATCCTGGACCGCGATGAGCGCGGCTGGCTGCAGGAGCAGATTGAGGCCGGAATGCCGAAGCCGACCAACTCCGAGCAGAAGTACATCCTGCAGAAGGTCAACGCCGCTGAGGCATTCGAGAACTTCCTGCAGACCAAGTACGTGGGCCAGAAGCGCTTCTCCCTGGAGGGTGCTGAGTCCCTCATCGCCCTGCTGGATTCCATCGTGGACACCGCTGCCGGCCAGGACCTCGACGAGGTCGTCATCGGCATGCCGCACCGCGGCCGCCTCAACGTGCTCTTCAACATCGTGGGCAAGCCGTTGGCGGATATCTTCGGCGAGTTCGATGGCAACTACAAGGGCGGCCAGATGGGCGGCTCCGGTGACGTGAAGTACCACCTGGGCGCTGAGGGCGAGCACCTGCAGATGTTCGGTGACGGCGAAATCAAGGTCACCTTGGCCGCTAACCCGTCTCACCTCGAGGCTGTTGACCCGGTCATGGAAGGTATCGCACGCGCCAAGCAGGACATCCTGGACAAGGGCGCCGGCGCACACACCGTGGTGCCGATCATGCTCCACGGCGATGCTTCCTTCACCGGCCTGGGCGTGGTCCAGGAGACCATCAACCTGTCCCAGCTGCGCGGCTACACCACCGGCGGCACCGTCCACGTTGTGGTCAACAACCAGGTGGGCTTCACCACCACCCCGGACTCCGGCCGCTCCACGCACTACGCCACCGACCTGGCTAAGGGCTTCGACTGCCCGGTCTTCCACGTCAACGGCGACAACCCGGAGGCTGTTGTCTGGGTGGGCAAGCTCGCTACCGAGTACCGCCGTCGCTTTGGCAAGGACGTCTTCATTGACCTCGTGTGCTACCGCCTGCGCGGCCACAACGAAGCCGATGACCCGTCCATGACCCAGCCGCTGCTGTACGACATCATCGATGACCACAAGTCCGTTCGTGAGCGCTACACCGAGGAGCTCATCGGCCGTGGTGACCTCTCCGATGAAGAGGCTGAGGCAGCTGCACGCGACTTCCACGACCAGATGGAGTCCGTCTTCGCCGACCACAAGAAGGCCGAAGAGGCTGGTCCGAAGGAACAGACCGGTATCACCTCCTCCCAGGAGCTGACCCGTGGTCTGGACACCTCCATCACTGCCGAGGAAATCGCCGAGATTGGTGACGCCTACGGCACCCCTCCGGAGGGCTTCGAGTACCACAAGCGCGTGGCCAAGGTGGCTAAGGACCGCGAGAAGTCTGCTCGTGAGGGCGGCATCGACTGGGGCTGGGGCGAGCTCATCGCCTTCGGCTCCCTGGCTAACGCCGGCAAGGTCGTGCGTCTGGCCGGTGAGGATTCCCGCCGCGGTACCTTCACCCAGCGCCACGCTGTGGCCTTCGACCCGCGCACGGGCAACGAGTACAACCCGGTTGCCCGCCTGGCTGAGTCCAAGGGCAATGGCGGCAAGTTCATGGTCTACAACTCCGCGCTGACCGAGTTCGCTGGCATGGGCTACGAGTACGGCTACACCGTGGGTAACCCGGATGCTGTCGTGGCTTGGGAGGCACAGTTCGGTGACTTCGCCAACGGTGCGCAGACCATCATCGATGAGTACGTCTCCTCCGGTGAGGCCAAGTGGGGCCAGCTCTCCAGCCTGATCCTTCTGCTGCCGCACGGCTACGAGGGTCAGGGCCCGGACCACTCCTCCGCCCGCATTGAGCGCTTCCTGCAGCTGTGTGCTGAGGGCTCCATGACCGTGGCCCAGCCGTCTACCCCGGCTAACCACTTCCACCTGCTGCGCCGCCAGGCACTCGGTGAGATGAAGCGCCCGCTGGTCGTCTTCACGCCGAAGTCCATGCTGCGTAACAAGGCCGCGACCTCTTCTGTGGAGGACTTCACTGAGGTCAAGAAGTTCCAGTCCGTCATCAACGACCCGAACTACGTTGACATCAACGGCAAGAAGGTCGGCGATACCGACAAGGTCAAGACCATCATGCTGGTCTCCGGCAAGCTCTACTGGGAGCTGGCCAAGAAGAAGGAAGCCGATGGCCGCGACGACATCGCCATCGTGCGCGTGGAGATGCTCCACCCGATTCCGTTCAACCGCCTGCGTGAGGCTTTCGAGGCCTACCCGAACGCAACGCAGATTCGCTTCGTACAGGACGAGCCGGCCAACCAGGGCCCGTGGCCGTTCTACAACGAGCACCTGCGCGACCTCATCCCGGATATGCCGGAGATGGTCCGCGTCTCCCGCCGCTCGCAGTCCTCGACTGCTACCGGTAACGCGAAGGTTCACCAGATTGAGCAGAAGAACCTGCTGGAGGAAGCCTTCGACGTCTAAAGGCGCTTAAGCCCCAGGCGCTGGCACACAGCACAGCGACGCTAGCAAGGCCCCGGCCACCACGAACTCACTACGAGCGTGGTGGCCGGGGCCTTTTATTTCGCTAGAAAGACGACCAGGGACGAGGGCTCCAAGCCAGCCGAACCGCCGCGGGCGGGCACCGCAACGACCTTGCGTGCAAGTGCAATGGCAAAGTTTCCAGTGTCACATCGACTAACCAGTCCCCCGCGACCATGACCGCGCCCCTCCCCTTCGCGCTCACGGTGGAACCTCAATCAGCCTCCCGACGCACCCCCGCGAGCGCGAAGGGAGGCTTGCATGAAAGGCAGCACCACAGGTGGTTTCTTTGACGACGAACACCGGGACGGGATGCCACAGGTGAAGCAACGAAGGCGGCGAATACAGTCACACGTAAGGACGCGCGCCACTAGTTAAGCCCCAGTGCCGAGGTGAGCGAACGACGTCACCGGGTCAATCAATACGGTATCCGCCGTTTCCCTGTCCCACAGTCTTGGCTCTGCCCTAATACACGGCATTGGCTCTCAACAACGGAAGCGAACCAGCACAATGAACTAGTCAAAAGAGAAACGCCCGAGCTAATGCTCGGGCGTTTCATTCACGGCTTAGTAAACCGTGTCTTCAGGGCAACCCGGCCCTGAAGCTTCCTAGCGGACTAGGACTCCTTGCGGCGACCAGGACGCAGAAGCAGTACTGCTCCAGCAATCAGTGCCCATGCTGCGGCAAGAAGCCACAGGATATTTGCACCGGTATTCGCCAGGGCTCTAGAAGAGGAACTCTTCTTGGAGTCCTTCGTGCTCGAGGTCTTGCCAGTAGAGCGAGTGGTGTTGTCGCTCTGGCTCGGCTGAGCATTGTTGTTGGACTCCACAGCACTCGGCTGCGCTGCCTCACCTGGTGCCTGCGGCTGCGGCTGTTCCGGCTGCGGTTGCTGCGGAGCCTCGCCTGGGGCCTTCGGATCCAGCGGCTTCAGCGGCTCGAAAGGCTTCTGCGGCAGTGCAGGATCATGCGGCGGCTTGAAGAAGTGACTCAAGACCGGCGGCAAAAGAACCAGCGGAATGAGCAGCGGCCACAAGCCACCGAGCTCAGGGATACGAGGCTCGTTCGGCTTGCCCGGCTCGTTCGGCTTGCCCGGCTCGTTAGGCTCTCCTGGCTCGTTCGGCTTGCCCGGCTCGTTCGGCTCACCTGGCTTGCCCGGCT